>DATAOT010000227.1:0-8532 GCA_036265615.1 Aestuariivirgaceae bacterium
GATCCCTCGATCCACCAATGCGTGCTGGCCTATGCCTCCGACATGACGCTGCTCGATACCGCGCTGGTGCCGCACGGCCGCAATTTCTTTGACCCCGAGATGAAAATGGCCAGCCTCGATCACGCCTTGTGGTTCCATCGCAACTTCCGTGCCGACCACTGGCTGCTTTATTCCCAGGATTCGCCCAGCGCCCATGGCGCCCGCGGCTTTACCCGCGGCAGCATCTTCGATCGGCAGGGAACGCTCGTTGCCTCCGTCGCCCAGGAAGGCCTGATCCGCCTCGCGACCAAGCCGCCAGCGCCATCTGACTAAAAAACCATCACCGACAGATCGTTGCCCAAGATTTGGGCAACAGCTCGTTCCTTCGGCGTGCCGAGGCGCCAGGATTCCGCAATTTTCCGCGATGTCCCGAACTGGCACGGTTCTTGGTTAAGCGCCCGAGGGGACCCCAGCCGGACGACCGGCACCCCGTTTGGCGTGATCACCGGAGAGCCGAGAACATGAAGCACATCGATTTGCCGACCGGAGGGGGGCGGCTCCGCCGTTTCCTCGCTACCTCGCTTGTGGCGGCTGCCGCCCTGAGTGCCGCAGTTCCTGAGGCCTTTGCTGCCCAGACGGTGAACAAGGGCGACACCACCTGGATGCTGACCGCCACCATCCTGGTCATTCTCATGACCATTCCCGGGCTTGCCCTGTTCTATGGCGGCCTGGTGCGCTCGAAGAATGTCCTTTCGGTGCTCATGCAGGTCTTCATGTGCTTCTGCATGATCTCGATCCTGTGGGTGGTCTACGGCTATTCCCTGGCCTTCAGCGGCAACAGCTCCGCCGCCCTCACGCCCTTTGTCGGCGGGCTTTCGAAGTCGATGCTGGCCGGCGTCGACGTCAACACCATCGCCGCCACCTTCTCGAAGGAAACCTTCATCCCCGAGTTCGTCTATGTCACTTTCCAGATGACCTTTGCCTGTATCACACCGGCGCTGATTGTCGGCGCCTTCGCCGAGCGCATGCGATTTTCCGCGGTGCTGTTGTTCCTCGTCCTCTGGTTCACCTTCGCCTATCTGCCGATCGCACATATGGTGTGGTTCTGGGCCGGCCCCGACGCCTACACGCTGAGCCAGGCCAACCTGCCCTATCTCAAGGGCATATTGGGTGAGGGTGCCGCCTCAAAATTCCTCGCCGACTACGCCGCCGCGGGAACCGACCAGGCCAGGGCCGACGTGCTGTCGGCCCTTGGCTCGGCGATCGGTGCCACCAACGGCTACCTGTTCAATCTCGGCGCCCTCGACTTCGCCGGCGGCACCGTCGTCCATGTCAATGCCGGTGTCGCCGGGCTGGTCTGCGCCCTCGTTCTTGGCCCGCGCATCGGCTTCGGCAGGGAGCCGATGGCGCCGCACAACCTCGCCCTCACCTTCATTGGTGCCTGTCTCCTATGGGTCGGCTGGTACGGGTTCAATGCCGGCTCCAATCTCGAGGCCAACGGGCTCACCGCGCTCGTCGTGCTCAACACCACCATTGCCACCGCGGCGGCGGCCATCGCCTGGTCGTTCGGCGAATATCTGACCCGCGGCCATGCGAGCCTGCTCGGCGCCGCCTCCGGAGCCGTTGCCGGCCTTGTCGGCATCACCCCGGCCTGCGGCTGGGTCGGACCTGCGGGTGCCATCGTGGTCGGGCTCGCCGCCGGCTTTCTCTGCCTGTGGGCCGTGGTCTGGCTCAAGCGCCGGCTCGGCTATGACGACGCGCTCGACGTCTTCGGCGTCCACGGCATTGGCGGCATGATCGGGGCGCTGCTCACGGGCATCTTCGTCAATCCGGCCCTCGGCGGTGTCGGCGTCACCGATTATCTTGCCGGCGACACCTCGACCAAGCTTGCTCCCTATGTCTTCGGGACGCAGTTCATGGCCCAGGTCTGGGCGGTTGCCACCGCCGCGATCTGGACCGCGCTCGTCAGCTTCGTCGCCTTGATGATCTGCCGCTTGACGGTCGGCCTGAGAGTCAAGGAGCAGGAGGAGCGCAAAGGCCTCGACATCGCCTATCACGGCGAGCAGGCCTACAACTGAGGCAGTAGGCGGTAGGCAGTAGGCAGTAGGCAGTCAGTGGTGCCCTTCCCCACTGCCTATTGCCTATTGCCTATTGCCTTCTTTCTCCCCATTAACCCGACCTTAACCACGGTTTCGCAACAGTGCCACGAGGCCCTTTCGAAACCGCTTGGCAATGTCACTCCATTCGTCACTCGAAACCAGCGACAGCGCGGTCCCTGAAGGCTTGCGGCGCTTCGTCCGCAACCGTCTTCTGGAGCTGAGCGGCCTCGCCCTGATCGGCGCCTCCGGCATTGCCGCAGTGTGCCTGGCGAGCTGGCGGGCCGATGATCCCTCCTTCAATCACGCGACCGACGCCGCGCCGCAGAACCTGCTCGGCTGGCCGGGTGCCGCCTTCGCCGATGAGCTGATGCAGGGCCTCGGCCTCGCAACGATTCCCTTAACCGTCATCCCGCTGGGCTGGGCTTTCACGCTGCTTGGCCACTCCCCGCTCGGCCAACCGCTGCGGCGGCTCCTGTCCTGGCCGCTGGCCAGCGTCGCGATTGCCGGCTTTCTCGCAAGCCTGCCGGTGCCGCAGGGCTGGGTGCTCGGCACCGGCCTCGGCGGCGGCATCGGCGACGTCGTCTACAACATGAGCGTCAGCCTCATGGGTCTCGCCATGCATGACGGCGTCGCCCGTGGCGCCGCCTCCGTGCTGACCGCCGGCACCTTCATCGTCCTGACCTGCAATGCGCTCGGCATTCGCAGCGATGATGTGGTGGCCTGGACCGGCCTGTTCGGCGACCGCGTCGAGGCCATGGTCGCGGCGAGCTTCGGTTTCTTCGCCCGCGGCGTTCAGCGCTTCGGATCGCTGCTGCGCCGCCTCTTTCACCGCAAGCGCCGCCGCAAGCCGGCGCGCGCCGGCTCGAAGGTGGCCAAGGCCGAAGCCCCGGCAGAGCGCGAGGCCGCCAAGGTGGTGCGGGTCGAGCCGCGCCTGATCGGTGCCGGTCGACGCTCCAAGGTGGCGGTCGAGGAGGACGACGAGGCCGACGCCGAGGAGGAGGATGACGAAGCCGAAGAGGACGAGGATGTAGAGGCAGAGGACGACGAAGAAGGCTTCGCCGACGAAGACGCGACGGACGAGGACGAGGAATCGGCTCCCCTCCCGCGCAAGCGCGTCACCCAGGCTGCCGGTCCGGTCAAGCCCAGCGCCCGCGCCCGTCCCGTTCCGCGCGGCAAGTTCGAGCTGCCGCCTCTTACCTTCCTGGCCGAGCCCCGTCATCAGGGCCGTGCCGTCGATCTCTCCGACGAGGTGCTCCAGAACAATGCCCGCATGCTCGAAGGCGTGCTCGAGGACTTCGGCGTCCGCGGCGAGATCATCCATGTCCGGCCCGGCCCGGTCGTCACCCTTTACGAGCTCGAGCCGGCCCCGGGCATCAAATCGTCACGCGTGATCGGGCTTGCCGACGACATCGCCCGCTCGATGAGTGCCGTCTCGGTCCGCGTCGCCGTCGTGCCGGGCCGCAATGTCATCGGCATCGAGCTTCCCAACGCCAAGCGTGAGACCGTCTTCCTGCGCGAGCTCCTGGGTTCGGAGGCCTATGAAAAGACCGGCCAGACCCTCTGCCTGGCACTCGGCAAGAACATCGGCGGAGAGCCGATCTTCGCCGATCTGGCCCGCATGCCGCATCTGCTGATCGCCGGCACCACCGGCTCCGGCAAGTCGGTCGGCATCAACACCATGATCCTGTCGCTGCTCTACCGCCTGACCCCGGAGCGCTGCCGGCTGATCATGATCGATCCCAAGATGCTCGAGCTTTCCGTTTATGAGGGCATCCCCCATCTCCTTGCTCCCGTGGTGACCGACCCGCGCAAGGCAGTGGTGGCGCTCAAATGGGCGGTGCGCGAGATGGAGGATCGCTACCGCAAGATGTCGAAGCTCGGCGTCCGCAACATCGACGGCTTCAATCAGCGCGTCGCCCAGGCGCTGGCCAAGGGCGAGACCGTCTCGCGCACCGTCCAGACCGGTTATGACGAGCTGACCGGCGAGCCGATCTTCGAGAGGGAGCTGATGGACCTCAGGCCCATCCCCTTCATCGTCGTCATCATCGACGAGATGGCCGACCTGATGATGGTTGCCGGCAAGGACATCGAGGGCGCCGTCCAGCGCCTCGCCCAGATGGCACGCGCCGCCGGCATCCACGTCATCATGGCGACGCAGCGGCCCTCCGTCGACGTCATCACCGGCACCATCAAGGCCAACTTCCCGACCCGCATCAGCTTCCAGGTCACCTCCAAGATCGACAGCCGCACCATTCTCGGCGAGCAGGGTGCCGAGCAGCTGCTCGGCCAGGGCGACATGCTCTACATGGCCGGCGGCGGCCGCATCTCGCGCCTTCATTCGCCTTTCGTCACCGAGGACGAGGTCGACAAGATCGTCCGTCACCTCAAGGCGCAAGGCTCGCCCGAATATGTCGACAGCGTCACCGAGGAGACCGAGGAGGAGGAAGCGGGCGGCGAGGGCGGCAGCGGCGGTGCCGAGGGCGCCTTCGAAGGTGGTTCGGGCGATGAGCTTTATGACCAGGCGGTCCAGGTGATTCTGCGCGACAAGAAGGTTTCGACGAGCTATGTCCAGCGGCGGCTGCAGGTCGGTTACAACAAGGCTGCGAGCCTGATCGAACGCATGGAGAAGGAGGGGATCATCTCCGCCCCCAACGCAACTGGAAAGCGCGAAATTCTGGTGCCGGGGGCCAGCGCCGAGTGAATAGCCACAGGCGGCCCAATTGCTGCCGCCTTATTCATGAATGTGTCGACCGTCACGGCCGCGCGAGGCCACGACGCTCGTGTTGCCGCGATAGGGAAGGGGTGGGAGCATGATCCGTTGGATGAAAGAGGTGCTGCTGGGACTCGCCGTCATGGCGGGCCTGCTCCTGGCGGTCGGATCCGCCAATGCCGCCAGCAATGATCAGCTGAGCGAGGCACAGCTTGCGGTGGTGAAAAAGCTCGGGGACTACTTCAACAGTCTCACCACCATGAAAGGCGAATTCACCCAGGTCAGCCCCAAGGGGAATGTCTCGGCCGGCGTCTTCTACATCAGCAAGCCCGGCAAGATGCGCTTCGAATATGCCCCGCCCAATCCCTTCGTCATCGTTTCCGATGGCCGCTGGGTCACCGTCAAGAACAATGCCAAGAATAAGGCCGACCAATATCCGCTCTCCGCTACCCCGCTCAATCTCATGCTGGCCAAGGAGGTCGACCTCCTGAAGGAGGCCAAGATCCTGGGCGTGGAGGAAAAATCCGGCGTGTTCTGGGTCACTCTCGAATCCAAGGACAGCCTTGTGCCGGGCCAGTTGGTTTTGGTTTACGATCCCGAGAGTTCGGCGCTGCAGCAATGGATCGTCGTCGATGGTCAGGGCCGCAAGACCACCGTCAACATCGCCAAGCTCGAGCCTGGCGTGCAGCCTGATCCGAAGCTGTTCGAGATCGAGGTGCCGAAACGTCGGCTCAAGGATGAATAGTCAGCGGGGCTGGTCTAAAGCGGGGAAACGAGCCAGAAACGTGCCATAACAGGTTGAATCGATCGGGGTCACGGAAAATTGTGCGTCGACGCCATTGAAAATGGCGCCGCCTCCAAATAGTTAGTTCTCAGTACCGGCGTCCGTTTGGAGTGGCCATCTGCCCCCCGCTCGAATGGCCATGGCCGTCGGCACAGCGCCGGACTCCCCTCCCGGCGCAAGCGCAAAGGCGCGAGGGCGCCCGGCCCCCCGACCGGGCGCCCTTTTCATTTTATGGCAATCCTGGGCTGTAACCCTGATGGACGGCAGCCGAGTCGGCCATCCAGTGGATGGTCGAAGAAAAGACTGGATGGCCGAGTCGAGCCCGGCCATGAGGATGGAGTATGGCTCGATAGAATGATCATCGTCTCGGGATGCAGCTGAAGATCGCCACCTGGAACATCAATTCGGTTCGGCTGCGTGCCGATCTGGTTTGCCGCTTCCTCGAGCGCTGGCAGCCGGACGTCCTGTGCCTGCAGGAGACCAAGTGCCCCGAGGGCCTTTTCCCCTCGGTGCTGTTTGCCGCCCGCGGCTACCCGCACATCGCCGAGCGCGGCCAGGCCGGTTACCACGGAACCGCCATCCTGTCGCGCCTGCCCGTCGCCGAAATTCACACGCGCCAGTTCTGCGGCAAGGACGACGCCCGCCACATCGCCATCCGCCTTGCCGGCGACGGTCTGCCCTGGATCCACAGCCTCTATGTCCCCGCCGGCGGCGATCTCCCCGATCCCGAGCGCAACCCCAAATTCGCCCACAAGCTTGCCTTTCTCGACGAGATGCGACAGTGGCTTGGCAGCGGCCTCCACGACAATGCCCCGCATGTCCTGACCGGCGACTTCAATGTCGCCCCGCATGAGCATGACGTCTGGTCGCATCGCCAGCTGCTCAAGGTGGTCTCGCACACCCCTCTCGAGACCGAGCGGCTGGTCGCCATCATGGCAGGCCGCAACTGGCATGACGTGATGCGCGCCCATGTGCCGTTGACTGACAAGCTGTACACTTGGTGGAGCTACCGCGCCCGCGACTGGGCGGCCTCCGACCGCGGCCGCCGGCTCGACCACATCTGGCTCGATGCCCGCTACCGCCGCCATCGCACCGCCCTCGAGGTCGTGCGCGAAACCCGCGGCTGGGAGCGCTCCTCCGACCACGTGCCGGTGATGGTGACCCTGTCGCTATGAGGAAGGAGGAAGGGGGCAATAGGCAATAGGCAGCGAACGGTGCTCTTCCCTATTGCCCATTGCCTATTGCCTGTTGCCTACTGCCTCACCGCCGGCTGAACGACTTCGCCTTCTCGAACAGAAGCTGCACCTCCCGCAGCATCAGCATCGAGGAATCGAGCTTGGCCGCGAAAGTCTCGACGATTCGCGCCCCGGCCTCGGGAAACTCGCTGATCAGCTTGAGGAAAAGATCGTTGCCGATCTCGTTGACCGTCAGCATCGAGGTTGCCGTGACGGTGAGGTGATGCGGCAACTTGGCGAGCATGGCGAGCTCGCCGAGAAAGGCTCCGCGCTCGATCATCGCCACCGCTTCGCTGCCACCCGGCGCGACGGCCTGTGCCGTGCCCGACACGACGAGGTACCCGCTCGAGCCGGGATCGCCGGCGCGATAGAGCGTCTGCCCCTTCTGCAGCACGTGCCGAACCGCGGCGAAGGACAGGACCTGCAGATGCGCCGGGTCGACGCCGGCAAAGAGCGGCACGTGCCGCAGCAGCTCGACAGTCGATTTGATGCTCACGGGACGAGCTTGTATCCGCCAGTTTCGGTGACGAGGATCTGCGCCTGCGATGGATCAGCTTCGATCTTCTGCCGCAGCCGGTAAATATGGGTCTCGAGCGTATGGGTCGTCACCCCCGCATTATAGCCCCAGACCTCGTGCAGCAGGATCTCCCGTCCGACCACCCGCTCGCCGGCGCGATAGAGAAATTTGAGGATATTTGTTTCCTTTTCGGTCAGCCGGACTTTGCGGTTGTCCCCGCGGATCAGCATTTTCGCTGCCGGCTTGAAGGTGTACGGCCCGATCTTGAACACCGCATCCTCGCTCTGCTCATGCTGGCGCAGCTGCGCCCGGATGCGGGCCAGCAGCACCCCGAAGCGGAACGGCTTGGCGATATAGTCGTTGGCGCCGGAATCGAGGCCGAGAATGGTGTCGGCCTCGGTGTCCTGCGCCGTCAGCATGACGATCGGCCCGCGATAGCCGCTCTTGCGCATCTGCTTGCAGGCCTCCCGTCCGTCCATGTCGGGCAGCCGGACATCGAGCAGGACCAGATCCACCATCTCCGATCGGAGCTGCTTCAAGCCGGCCGAGGCCGTGGCCGCGTCGGTGATCGCGAACTCGTCATGCAGCGTGAATTGCTCTTTCAGCGTCTCCCGCAATGCATCATCATCGTCAATGATGAGAACCTTTCTCACGGTACTCATTCAGAAAACTCCCGGGGACGGATGGCCAGGTCCCTGCCTGAACTGCAATCTAGGGGGCTACACGGAAAGATGCAAAGATCCTGGCATGCGCCGGCCTCGCGCCTGATCCGGGTGGGCCGCTCGCCGCTTGGGCGCCATCGCGGCATCATCATTGCCGAGGGCCGGCCGCCAATGCCCTGCGCCCTTGGTGCAGCCGGGATCACGCGGCGCAAGCGCGAGGGCGATCATGCGACCCCGGCCGGCCTTCTGCCGCTGCGCGAGATCAGGTGGCGGGCCGACCGGCTGGAGCCGCCCCGTTCCCTGTTGCCGCTGTCCCCGATCGCCGAGACCGACGGCTGGTGCGACGACCCCGCAAGCCCCGACTACAACCGCCCCGTCGCCCTTCCCCACCCTGCCGGGGCCGAACGGCTGTGGCGCGTCGACCGCCTCTACGACATCCTGGTCGTGCTCGGCTACAACGACTCCCCGCCGCGGCCCGGCCTGGGCAGCGCCATCTTTCTCCATCTCGAGCGCCCCGACCACGGACCGACCGAGGGCTGCATCGCC
>DATAOT010000228.1:0-5161 GCA_036265615.1 Aestuariivirgaceae bacterium
TCACATGGCCGCCATGCTGGGCGGCCCGCACCATGCACTCCGCCTCGCGCCGGCCGAAGGCGCACACTGCGAAGGGCCAGTCGCGCTTGCCGCGAAGGAGGAGAAACGGCATGAGATCATCGGGTGAGGATTGCTGGTCGCTGCGATAACGTCCGAGAACAAAGAGCATCAAGGGCGGCAACGGTATCGTGCGGGATTCGACGAGCTGGATCAGCTGGTCGAGATCTCCGGCATCGTAGAGGATGATTTGCGCACTGATGGATTGGCCAGCCAGCCAGTGAAGGAACTCGATCGCCTCGTACCAGGCATCAGGCTCGCCCAGAATTTCCCGCAATGCAATCGATACCGCCGGCGGGCGCAAGGAGCGCACGCAGTCCATTTGCTGCCGCACGGAAAACCGGCCGAGGGATTCGGTGCTGATCTGGATGACCAGATCCGATCCCGTCAGCTGTCTGACGGCCGCGATCGCATCTCTGTAGCGGTCAACATCGAGGGTGTGCCCGCCGTGCTCGTCGCGGACATGCAGATGAATGGCCGTCGCCCCGGCGGCGGCGCAGGCGCGTGCCTCGTCGGCGATCTCCCTCGAGGTGAGCGGCAGCGCGGGATGGTCAAGCTTGGTGCGCCGCGCTCCGTTGGGCGCCACCATGATCATGACCTGTCGCATGCCCTGCCGCGATCTGCCGCCCGACCCGGGATCACCTTCGACCAACTCGTCCGCGTTGACTGAACGCTAAGAAGGCCTTTTAATCCTGTCAAACAAATTCGATTTTCCTTAAAGCTGCAAGCCCAGGAACCCAGCCATGTCGGTCACCCCGCTCGAGAGCTATTGGCACCCAATCGCCACCACCTCGGAGGTCACGGACCAACCACGCCAGTTCATTCTTCTGGGCGAGCGCATTGCGGCTTGGCGCGACCGGGAGGGTGTGGTCGCCTTCAAGGATCTCTGCATCCATCGCGGCGCCGCGCTGTCGGGCGGAACCGTCGAGGACGGCGTGATCGCCTGCCCCTATCACGGATGGCGCTACGATCGCAGCGGTCAGTGCGTCCACATCCCGGCATTGCCGGCCGATGCGCCGATTCCGAAGCGGGCGCGCGCCATGACCTTCATGGCGCGCGAGCAATATGGCCTCATCTGGGTGGCAATGGCCGAACCGGCCCAGCCGTTCCCGCAATGGCCGGACGATGCCTTCGACAATCCGAACTACCGCGTGTGCCTTGCCGGCACCTATCGCTGGAAGGCTTCGGCTGGCCGAGTGATCGAGAACGCGATGGATTTCGCGCATTTCAATTTCGTTCACAAGGGATACACCGAACTCGCGGACGGCCCCATCATCAAGCCGCACGAGGTCTATCGCACAGATTACGGCATCACTTATGCCTATGAGGACACGCGGCTTCGTCGCGAATATTCCCTGTATTTTCCATTCCTTCTGCACGACAAGAAAACGGTGGTGACCGTCGGCAAGGGCGCTACATGGTCGGAACAGTCGAATTCCAAGGCAGGCGACGCGACGATCCTGACCTTCATCGCGTCTCCGGTCGGTGACACGGATACGGTGATCTACTGCTTCGTTGCGCGCAACCACTCCCTCGACCGGCCGGACTCCGAATTTACCACCGGTTTCGACACCATCATGGAACAGGACCGGATCATCGTGGAATCGCAACGTCCCGAGCAGATCCCCGAAACGATCCGGGATGAGCTGCATCTGCGCTATCCCGATGCTGCTTCGATCGAATACAGACGTCTGTTTGACAAGGTTCGCCAGGGCGCGGCCTTCCGGCCCTAGAGCAGCCGCTTCATGATCGATAGCATGCGCGCAGGTGACAGAGGCAGCCGATCGATCGCCTGAGCGCCCGGCCGCCCGAGCGCCTCGTCGACGGCATTGGCGATCGCTGCGCCTACGGCGGTGATGCCGCCTTCACCCGCACCCTTCACGCCAAGCGGGTTGATCGGGCTTGGCGCATCCTCGGTGACATGGATGGCGACCGGCGGCATCTCGCGGGCAGTCGGAATGAGGTAATCGGCGAAGCTTGCAGCAAGCGGCTGCCCGTTCTCGTCGAACACGAATTCCTCGAAGAGCGCTCCGCCCAGGCCTTGTGCAGCACCGCCCACCAACTGGCCAGCCACGAGGGTCGGATTGACCGAGCGCCCGATGTCGTAGGCCAGGAAGAGCTTCTCCACCTTTGCTGCACCGGTTTCGGGATCCACGGCGACGACGGCCGCATGGATCCCATAGGGATAGCACATGTGGTCCACGCGGAACCATGCTTCGGCCTCGAACGGCCCTGCGATCGCGGCGAGCGCCACAAGCTCGATGGACGGGCCGGAACGGTCCTGCGCTGCAACCACTCCATCCCTGATCTCGAGAGCGCGGGCATCCGCCTGGAGCGCGGTGGCAGCGGCGGCCAGCAGCTTGCTCTTGAGCCCGCACGCCGCCAGGTGCGCAGCATTGCCCGTCATCACCGTGACCCTCGAGGCAAATGCGCCCATGCCATCGTCGATTCTGTCGGTCTGCCCATGGATCACGGTGAAGCAGCCCATGGGCAAGGACAGAACGTCGGCACAGATCTGGGCGATCACGGTCTCGACGCCCTGACCGAGGGAAGCCGCACCGGTCACGATCTCGACGGTGCCGTCGGGCTTCAAGCAAATCTTCACCCCGTCGAACGGGCCAAGCCCGCTCTTCTCGACAAAGAAGCCGAGGCCGAATCCCACGAGCTCTCCGCCGGCGCGCCGTTGCGCGATCTTCCCCAGCAGCTCGTCGTGATCAACCAGGGCGAGGAGCTTGTCGAGCAGCAGAGGATAGTCGCCGGAGTCGTAGGTCACATGCGTGCCGAGCGCCTCGAGCCCGCGGTCGAACGGCATCGCGGCGGGCGGCACGAGATTGATCCGTCTTACAGTGACAGGATCACTCCCCACCCGCTTCGCGATCTCGTCCATCAGCCGCTCGCGGACGAAAGTTCCTTCATAGCGTCCGGGCGCCCGATAGGTGCCGCACGGGGTCTTGTTGGTGAGCCTGATGTGCCCCCGCACCCGATAGGCCGGCACGACATAAGGCCCAGGCAACATGGCACAGGTGAGGTCGGCAACGGTGGCTGCATGGGTGCGCACATAGGCGCCCTGATCCGACCAGAACTCGTCGTCGATTGCGAGGACGAAGCCGCGACCGTCGATGGCGGCCTTCACTCGGTGGACCTGGTCGCGCGAATGATTGGCGGCAATGAGATGCTCGCGCCTGTCCTCGATCCATTTGACCGGTCTATGAAGTCGAAGCGCGGCAAGGGCGACGAGCACGTCTTCGGGATAGATCTCGCCGCGGATGCCGAAGCCGCCGCCGACATGCCCCTCATGGAGATGCAGACGCTCGGGAGGCAGACCGAGCTGCTTTGCCAGGTTCCTGCGATTGATGTGCGGGATCTTGGCTGCGCCAAAAATCGCGAGAGTGCCATCGGGTTCGAGGCGTGCGAGGGCGCCCCGCGTCTCGATCGGTGATCCCGAATGACGGCCGATCCGAAGCTCGAGCGTGACGACATGCTCGGCGCGTTCGAACGCCTCGGCGACATCGCCATAGCTCTTGGCGAGCACCGCTGCTTCGCTCGCTACGCCGTCATCGAACCAGCCGAGATCGCCTGTGGGGTCGAGACAGGGCGGAAGCTCCTCGATATCGCCGAACACCTGCTCGGCAGCATCTTCGGCGAGATAGGGATCTTCTGCAAAGATGACAGCCAAGGGCTCGCCAACGTAGCGCACGCGCTTCTGGGCCAGGATGGGCTGGCGGAATGGCTCCAGCCCTTGGACAGGAACCAGGCGGAAATCGATGGGCGCAACCTGCGAGACGTCGTCGCCTGTCCAGACTGCCACAACTCCCGGCATGGCCGCCGCCGCAGCGATGTCGATGTGGAGGATACGTCCGTGGGCGAGCGACGAGCGGACCACACGCATATGCACCTGGCCCGGAAAGGAGATGTCGGCAGCAAACCGGCCCTGACCGCACAGCAGCGGCCTGTCCTCCAGGCGGCGGACGGAGCTGCCGATCAACGACATCAGAGCGGGCGTCCGAGAACGGAGCGGACCGCCGCAATGATGTTCTGGTAGCCGGTGCAGCGGCACAGATTGGACGAGAGCACATCCAGGAGCTCCTCCTCGTTCATCCCCGGATTGCGCTTGATCGCGCCAATCGCCAGCATCAGGAAGCCCGGCGTGCAGAAACCGCATTGCAGCCCATGATATCTGGAGAACGCCTCCTGCAACGGATGCAATTCGCCATTTCGAGCAAGCCCCTCCACGGTCGAGATGGCGCAATCCTGTGCCTGAACGGCAAACATCAGACAGGACCGGACCGGCTCGTTGTCGACCAGCACGGTGCAGGCGCCACAGATGCCATGCTCGCAGCCGAGATGGGTGCCGGTCAGGCCGCAGTCGTCCCGCAGGGCATCGGCAAGGGTCCGCCGCGGCTCGACGTCGATCCGGTACTCCGCATCATTGACTTTCAGGGTGATCGGCTGTTTGCCGGTCATGAGCGTCTCTCCTCGGCGGCACGAACGGCAGCCCTGATCCGTTCCGGTGTCGCGGGCATCTCGAACAGTTCGATGCCGAACGGCGTCAGGGCATCGCAGATTGCGTTGATCACCGCCGCCGGGGCGCCGATCGCCCCACCCTCGCCCAGACCCTTGGCGCCCGTGATCGAGGCGTCGGTCACTGTCTCGAGATGGACGATCTCGACAAACGGAACCTCCCGCGCCGTCGGCGGAAGATAGTCGGCGAGCGAGGCCGTAAGAATGTTGCCGTCCCCGTCATAGACGATTTCCTCAAGCAGGGCGTTGCCGATGCCTTGGGCGATTCCGCCGACGATCTGGCCATCGGCCAGCATGGGATTGATCAGGATGCCGGCATCCTCGACCGCCACGAACCTCAAGAGCTTCACTCGCCCCGTTTCGATGTCGACCTCCACCACTGCCGCGTGGCAAGCGTTGGAATAGGTTCCCGGCGGGTCGTAGGTGGCGAACGCCATCAATCCGGAATCGGCATCGTTGCCGAATTGGTGGCTTTTGTGGTGACAGGCGCGAGCGAGCTCGCTGAGCTTCACGCTCGCGGAGCCTGCACGAAGCCGGGCATGCCCGTCCGACAGCTCGATCTCTTCGGGATCAGCCTGCAGCA
>DATAOT010000229.1:0-3981 GCA_036265615.1 Aestuariivirgaceae bacterium
GGCGCTTTCCAGCCCTGCGGGAACTTCTTCTTCGCATCCTCATCCGAGACCGAGCCGGCGATGATCACATCCTCGCCCTGCTTCCAGTTGGCAGGGGTTGCCACCGAATGCTTGGCGGTGAGCTGCAGGCTGTCGATGACCCGCAGGATCTCGTCGAAATTGCGCCCTGTCGACATCGGGTAGACCAGCATCAGCTTGATCTTCTTGTCGGGCCCGATGATGTAGACATTGCGCACCGTGGCGTTGTCGGCGGCGGTGCGCTGGCTGGCCTCGCCGCGGGCATTGGGGTGAATCATGCCGTAGAGCTTGGCGACGGTGAGATCGCGGTCGCCGATCATCGGGTAGTTCACGGCGTAGCCGGTGGTCTCCTGGATGTCTTTCTTCCAGCGTTGATGGTCATCGACGCTGTCGACCGAGATGCCGATGAGCTTGGCATTGCGCTTGTCGAATTCGTGCTTGATGCCGGCCATGGCGCCAAGCTCGGTGGTGCAAACCGGGGTGAAGTCCTTGGGGTGCGACACCAGCACGCCCCAGGCGTCGCCCAGCCATTCATGGAATTTGATCCGCCCTTCAGTCGTATCGGCCTCGAAATCGGGTGCCACATCGCCGATCTGCAGTGCCATTGAAGCCTCCTTGATTGTTAGAAGAAACGAATGTTCTCAATACCGAACAGTCTAGTCCCCCAGACGAACAGCGATCAAGTGCGCCGCAGCTCCTGGACCTGTGCCGTGGCCCGGCTGCGCCGCGCTGCCGTGACGACGTCGGCATCGACCACGGTCTGGCCGATCGGGAACAGCGAGGCATAGGCGAGCTTCAGATGCTGGATCGCGAAGGGGATGCCGATGATGGTCAGCCCAAGGCTGATCGCCAGCGTGATGTGCGCAAGCGCCAGCCACCAGCCGACGAGGAGCAGCCAGATGATGTTGCCGACGGTGCCGAAGGTGCCGGTTCCGAGATCGTCGCGGCCGGTCAGCTCCTTCCGCGATATGACGTCGCGGCCGAACGGCCAGAAGGTGAAATTTCCCAGCATGAAGCAGGCGCGCGCCCAGGGCAGGCCGACGATGGTGATGGCGCACAGAATTCCGGCCAGCCACCAGCCGAGGCCGGCCAGAAAGCCTCCGAGGATGAACCACAGAATGTTCAGAACGGTGAGCATCGGACGCTCCTCCTCCTTCCCGTAACGCGGCAAGCATATGGGAAGCAAGCGGCGGTTTTGCCAGACTGCTGCCGATCAGGACCTCACTCGGGTGTTGCGCGGGTCATAAAACGGCTCGAGCCGCAACTCCGCCGGGTAGCGCTGCCAGGCGATCTCGATCTCGAATTCGCCGCCGGCAATCCAGTCGGCGGTGACGCCCCGCTCGGCGCGGACGTAGCCGAGCGCCAGCGAGCGGCCGATGCGATGGCCGAAGGCGCCGGAGGTGGTGGCGCCGACGAGCGCGCCCGCCCGGTAGATCGGCTCCTCGTGATACATCAGCGGAGCGCGGTCGCTCATGTCCTCGAGGGCGATGGCGACCAGTCGCTTGGGGAGGGTCCCGTGCTTCTTCTGCGCGAGCAGGGCATCGCGGCCAATGAAGCCGCCGGGCTTGTCGAAGGCGCAGGTGAAGCCGAGGCCGGCCTCGAGCGGGGTGTCCTCGTCGGCGATGTCATGGCCCCAATGACGGTAGGCCTTCTCCATCCGGCAATTGTTCATGGTGTGCATGCCGCACGGCGTCAGGCCGAATTCCCGGCCGGCGGCGATGATGGTGTCGAAGACGGCTTGAGCGAATTCGGCCGGGATGTAGAGCTCGTATCCGAGCTCGCCGACATAGGTGATGCGGCTTGCCCGGACGCGGGCATAGCCGATCTCGACCTCGCGCGAGGTGGCGAAGGGAAAGGCCTCGTTGGAGACGTCCTCGCCCGTCAGCCTGGCCATCAATGCCCGCGAGTGTGGCCCCATCAGCGACAGCATCGGCAAGCCGGAGGTAATGTCGGTGGCGACCGCCAGCGCGCCCTCGGGGATATTTCGCTTGAGCCAGGCGAAGTCGCGGGTCTGCGGCTGGGCGCCGGTGACGATGAGGTAACGATCCTCGGCGAGACGGGTGACGGTGAGATCGGCCTCGATGCCGCCGCGCTCGTTCAGCCATTGGGTATAGACGATGCGGTCTTGAGCGACATCGACGTCGTTGGTCGAAATGCGGTTCAGAACCGCCATGGCATCGCGGCCCTCGAGGATGAATTTGGCGAAGGAGGACTGGTCGAAGAGGCCTGTCGCATCCCTGACGGCTGCGGCTTCGGCGGCAGCATGGGGGAACCAGTTCTGGCGGCCATAGGAATAGCGATATTCCGGCTCGATGCCCGGCGGGGCGAACCAGTTCGGCCGCTCCCAGCCATTGACCTCGCCGAAACAGGCGCCGAGCGCCTCGAGCCGGTCGTGAAAGGGCGAGCGTCGGACGCCGCGCGCCGTGCGCGGCTGGAGATAGGGCCAGTGCATCGCATAGAGCAGGCCGAGGCTCTCGACCGTGCGGTCCCTGAGATAGGTCTTGACTGACTGGAAAGGATGGATGCGGCGGATGTCGACACCGTTCACGTCCATCGGCGGGTAGCCGTTCTTGATCCATTGCGCGAGCACGAGGCCGGCGCCGCCGGACGACTGGATGCCGATCGAGTTGAAGCCGGTGGCAACGAACAGGTTGGCGATCTCCGGCGTCTCGCCGAGATAGTAGCGGTCGTCGGGAGTGAAGCTTTCCGGGCCGTTGAAGAAGAGCGCGATGCCGGCATGCTCGAGCAGCGGCATGCGGGCGATGGCCGAGTTGAGGATCGGCTCGAAATGCTCCATGTCCTCGGGCAGGGTCTCGAAGGCGAAATCCTCGGGAATGCCAGCGCCGCCCCACGGCTTGGCCTCGGGCTCGAAGGCGCCGATCAGAAGCTTCCCGGCGTCCTCCTTGTAGTAGGTGCATTCATCGGGCACCCGCACCACCGGCATGTTGCGGGGCAGATCGCCGACCGGCTCGGTGACGATGTAGAAATGCTCCGCGGCATGGAGCGGGATCGAGACGCCGAGCGATCGTCCAAGATCGCGCGACCACATGCCGGCGGCGATCACCACGCGGTCGGCGCGGATCGTCCCCGACGGGGTATCGACGCCGACCGCCTTGCCCTTGTCGGTGAGAATGCGGGTGACCTTGGTGTTTTCGAAAATTCGCGCGCCGCGCGACCGGGCGCCGGCGGCGAGAGCCTGGGTGACGTCGATCGGATTGACCTGGCCGTCCTTCGGCAGGAACACGCCGCCAACCACGCCGTCACCGCTGAGATGCGGCAGGCGCTCGATCACCTCGCCGGCAGAGATCACCTGCACCTCGAGCCCGAACTGGCGGGCCATCGAGGCGCCGCGCTTGAGCTCCTCGAGGCGGGCATCGGTCAAGGCGACGGAGACCGAGCCGTTCTGCTTGAAGCCGGTGGCCCGGCCGGTTTCTGCTTCGAGCGTCTCGAACAGCGACGTCGTGTATTTGGCAAGCTCGGTGAGATTGCGGGTGGCGCGCAGCTGGCCGACAAGGCCCGCGGCATGCCAGGTGGTGCCCGAGGTCAGCTGCTTGCGCTCGAGGAGGACCACGTCGGTGACGCCGAATTTGGCCAGATGATAAGCGAGCGAGGTGCCGACGATACCGCCGCCAATGATCACGACGTCAGCTCTATGCGGCAACGGTTTCGACATGGAGGGCCTTCTGAAAGCGTCGGCGGAGGGATTTCGCGACCTTATCGCGTTCGCCGGTGATGGAGAAGCGATGGAAGAAGGGTATTGCCGCCTGATCTTCTATCCTCATGGCCGGCCCTCGAGCCGGCCATCCAGGAGATTGCGCAAGAAGAGGCTGGATGGCCGGGTCATGTGTGGATGGCCCCCGCCTTGCAAGGGTTTTGTGACTGTGACAGCGAAACGGTCGCTTGCGGTCATGTGTCCGGCCTGGTTGCGCGGCTGGATAGCCGCAGGCCTTGATGGGAACCGTG
>DATAOT010000230.1:0-9566 GCA_036265615.1 Aestuariivirgaceae bacterium
GCGGTTAACGCTTGGCCAGCGGGTCATACACGGGTGGCCGTCGAGAATTCAAGGATTTCCGCGCGATGATCGGAATTCAGCCATGAAGCTGTCGACCAAGGGCCGTTACGCCGTGATGGCGATGGCCGATATCGCCCTGAACGCGGCCGGCAAGCCCGTGCCGCTCGCCGATGTGGCGAACCGCCAGGCCATCAGCCAGGAATATCTGGAGCAGCTGTTCGCCAAGCTCAGGCGGGCGCGGCTGGTCGAGAGCGCCCGCGGGCCGGGCGGCGGATATACGTTGTCGCGCGAGCCCGACGAGATCCGGATTGCCGAGATCGTCCAGGCGGTGGACGAGCCGCTGCAGGTGACGCGCTGCCAGGGTGATGCAATCGATGGCTGCGTCAACGGCGAGAAATGCGTCACCCACGAGCTGTGGGCGGCGCTCGGCCGGCAGATCCTCGGGTTCCTGTCGGTGATCACTCTCGGTGACGTGATCAATCGCCGCAACCTCGCGCTCGAGGCATCGGTGCGGCGAGCGATGGCGCATCCCGTGAGAACAATGGCCTGAGATACCTTGGACAGCACGCGCACATATCTCGATCACAACGCGTCGAGCCCGCTTCGGCCGGAGGCGCGGCAGGCGATGCTCGAGGCGCTCGATGCCGGCGGCAACGCCTCTTCGGTGCATGGCGAGGGTCGGGCCGCCCGCAACCTCATCGAGTCGGCACGGGAGGAGCTTGCCCGCTCCCTGGGCGTTCCGCCCCGCTCGGTGGTGTTCACCTCGGGCGGCACCGAGGCCAATGCGCTGGCGCTGCGCGGCAGCGGGGCTGAAAGGCTCATCGTCTCCGCCGTCGAGCATGCCTCGGTGAGGGCCGCTGCCGAGCAGTCTGGCCGCGCCGTCGATCAGTTCACCGTCGACAGCGACGGCATCGTCGATCTTGCCTGCCTCGCCCGATCCCTGGCTGCGGGGCCTAAGAACGCGCTCGTCTCGCTGATGCTCGCCAACAACGAGACAGGCGCCATCCAGCCGGTGGCCGAGGCGGCCGAACTCACGCATCGCCATGGCGCGATCATCCATTGCGATGCCGCCCAGGCGGTCGGGCGCATGGCGGTCGACTGGCAGGGTCTCGGGGTCGATCTCATGACGCTTTCGGCCCACAAATTCGGTGGCCCGCAGGGCGTCGGGGCGCTGCTCATCAGGCCGGGGACGTCCATGCTTCCGCTCATCGGTGGCGGGGGGCAGGAATTCCACCTGAGGGGAGGAACCGAAAACGTCGCTGCGATTTGCGGTATGGCTGCCGCGTTCCGGTCGGCGCTCGGCGATGATGCCGACAGCATGGCGGCCGGGCGCAATCGGCTGGAATCCCGCCTCAAGGCGGTTTCGCCGGCTCTGCGGATTTTCGCCGAGGGGGTTCGGCGGCTGCCAAACACCAGCTGCTTCGCTCTCGAGGGGCTGCTGGCCGAAACCGCGGTCATGGCGTTCGATCTCCTTGGCGTCGCGGTCTCCTCGGGCTCGGCCTGCTCGTCCGGAAAGGTCGGGCGCTCGCATGTGCTCGAGGCCATGGGCGTGCCGGCGGGCCTGGCCCGGTCGGCTGTCAGGGTGAGCCTCGGCTGGAACACGACGGAGAGGGATTTGACGCGGCTCGTCGAAGCCTGGCGCGAGCTCGTTTCGCGCCCGGCGGCACGGTCTGCAGCATAGAAGGGTTAGAAGGACCATGGCTGATCTCGACACCATTGAACGCGTCCGAGAGATCGACGTCGACAAATACAAATACGGGTTTGAGACGTCGATCGAGTCCGAGACGGCGCCGAAAGGCCTTTCCGAGGAGGTGATCCGCTTCATCTCGGCCAAGAAGGCGGAGCCGCAATGGATGCTGGACTGGCGGCTCGAGGCCTATCGGCGCTGGCTGCAGATGGAGGAGCCGACCTGGGCCAGGGTCCACTATCCGAAGATCGACTTCAACAACATCTATTATTACTCCGCGCCCAAGGGTACGAGCGGCCCGAAGAGCCTGGCGGACGTCGATCCGGAGCTGCTTCGGACCTATGAGCGACTCGGCATTCCGCTCAAGGAGCAGGAGATCCTGTCGGGGGTTCGCCGCCAGGACGACAAGAGCACGCTCGACGGGGAGGCCGGCGTCTACAGCGCCGGCAATGTCGCGGTCGATGCGGTGTTCGATTCGGTATCGGTGGTCACCACCTTCAAGAACGAGCTCGCCAAGGCCGGCGTGATCTTCTGCTCGATCTCGGAGGCGCTGCGCGAGCATCCGGATCTCGCGCGCAAATATCTCGGATCGGTGGTGCCGCAGGGCGACAATTTCTATGCCGCCCTCAATTCAGCGGTGTTCTCCGATGGCTCCTTCGTCTATGTGCCGCCGAACACGCGCTGCCCGATGGAGCTTTCGACCTATTTCCGCATCAACGAGCGCAACACCGGCCAATTCGAGCGCACGCTGATCATCGCCGATCGCGGCGCCTATGTGTCTTATCTCGAAGGCTGCACCGCGCCGATGCGCGACGAGAATCAGCTGCATGCGGCGGTGGTCGAGCTGATCGCTCTCGAGGATGCCGAGATCAAATATTCGACGGTCCAGAACTGGTATCCCGGCGACAAGCACGGGCGGGGCGGCGTCTATAATTTCGTCACCAAGCGGGGCGACTGCCGCGGCCGCAACTCGAAGATCTCGTGGACCCAGGTCGAGACCGGCTCGGCGATCACCTGGAAGTACCCGTCCTGTATTCTCCGGGGCGACAATTCACGCGGCGAGTTCTACTCGATCGCGATCTCGAACGGCTATCAGCAGGTCGACAGCGGCACCAAGATGATTCATCTCGGTCGCAACTCGTCGAGCCGGATCATCTCCAAGGGGATTGCCGCCGGCCATTCCAACAACACCTATCGCGGCCTCGTGTCGGCGCATCGCAGGGCGACCAATGCGCGCAACTTCACCCAGTGCGACTCGCTGTTGATCGGCGATCGGTGCGGCGCACATACGGTGCCCTATATCGAGGCCAAGACCTCGACCGCCCATTTCGAGCATGAGGCGACGACTTCGAAAATCTCGGAAGACATGATGTTCTACTGCAGGCAGCGCGGCCTGTCGGAGGAGGAAGCGGTGGCGCTGGTGGTCAACGGCTTCGTGCGCGACGTGCTGCAGCAGCTGCCTATGGAATTCATGGCCGAGACCCAAAAGCTGATCGGCATCAGCCTTGAGGGGAGCGTTGGATGATGGAGGCGGTTTCCCTCATGGCCGGCCCCCGAGCCGGCCATCCAGGCGGTCGTTGAGGAAAAGACTGGATGGCTGGGTCAAGCCCGGCCATGAGGGGGAGGTTGGAACTGACGGAGTAGTGGAAGAAATTATGGGAATTCTCGAGATCAAGGACCTGCATGTGAAGCTTGCCGACGAGGACAAGGTGATCCTCGACGGGCTGTCGCTCACCGTGAAGCCGGGCGAGGTGCATGCCATCATGGGGCCGAACGGCTCCGGCAAGTCGACGCTCTCCTATGTGCTGGCGGGCAGGGAAGGCTACGAGGTGACGGGCGGGGAGGTGCTGCTCGACGGCGAAGATCTTCTTGCCATGGAGCCCGATCAGCGCGCGGCCAAGGGGGTGTTCCTCGCATTTCAATATCCGATCGAGATCCCGGGCGTCGCGACCATGCAGTTCCTCAAGGTGGCGCTCAATGCGCAGCGCAAGGCGCGGGGCGAGCCCGAGATGTCGACCCCGGAATTCATGCGGCTGATCAGGGAGCGCGCGCAGCGGCTCGGGATCTCGCCGGAGATGCTGAAGCGGCCGGTCAATGTCGGCTTCTCGGGCGGCGAGAAGAAGCGCGCCGAGATCCTGCAGATGGCGGTGCTCGAGCCCAGCCTCTGCATCATGGACGAGACGGATTCCGGACTCGATATCGATGCGCTCCGGATCGTCGCCGACGGGGTCAATGGATTGCGCAGCCCGCAGCGCGCGATGATCGTCATCACGCACTATCAGCGGCTTCTCGAATACATCATCCCCGATCGGGTGCATGTGCTGTCGCAAGGACGGATCGTCAGATCCGGGGACAAATCGCTGGCGCTCGAGCTCGAGGAGCACGGCTACGCCGATTATGGAAAGGACGCGGCGTAGATGAACATGCCCATCCGCAGCACCACCGCCGAGCAGGCCTATGTGGAGGCCGGCCAGGTCATGGTCGCCTCGCCGGCGCGGCGGGCGGCATTCGAGCGGTTCATGGCGAGCGGCCTGCCGCATCGGCGCATGGAGGATTGGCGTTGGACCGATCTGAAGCAGCTGCTGACCCGGCCATTCCCGCCGGCCGCGGCAGTCATGAGCGATGGAGCAAGCGTGCTGCGGCTCGTCGCCCGCTCGCCCTTCGAAGGCGTGGCCCGGGCGCGGCTGGTGATCGCCGACGGCGTCTACCGGCCGGAGCTCTCGAATCTGCCGGTCACCTCCGCCATCAGGGTGATGCCGCTCGACGAGCCCTCGGCCATCACCAGCGACGACCCGCTGCTGCTGCTCAACACGGCGTTCTTCACGGGCGGCGTCCGGATCGAGGTTGCGGCCGGCGAGACCGTGACCATGCCGGTCGAGGTAATCAGCGTGAACAGCGGGTTGCGGTCTGAAACGTTCGCGCCGCGCCTCGAGGTGGCGATCGGCGAGAGCGGGACGCTCACCCTGATCGAAACTCATTTTGGCGCCGAGGGAAGCTATGTCGCCCTGCCGATCACGGTGGCGCAGCTCGGGGCGGGCGCGCGGCTCGACCGCATCAAGGTCCAGGAGGATGCGGGCCACGCCTACCACCTCGCCAATGCCCATATCGATCTTGGCGCCGATGCGACGTTGCGGGACTTCACGTTCACGATCGGCGCCGGGGTCACCCGCAATCAGGGCTTCATCACCTTCTCGGGCGAAGGCGGCGATGCGCGGGTGACCGGCAGCTACCTGCTGCATGACCGCCAGCATTGCGATACCCGGCTTGTCGTCGACCATGCAGTGCCGCGCTGCACCAGCCGCGAGATCTTCAAATGCGTGGTCGACGAGGAGGCGCGCGGCATCTTCCAGGGCAAGGTCATCGTCAGGCCGCATGCGCAGAAAACCGATGGCAAGCAGTCGAGCCACGCGCTGCTGCTCAGCCCGACGGCCGAGTTCGATGCCAAGCCGGAGCTCGAAATCTTCGCCGACGACGTGGTCTGCGGCCATGGCGCGACGGCTGGCGATCTCGAGGAGGACCACGTGTTCTATCTGCGGTCCCGCGGCATTCCGGAGGCGCGCGCCAGGAGCATGCTGATCACCGCCTTCGTGGCCGACGCCTTCGAGGATGTGGCCGATGAAGGGCTGCGGGCCCGCCTCGCCGCCCGCGCTGAAGGCTGGCTCGACAGACGGGACGAAGCGGCGGGGGCAGGCAGCAATGGCTGACGGATTGGCGCAGGCCTATGATGTCGAGGCGATCCGTGCCGATTTCCCGATCCTCAAGCGGGAGGTCTATGGCAGGCCGCTGACCTATCTCGACAATGCCGCTTCGGCGCAGAAGCCCAAGGCGGTGATCGAGGCGGTCGCACATACCTATGAGATGGAATATGCCAATGTCCATCGCGGCCTGCATTTCCTGTCCAACCTGGCGACGGCAAATTACGAGAAGGCGCGGGAAACGGTGCGGCAGTTCCTCAATGCGCCGTCGGCCAGCCAGATCATCTTTACCCGCAATGCGACCGAGGCGATCAACCTGGTGGCGCAAAGCTTCGGCGGAATGGTGATCGGAGAGGGCGACGAGATCGTCCTGTCGATCCTCGAACATCACTCCAACATCGTGCCCTGGCACTTCCACCGCGAGCGCCGGGGGGCGGTGATCCGCTGGAGCCCGGTCGACGACGACGGCAATTTCCTGCTCGAGGAATTCGAGGCGCTGCTCGGGCCCCGCACTCGGATGGTCGCCATCACCCACATGTCGAACGCGCTCGGCACCATCCTGCCGATCAAGGAGATCGTCAGGCTCTGTCGAACCCGCGGCATACCGATCCTGGTGGATGGCAGCCAGGCGGCGGTCCATATGAGCGTCGACGTCCAGGACATCGATGCCGATTTCTACGTCTTCACCGGCCACAAGACCTATGGGCCGTCGGGAATCGGGGTTCTCTACGCCAAGGCGGAGCACCTCGAGCGGATGCCGCCCTATCAGGGCGGTGGCGAGATGATACGGGAGGTGTTCCTCGACGACATCACCTATGCCGAGCCGCCGCACCGGTTCGAGGCGGGCACGCCTGCCATCGTCCAGGCGATCGGCCTCGGCGTCGCGCTCGACTACATGATGAAGATCGGCCGCGATCGGATCGCGGCGCATGAGGCGGACCTGCTCGAGCATGCGCTCAGGCGGCTCTCGGCGATCAACAATCTGCGGATCATCGGCCGAGCACGCAACCGGGGCGCCATCATCTCCTTCAACATGGAAGGCGCCCATGCGCATGACATCGCGACGGTGATCGACCGCGCCGGGGTGGCGGTCAGGGCGGGCACTCATTGCACAATGCCGCTGCTCGCCCGGTTCGGCACCACCGCGACCTGCCGGGCCTCGTTTGCCATGTACAACACCCATGAGGAGGTCGAGCGGCTCGGCGAAGCCCTTGAATCGGCTGGCCGACTGTTCATATGAAGGTGAGATGACCGCGCTGCCGTCACACGAGGACCTGTCCAGCTCCGCCATTCCGAAGGAGGAGCTCGAGCGCATGACCGACGACATGATCGCGGCGCTGAAGACCGTCTACGACCCCGAGATTCCGGTCGACATCTACGAGCTCGGCCTCGTCTACAAGATCGATGTCGGCGATGATCGGGGAGTGACCATCGACATGACCCTGACCGCCCCCGGCTGCCCGGTCGCCGGCGACATGCCGGGGTGGGTCCAGGACGCGGTCAGCGCCGTTCCCGGGGTCAAGGACGTGAAGGTCAATCTGGTGTTCGATCCGCCGTGGGATGCCAGCCGCATGTCGGAAGAGGCGCGCGTCACCCTCAATATGTGGTAGACGGGAGTGGACGAGAAGGACTGAAATCATGGTGCAGGCCCGACCCAAACCCCAGGTGATACGGCTCACCGATGCCGCCGCGGCGCGGATTCGGGCCCTGGCGGCGCGCTCGGGAAAGCCGCAGTCTGCCTTGCGCATCGGCGTCAAGAAGGGCGGCTGCGCCGGCATGGAATACACCATGGACTGGACCGAGGAGCCGGGCCGGTTCGACGAGGTCGTCGAAGACAAGGGCGCCCGGGTGCTGATCGATTCGAAAGCCGTGATGTTCTTGCTTGGAACCGAGATGGATTACCAGGTCGACAAGTTGCGGGCCGGCTTCGTGTTCAACAATCCAAACCAGACCAGTGCCTGCGGTTGTGGCGAATCGGTTCAATTGGCGCCCGCGGCATCGGAATCTGTGGAAGTTTGAGCCGATTCGCCCAGATGCCGCAGGGCCGTGTCATTGACACTTCATGTGTTCTGACTATTTTGCATGATGAAGACAGAAGTCTTGTGCCGCCTCTGGCGAGCAAAGTCGGGCGAATAAGATCAAGTCATAAAAAAGCAATGTGCCTTCCCATTTAAGGAAAGTTTGCGACACCGCATGTCATTCGATCAATTGGGTCTATCCGAAAAAGTTCTCGAGGCGGTCCGGGCTGCCGGCTTCGAAACTCCTACTCCCATCCAGTCCAAAGCCATTCCCCCCGCTCTGGCACGCCGGGACGTGCTGGGCCTCGCCCAGACCGGTTCAGGGAAGACTGCCGCCTTCGCGCTGCCCATGCTGTCGCTTCTGGAAAAGGGCCGGGCCAGGGCCCGCATGCCGCGGACGCTGGTCCTCGAGCCGACCCGGGAGCTGGCAGCGCAGGTGCAGGAAGCCTTCGAGCGGCTCGGCCGCAACCACCGTCTGACGATTGCACTGCTCATCGGCGGGGTGTCGTTCGACGAGCAGAATGCCAAGATTGACCGGGGCGCCGACATCCTCATCGCCACTCCGGGGCGGCTGCTCGACCATGTCGAGCGCGGCAAGCTGATGCTGCACGGCATCGAGATCCTGGTCGTCGACGAGGCCGACCGCATGCTCGACATGGGGTTCATTCCCGATATCGAGCGCATCTGCAAGATCCTGCCGATCACCCGCCAGACTCTGTTCTTCTCGGCCACCATGCCGCCGGAGATCCAGCGGCTCACCAACCAGTTCCTGCACAATCCGGTCGAGGTGCAGGCGGCGCCGCCGGCCACCACGGCGGCCTCGATCATCCAGAAGGCGGTCTATGCGCCGTCCGAGGACAAGGAGAAGCGCGACGCGCTGCGGCAGCTCTTGCGCGAATACGACAACATCAAGAACGCCATCGTCTTCGCCAACCGGAAGACGACGGTGGCGGTTCTCGAATCGTCGCTCAAGAAGCACGGCTTCAATGCCTCGGCGCTGCATGGCGACATGGACCAGTTCTCGCGGCTCAAGACACTCGATGCGTTCCGCAACGGGCAGATCACCTATCTCATCGCCTCCGACGTGGCGGCGCGCGGCCTCGACATTCCGCTGGTCAGCCATGTGTTCAATTTCGACGTGCCGGTGCATGCCGAGGATTACGTGCATCGAGTCGGGCGCACCGGCCGGGCGGGGCGCGAGGGTCATGCCTATACGCTCGTCACCTTCGAGGAGGTGCGGGCGCTGCGGGCAATCGAGCAGCTGATCAAGAAGCCGGTCGATTGGCACGGCGAGCCGCCGGCGGAGGACGAACTCGCGGATGCCATGTCGGCCAAGGGCCGGCGTCGCGGTCCGCAACGCGGCGCTGCACGCACGGGACCGGCGCGCAAGCATGCCCGAGAGAAGCCGACACCGCGGCTTGTCCATGATTCGCGCGACAAGCGGCCGCGCCGCGATGACCAGCAGCCGCGGGCGGTCAAGAAAGCACCGCGGGCCGAGCGGTCGCACGAGCGCGAGGACAGCCGCGAGCGCGATCCGGCGGGATTCACCGAGGCCAACATGCCGGCGTTCCTGCTGCGGCCAGGACGGGTGAAGACGACCGTCTAAGGGGCGCGATGCTCAGCTGACGATCAAAATCGGCGGCACCAGGCGGCTGCCGTTCTCGAGCGGCCGGATGGTCATGATGCTGCGGCCGACATTCATCTGACGGGCGCTGCGCACCAGAGCTCGCAGCACCGGGGGTGAATTGGCCGCCACCGTCATCGGCCAGAGCACATCGCCGTGGTCGCGCGTGGCGCCCTCGGGCGGCTCGCCGGTGTGAACATGGGCGAGCGCCTCCTCAATCGTGAAGAGGGCCCAGCCGAGATAGCCGACGGCGCGCGGCCCCTGCATGGCGATGAGGGCGTGGCCGCGCCGGATCTGGCCATCGATCACCGGGATGATGGCGCCTGACGGCATGTCGGAAAACGGCTTGCGATGGCAGAGATAATACATGGCCAGGCCGAGCGCAGGAAATCTCGGCGCGGCCTGCTTGATCTCGAGCTTTTCGCCCAAGTGCTGGACCACAGTCATCGAGACTCCTCAAGGCTCGCAAGCGACGCTCAAGAGCGATACAACACCTCGCTGGTTCGATCAAATTGTAGGCAATAGGCAATAGGCAATAGGCA
>DATAOT010000231.1:0-5855 GCA_036265615.1 Aestuariivirgaceae bacterium
CCGGGCGAGGCTTCGGGATGGTACTGCACCGAGAACACCGGCCGGTCCTTGAGCTGCAGCCCGCAATTCGACCCGTCGAACAGCGACACATGGGTCTCGACCACGCTCGCGGGCAGGCTGTCCCGATCGACGGCAAAGCCGTGATTCATCGAGGTGATCTCGACTTTGCCGGTGGTGAAGTCCTTGACCGGGTGGTTGGCGCCATGATGGCCCTGATGCATCTTGAGCGTTCTGCCGCCGAGCGCGATGGCCAGCATCTGATGGCCGAGGCAGATGCCGAACACCGGCTTGCCCGAATCGACGAGCTTGGCGATCTCGGGGACCGCATAGTCGCCGGTGGCCGCCGGATCTCCGGGCCCGTTCGACAGGAAGACGCCGTCGGGATCCATGGCCAGGATGTCCTCCGCCGCGGTCGTCGCCGGCACCACGGTGACGCGGCAGCCGGTGGCGGCAAGGCAGCGCAGGATGTTGCGTTTGAGCCCGTAATCGACTGCGACCACGTGAAGGCGCGGCGCCTGCTGCCGTCCATAGCCGCTTTGCCAGGCCCAGCGCGTCTCGTCCCATTCATAACGCTGCGCCGAGGAGACTTCGATCGCGAGATCCATGCCCTCGAGCCCCGGCCAGGCTTGCGCCTCCGCCTTCAGCCGGCCGATGTCGAAAATGCCGGCCGGGTTGTGGGCGATGACCCCGTTCGGCATGCCCTTGTTGCGGATGTGGGCGGTGAGCGCCCGGGTGTCGATGCCGCCGAGCCCGATGATGCCGCGCGCTTTCAGCCACTGGCTGAAATGCCGGCTGGCGCGGTAATTCGAGGGCTCGGACGGCGCGGCACGGACGATGCAGCCCCTCACGCCCGAGGCCGAGGCGAGATTCGAGGTCTCGATGTCCTCCTCGTTGGTTCCGGTGTTACCAATATGTGGAAAGGTGAAGGTGATGATTTGGCCGGCATAGGAAGGGTCGGTCAAAATCTCCTGATAGCCGGTCATGGCGGTGTTGAAGCAGACCTCGCCGACGGCGCTGCCTTCGGCACCGAATCCCCGGCCCTCGATGACTGTGCCATCCGCGAGCACGAGCAGCGCGGTCGCTCGCTCGATTGTCCATCCGCCCTGCGCCTGCTCGCGCGAACCTGACTGCCTGACTGCGCGTTGAAGCGGCAGGGCATTGCTGGTGGTGGTCATGGGGCAGGGATGCTCCTTCGCCGAGCCGGGCATTGGCCTTCGATCCCGTCCCGGGCGAGGCCGACGTAAAGCATGGGCTCGGCGGAGCGTCAACCCGCCGGTTTCGATCTGAGGCATCTCTCAACCGGGATGCGGCGAAGGAGGTCAGGGCTTTCATGCGAATCGCAGGGATCTTTCCGGTGTTGCTCGGCCTGATCGGCGGTACGCTTGGCAGCCAGCTGCCGGAATTCAGTCAACAATACCGCCAGCGGCTTGGCGGGGCGCTGGGCGAGCTCGACCGCGTGCTCGCCGAGTTTGACCGCGATGCCACCGGCAGCGGCCTGTCCCGCGATCAGGCGCTCAACGAATATTCGGCGACCGGCAGCGAATTTCTCAACGCCCGTGGCAAATCGGTGACAGCGACCCTGGCGCGGCGCGACGCGCTGCAGAAGCAGAGCGTCGCGATCGAAGCGGCGCCGCCCTTGATGCGCCCCTTCGAGGTGTTGCGGGCCCCCGACTCGTCCATCGTGGACGGCGCCTGGAAGCAATACGAGCCGGCCGTTCCGGTGACCGCCGCTGGCCTGGTCTGGGGCGCCCTTTCGGCTTTCGTGGCGTGGCTTTTCGGCTCGATCGTGATATTGCCCTTCAGGCGCCGGCGGCACGTGCGGGTGTGATTCTTGCCGCGAATCTTGCGATCCACTGGATGAGGCTTTGCGATGTCCCTCCGCCAACGGCTGAATGACGAGCTGAAGCAGGCCATGAAGGCCGGCGAAAAGCTCAAGGTCTCGACGCTGCGCCTGGTCAATGCCGCGATCAAGGAGCGCGACATCGAGAGCCGGACGGCCGGCCCGGACAGCGGCGTCGGCGATGCCCAGATCATCGAAGTGCTGAACAGGATGATCAAGCAGCGCCAGGATTCGCTTGCCGCCTTCGAACAGGCGGGGCGCCAGGATCTTGCCGAGCAGGAGCGGGGCGAGATCGCGATCATCCGCTCTTTCATGCCCGAGCCGTTGGGCGAGGCCGAGACCGCGGCGGCGATCGAGGCGGCGGTGGCGGCAACCGGCGCCTCCACGATGAAGGACATGGGCAAGGTGATGGCCCATCTGAAGGAGCGCTATGCCGGGCGCATGGATTTCGGTCGCGTCGGCGCCGCCGTCAAGGCGAAGCTCCAGGGCTGAGATGAGATTTCCGCCCTCCTTTCTCGATGCGATCAGGGCCCGGATCAGCATCTCGGTCGTCGTCTCGCGTAGCGTCCAATGGGACCGCCGCAAGTCGGTGCCCGGCAGGGGCGACTACTGGGCCTGCTGCCCCTTTCATGCTGAAAAGACCGCCTCCTTCCATGCCGATGACCGCAAGGGCCGCTATCACTGTTTCGGCTGCAAGGCCTCGGGCGACATCTTCACTTTCCTGGTCGAGAAGGAGGGCCTGTCGTTTCCCGAGGCGGTCGAGCGCCTGGCCGCCGACGCCGGTCTCAAAATGCCCGAGCTTACGCCGGAGGAGGCCGCGCGCGAGCGCCGCCGCTCGAGCCTTCACGACGTCATGGAGCATGCCGCGCGCTTCTTTGCCGACCAGCTCCAGGCAGCGGCCGGCGCCAAGGTCCGGGGCTATCTCGCCGATCGCGGCCTGCCGATGGCCGTGAGCCAGGATTTCGGCCTCGGCTATGCGCCGCCGGGGCGCTACGAGCTCAGGACCCATCTTGCCGATCATGCAATCGATCTCGACCAGATGGTCGAGGCAGGCCTGGTGGTCGTCGGCGACGACATCGCCGTCCCGCGCGACCGCTTCCGCGACCGCCTGATCTTTCCCATCCGCGACGGCCGCGGCCGCGTCATCGCCTTCGGCGGCCGTGCCCTCTCTCCCGATCTCCAGCCGAAATATCTGAACTCGCCCGAGACGCCGCTCTTTCACAAGGGCGAAGTCCTCTACAATCTTGACAAGGCGCGGAAATTCGCTGTCGAGCGCAGCCGCATCATCGCCGTCGAGGGCTATATGGACGTGATTGCGATGAGCCGCGGCGGCTTTCCCGAGACCGTGGCGCCGCTGGGGACGGCGCTCACGCCGAGCCAGCTTGCGCTCCTGTGGAAGCTCGCGCCCGAGCCCATTCTCTGCTTTGACGGCGACAAGGCCGGCATCGCCGCCGCCCACCGCGCGATCGACCTGGCGCTGCCGCTGCTTGTTCCGGGCCAGTCGCTTCGCATCGCCGTCATGCCCGAGGGCCAGGATCCGGACGATCTGCTGCGTTCCCTGGGCGGGGAGGCGCTCGCCGCCGCGCTCGACACCTCGCAGCCGCTGTCGGAGGTGCTGTGGCGGCGCGCCCTGGAGACCAATGACCGGGCCACCCCGGAGCGGCGGGCGCGCTTCGAGACCGAGCTCCTGGCGCAATGCTCGACCATCGCCGATGCGGCGGTGCGCGGGCACTATCTCTCCGATATGCGCCGCCGCCTGCGCGAGCTCTGGCAGAAGGCGCCGGCCCTCGCCAGCAGCCCCGGCCGGCGTCCGCGGTTTCCGGCTCGGCACGTTGCCGTAGAGCGCTTTTCCGGGGAGAGCGACGTCTCACCCGAGCTCAGGGCAATGGTCGCCACTGGGCTCGGCGCCGCCCGTCAGCGCCGCGAGGGGACGATCATCCTCGCCCTGATCAACCATCATGAGTTGATCGGCGACCATCTCGACACGCTGTGCGAGCTGGAGTTTGGCTCGCCCGAACTTGACTCGATGCGCCGCCAAATCATAGATATCGCGGCCTTGCAGGAGGGGCTTGACGGGCGGAAGCTTCGCGACCACCTCTCGGCAAGGGGTTACGGGGCGGCAATTGTCCGCATGGAGGCTCAGGCGGGCCGGCTCGGCAGCTGGTTCGTGCTTCCCGAGGCAGCGTTGGCTGACGCCGCGACGGGACTGAGCCAGATGCTGGCGTTGTATCGCAAGACGGTCACTCTGGAACGGGAGCTGAAGATCGCGGAGCGGGTGTTGGCGGAAGAGACGACGGAAGGGAATCTCCGACGCCTCAATGACATTCGCGAAGAATTGCGCTCAGCGACCGGAACCGAGGTCGCGATCGAAGGCTTCGGAGCAGCTTCCGGGCGGTCTCAGAGGCCTGTCACATAGTTTGATCTGCGCGGCGGCGGTCACCGGAGGTGATCGGCTGGTCCGCGCGTTTACCGTTAGGCTGAGGTTAACGGGACGCTCCTAATTCTGACAGGAGCGGAAGATATAGGCCGAATCAGGTGGGTTGCCACCGATCGGACACCGCGAGAGTGAGGTTTGAAACACGATGGCAAGAGTTCAGATGCGAGAGCCCGAAGCGGAAGAGCAGGTCGCACCGGAGACTTCCGACGAACGGGACACGCCTGAACCGGCCGCCGAGTCCTCCGACAGCCCGCTGCTCGACCTGACCGACGCCGCCGTCAAGCGGATGATCAAGCTCGCCAAGCAGCGCGGCTATGTCACTTACGACGAGCTGAACGAGGTCCTTCCCTCCGAAGAAGTCTCCTCCGAGCAGATCGAGGACACGATGGCGATGCTCACCGAGATGGGCATCAACGTTGTGGAGAACGAGGAGCCGACCGAGGAGCCGGCGGCGGAGGAGGCAGATCGCGCCGCCGAAAACCTGCCCATGAAGGTCGAGCGCTCCGCCGAGCCGGTGGACCGCACCGACGATCCGGTCCGCATGTATTTGCGCGAGATGGGCTCCGTCGAGCTGCTGTCGCGCGAGGGCGAGATCGCCATCGCCAAGCGCATCGAGGCCGGTCGCGAGGCGATGATCTCGGGCCTCTGCGAATCGCCGCTGACCTTCCAGGCCATCATCATCTGGCGCGACGAGCTCAACGAGGGAAAGATCCTGCTCCGCGACATCATCGATCTCGAGGCGACCTATGCCGGCCCCGATGCCAAGGCGGCTCCCGAACGGCTGGTCGAGGAGGAGCTGCCGCCGCCGCCGCCCCCGGTCGAGAACCGCCGGATCGATCCGCGCGAGCGCCGGGCGCGTGCCGCCGAAGCGCAGCGCCGCCGCCCCGGCGGCGAATATGGCGACGTGCTGAGCCCCGAGGATTTCGAGACGCCGCGCATCGAGGAGGAGCCCGAGGAGGACGATGAGGATTCGAACGTCTCCCTCTCCGCCATGGAGGCCGAGCTCAAGCCGCGCGTGCTTGAGACGTTCGATCGCATCGCCAAGACTTACAAGTCGCTGCGCAAGCTGCAAGACCAGGAGGTCGGCGAGAAGACCGAGCTGTCGCAGTCGCAGACGCGCCGCTACAAGAAGCTGCGCGAGGAGATCATCGAGGACGTCAAGTCGCTATCGCTCAACCAGGCCCGCGTCGAGGCGCTGGTTGAGCAGCTCTACGACATCAACAAGCGGCTGATCTCGCTCGAGGGCAAGCTGATGCGGCTTGCCGAGAGCTATCGCATCCCGCGCGACGTGTTCCTGCGCGAATATCAGGGCGAGGAGCTCGATCCGAACTGGCCGCGGCGCGTCGGCCGGCTCACCAAGCACGGCTGGAAGGAGTTCATTTCATCGGAGCGCGATCTGATCAAGCGCCTGCGCGACGACATTCATGCGCTCGCCTCCGACACCGGCCTGATGATCCCCGAATTTCGCCGCATCGTGCACATGGTGCAGAAGGGCGAGCGCGAAGCCCGCCAGGCCAAGCGCGAGATGGTCGAGGCCAATCTGCGCCTGGTGATCTCGATCGCCAAGAAATACACCAA
>DATAOT010000232.1:0-6439 GCA_036265615.1 Aestuariivirgaceae bacterium
CAGGATGGCGTCCGGCTCGGCTGCCACGGCCGCGCGAAGGTCATCGATACCCCATGGGGTTTCGAGCGCGTTCACCCGGATCACCACCTCGCGCCCAGCATACGGCCTGGTCCTGACCATCGCAGTGACCCGCTCGCGGGCCGTCGCCTTTTCGTCGGGCGCCACCGCGTCCTCGAGATCGAGGATGAGCGCATCGGCCGGGATCGATGTTGCCTTCTGGAGCGCGCGCTCGTTCGACCCTGGCATGTAGAGGACGCTCCGGCGCGGTCTGACCATGTCCTGGGATCCCCTGCTAGTGGCGGAAGTGTCGCAAACCCGTGAACACCATGCTGATGTCGGCCTCGTCCGCCGCCGCGATGACCTCGCTGTCGCGCACCGATCCGCCGGGTTGGATGGCCCCCCGAGCCCCGCCGGCCACTGCCGCCATGAGCCCGTCCGCAAATGGGAAAAACGCATCGGATGCGACGACTGACCCCTCGCTCAGCGACCGCTCGAGGCCGGCCGCACGCGCCGCTGCCTGCGCCTTCTCGATCGCCACCCGGCAGGAATCGACCCGCGACATCTGGCCGGCGCCGATTCCGACTGTCGCCCCGTCCTTGGCCAGCACGATCGCGTTCGACTTCACGTGCTTGGCGACTTTCATTGCGAACACCATGTCGGCGAGCTCGCCAGCGCTGGGCTTGCGGCGGCTCACGACCTTGAGCTCCGCGGCCGTCGGCGCCGCATTGTCGCGCGACTGAAGCAGGAATCCACCCGCGACCGAGCGGAAGCTCGCCCCGGCGGCCGCCGGGTCGGGCATGGCGTCGGTCAGGAGGACGCGGAGCCCCTTGACCCTGGCGAGGATTGCGAGCGCTTTCTCGTCGGCGCCAGGCGCCATGATGACTTCGGTGAAGATCCCCGATGCTGCCTGCGCCGCCGCCCCATCGAGCGGCCGGTTGAAGGCGACGATGCCGCCGAACGCACTGACCGGGTCGGCCCGCAGCGCCAGCCGGTAAGCCTCTTCCAGCGTGGCCGCGACAGCGGCACCGCAGGGATTGGCATGCTTCACGATCACGCAGGCCGCCGACCTCGCCGGATCGAACTCGGCGACGCATTCGAAGGCTGCATCGGCATCATTGATGTTGTTGTAGGAGAGCTCCTTGCCTTGCACCTGGCGGGCCGTTGCCACGCCCGGCCGGCGTTCGCCGGTGGCATAGAAAGCTGCCGTCTGCTGCGGGTTCTCGCCATAGCGGAGCCTCGACACGAGCCGGCCCCCGATTGCCACCCACCGCCCCGTCTCGGTACCGGCCTGGCTGGTGAGATATTGGCTGATCGCCGCATCATAGGCAGCAGTGCGCGCGAAGGCCTTGGCGGCAAGTGCCTGGCGCATGGCAGCCGGCACTGCGCCGCCCGACTTGCGCAGCGCCTCGATCACCGCTGGATAGTCGGCCGGATCGACGACGACCGTCACCGCAGCGCTGTTCTTGGCCGCTGCCCTGATCATTGCCGGGCCGCCGATGTCGATCGTCTCGATGAGCTCCTCCCTCGTCGCGCCGCGGCTAAGGGCCTCCTCGAAGGGATAAAGTGTCACCGCTAGAAGATCGATCGGCGCGATGCCATGGCGCCTCATCTGGTCCTCATGCGTGGCATCGCCGCGAATGCCGAGCAGGCCGCCATGCACCTTGGGATGGAGCGTCTTGACTCGCCCGCCAAGGATCTCCGGAAAGCCGGTGACCGTCTCGACATCGGTGACGGCGAGGCCCGCCTCGGCGATCGCCCGCGCCGTGCCGCCGGTCGACAGCAGTTCCACGCCGCAATCGATCAGTCCCCGGGCGAACGCGACAAGTCCACTCTTGTCGGACAGCGAAATCAGCGCCCGCCGAACCCTGATCGCCTGCTGATCGGCCATGACATTATGCTCTAGCGCATTATGACTTGAAGTGGACTCAGGTACCCAACCCCTCATGGCCGGGCTTGACCCGGCCATCCAGCTTTTTCTTGCGCCATCTCCTGGATGGCCGGCTCGGGGGCCGGCCATGAGGGAAGGAGGATGCCACGACTGGTTCTGAACTCATCATCCTCTAGGCCGCCTTCTTCATGAGCCCGCGATTGATGATGGTCTCGGCGATCTGCACCGTGTTGAGCGCCGCTCCTTTGCGCAGATTGTCGGAGACGATCCACAGATTGAGGCCGTTCTCGATCGTGATGTCCTCGCGGATCCGTGACACATAGGTCGCGAAATCCCCGACGCACTCGACCGGCGTCACATAGCCCCCATCCTCGCGCTTGTCGACAACGAGACACCCAGGAGCTTCGCGCAGAGTCTCCCGCGCCTCCTCGGCCGAGATCGGCCGCTCGAACTCGATGTTCACCGCCTCCGAATGGCCGACGAACACCGGCACCCGGACGCAGGTGGCAGTGAGCTTGATCTTCGGATCGAGGATCTTCTTGGTCTCGGCCGTCATCTTCCACTCTTCGCGCGTATCACCCGAATCCATGAACACGTCGACATGCGGTATGACGTTGAAGGCGATCTGCTTGGTGAACTTTTTCGGCTCCGGCGGATCGGTGACGAAGATGCCCTTCGTCTGATTCCACAGCTCGTCCATCGCTTCCTTGCCGGCCCCCGACACCGACTGATAGGTCGCCACCACGACCCGCTTGATGCGAGCAAGGTCATGCAGCGGCTTCAGCACCACCACCAGCTGTGCGGTGGAGCAGTTGGGATTGGCGATGATGTTGCGCCGATTGGAACGGCCCATATAGTCGACGAGCGCCGCCGCATTGACCTCCGGCACGATCAGCGGCACCTCGAGGTCGTAGCGCCAGCACGACGAATTGTCGATCACGATTGCCCCGGTGGCGCCGATGCGCGGCGACCACTCCTTGGACACGGCCGAGCCGGCTGACATCAGGCAGAAATCCACCTTCGAGAAGTCGAACTGGTCGAGATCGAGGCATTTGAGCACCTTGTCGCCGAAGGACACCTCGGTCCCGAGCGACCGACGCGACGCGATGGCATAGGCCTGCTCAACCGGAAATTCGCGTTCGGCGAGAATGCTCAGCATTTCCCGGCCGACATTGCCGGTGGCGCCGACGACTGCAACCTTGTAGCCCATCTGACTGATCCCTGGCTTGGCCGGAGCTTTCGATAACATCATTTGCCGCACAGTCAATAAAGGAGAGTTTCCGCTCCTCATGCGGCGCGCCGGACGAGCTCCTCCCGGATGGCCTCGCCCATCTCCCGGGTGCCCACCCGCTTCATTCCCGGCTGCATGATGTCGCCGGTGCGCAGATTGCGGGCGAGCGCAGCAGCGATCGCCTCGTCCAGGAGATCGGCCCAGCGCTTGAGGTCGAAGGAATAGCGCAACGCCATGGCGAAGGACGCGATCATGGCAATCGGGTTGGCAACGCCCTTGCCGGCGATGTCAGGCGCCGAGCCGTGAACCGGCTCGTACAAGGCCTTGCGCCGTCCGTTCTTCGGATCGGGCGCCCCGAGCGAGGCTGACGGCAGCATGCCCAGCGAGCCCGTGAGCATCGCTGCCACGTCCGACAGGATATCGCCGAACAGATTGTCGGTGACGATCACGTCGAACTGCTTCGGCGCCCGCACCAGCTGCATGCCGCAATTGTCGGCGAGAATGTGCTCGAGCTCGACATCGCGGTAGCTTTCGCGATGGACCCGGCTCACCACCTCGTTCCACAGCACGCCAGACTTCATCACATTGCGCTTTTCCGCCGAATGGACCTTGTTGCGCCGCTGCCGTGCCAGTTCGAACGCCGCTCGCGCCACCCGCTCGATCTCGAATGTGTCATAGACCTGGGTGTCGATGGCGCGCTTCTGGCCGTTGCCGAGATCGATGATGGTCTTCGGCTCGCCGAAATAGACCCCGCCGGTCAGCTCGCGCACGAACAGGAGATCAAGCCCCTCCACCACCTCGCGCTTCAGCGACGAGGCATCGGCCAATGCCGGATAGCAGATCGCCGGCCTGAGATTGGCATAGAGCGCAAGGTCCTTGCGCAGCCGCAGCAGGCCCGCTTCCGGTCGCTTGTCGTAAGCAACGCTATCCCATTTCGGACCACCGACTGCCCCGAACAACACCGCATCGCTGGCTTGTGCCCTGGCCATGTCGCTCTCCGAGATCGCCTCGCCATGGGCGTCGTAGGCCGCCCCCCCGACCAGGCCTTGCTCGATCTCGAACCTGGCGATGCCCTCGGAATTGAACCACGAAACGATGGCCTTGAGCTCGCCCATCACTTCCGGGCCGATGCCGTCGCCGGCGAGAAGAAAAAGCTTGTAGGATGTCATTGCTGTCGAAGCCCTGCTGGTCGCTGCTCGCTGAGTAAGGCCTGGAACCGATCCTGGCAAGCTTTCACGCCGCACCAGCCTCGATTCGCGCCATGTCCTCGTCCGAGAGGCCGAAATGGTGGCCGATCTCATGCACCAGCACATGGGTGATCAGGCTGCCCAGCCTCTCCTCGTGCTCGGTCCAGTAGTCGAGGATCGGCCGCCGGAACAGGAACACCATGTTGGGCTCGACCGTCGGATGGGTGAGGCTGGCATGGGCCATGCCGATGCCGCGGAACAATCCCAGCAGATCATAGGGCGAATCAAGGCCGAGCTCGGCCAGCGCTTCCTCGCTCGGCCAATCCTCGATGCGAATGACCAGCCGCCCGACGGAGCGCCGGAAGACCTCGGGCAGCGCCTGCCAGCTTGCTTCGGCGAGCCTCTCGAATTCGACCGTGCTCGGCGACAGCAGTCCGGCCAATGTGCTGAGATCTTTGTCTTTTCCGATCAACGTCCCACGACGTCAGACAGAAGCCCTGGCGATGCCGCTTCGACCGTGACGAGCCCGGTCGCCGCGCCTGCCAGCACTGTCGCAAGGATAAGCCCGATCAGGATGCGGCGCAGGAAACGAGCATCAGCGGTGACAGTCGACATCCCCGACCCCCCTCTTTTTGGTCCCAAACCCGGGACCACCCCTATCATGTCTGCACTTACGATCCCCTTAACTGCCTTTCACCATATTCGCTTCAACGATTCAACTTCAATTCCACTTTCGAACATCTACGAATTTACCTGCAACTGCTGCGGCTGCCGCCATGGCCGGAGACACCAGATGCGTGCGGCCGCGATAGCCCTGCCGACCCTCGAAATTGCGGTTTGATGTCGAAGCGCACCGCTCCTCGGGCTTGAGCTGGTCGGGATTCATCCCGAGGCACATCGAGCAGCCGGGCTCCCGCCACTCGAACCCCGCCTCCTTGAAGATCCTGTCGAGTCCCTCCGCCTCGGCCTGCGCCTTCACCAGGCCCGAGGCCGGCACCACCATGGCCGACACCCCCTCATGCACCTTGCGGCCGCGCACGATCTCCGCCGCCGCCCGCAGGTCCTCGATCCGGCCATTGGTGCAGGAGCCGATGAACACCTTGTCGATGGCGATGTCGACGATCCGGGTTCCTGCCCTGAGCCCCATATAGTCGAGCGCCCGCTTCTTCGACTGCCGGCGCGCCTCGTCGGCAATCTGGTCGGGATCAGGGACGACTCCCTCGACCGAGATCACGTCCTCCGGGCTCGTGCCCCACGACACGATCGGCGGCAGCTTCGCCGCATCGAGCCGAATGATTCGATCGAACTGCGCCCCTTCATCCGAGAACAGCTCACGGCGCCAATGCGCGACGGCACGGTCCCAATGCTCTCCTTGCGGTGCCAGCGGCCGGCCCTTCAGGAAGGCGAACGCCTTGTCGTCGGGACGGATCAGCCCGGCCCGCGCCCCGCCCTCGATCGACATGTTGCACACCGTCATGCGCCCTTCCATCGACAGCGCCTCGATGGCCTCGCCGGAATATTCGATCACGTGGCCGGTGCCTCCGGCGGTGCCGATCTGGCCGATGATGGCGAGAATGATGTCCTTGGCCGTTGTCCCTGGCGCCAGCTGCCCCGTCACCTCGACCTTCATGTTGCGGGCCTTCGTCTGGATCAGCGTCTGGGTGGCGAGCACATGCTCGACCTCCGATGTCCCGATGCCATGGGCAAGCGCACCGAAGGCCCCATGTGTCGAGGTGTGGCTGTCGCCGCACACGATCGTCGTTCCCGGCAGTGTGAAGCCCTGCTCGGGGCCGATGGCATGGACGATGCCCTGCCGCTGATCGAGCTCGGAGAAATAGAGGATGCCGAACTCCGCTGCATTGCGCGCCAGCGTCTCGACCTGCTGGCGGCTTTCCGGCTCCTCGATGCCGCGCGACCGGTCGGTCGTCGGCACGTTGTGATCGACCACCGCCAGGGTCTTTTCCGGATGCCGCACCTTGCGGCCGGCCTGCCGCAACCCTTCGAAAGCCTGCGGGCTCGTGACCTCATGGACGAGATGGCGATCGATATAGAGAAGGGCGGTCCCGTCTTCGGCCTGATGCACCAGATGATCGTCCCAGATCTTGTCGTACAACGTCCGCGGCTTTGCCATGA
>DATAOT010000233.1:0-9813 GCA_036265615.1 Aestuariivirgaceae bacterium
GGGTCCCCTCGCCACCGCCATGTCGGTGACGGTGGCGCTGATCCTCGCTTATGCGGTGGCCCGCATCATGATGGTGGTGCTGGCGCAGATTCGCGACGGGCTCTTTGCCAGGGTCGGCCAGAATGCGGTGCGCGAGCTCTCCGTCATCACCTTCCGCCACCTCCACGCGCTGTCGCTCAAATTCCATCTCGAGCGCCGCACCGGCGGGCTGTCGCGCATCATCTCGCGTGGCACCCAGGGCATAGACACGCTGCTGCGCTACTCGCTCTTCAACACCTTCCCGACTCTCATCGAGCTCGCCTTCGTCTGCGGCATCCTCGCTTGGCGATTTGGTTGGCTGTATGCCGTTGTCACTTTTGTGACAGTCGTGGTGTATATCGTCTTCACCTACACCGCCACCGAGTGGCGCATTGGCATCCGCCGCACGATGAACGATGCCGACACCGACGCCAACACCAAGGCGGTCGACAGCCTCCTCAATTTCGAGACGGTCAAATATTTCGGCAACGAGGAGCACGAGGCGCGCCGCTTCGGCGTGGCCATGGACCGCTATGAGCAGGCCGCGATCCGCACCTGGACGTCGCTGGCGGTCCTCAATTCCGGGCAGGCCGTGCTGTTCTCGATCGGTCTGGCGATCGTCATGGTCATGGCGGCCATGGACGTGAGCGCCGGGCGGCTCACCGTCGGCGACTTCGTCATGGTCAACGCCCTGATGATCCAGCTCTATCTGCCGTTGAACTTCATGGGGTCGGTCTATCGTGACATCAAGCAGGGGCTGATCGACGTCGAGGAAATGTTCAAGCTCCTCACCGTCCCTACCGACATCACCGACCGGCCGGGCGCGCCGCCGCTCGTCGTGCGCAGGAGCGAGATCGAGTTCGACAATGTGCGCTTCCACTATGATCGCGAGCGGCCGATTCTTCGCGGCGTCAGCTTCAGGGTGCCGGCCGGCAAGACCGTCGCCATCGTCGGCCCCTCCGGCGCCGGCAAGTCGACCGTGTCGCGGCTGCTCTATCGTTTTTACGATGTCAGCAGCGGCACCATCCGCATCGATGGCCAGGACATCGCCCAGGTGACGCAAGCCTCGCTGCGCGCGGCGATCGGCATGGTGCCGCAGGATACCGTGCTGTTCAACGACACCATCCGCTACAACATCGAATATGGCCGCCCCGGTGCGACGCGCGATGAGATCGAGGCCGCCGCCAGGCTCGCTCAGATCCATGAGTTCGTGCTCGCTCTTCCCAAGGGCTATGACACCGTGGTGGGTGAACGCGGCCTCAAGCTGTCGGGCGGTGAGAAGCAGCGGGTGGCGATCGCCCGCACCATCCTCAAGGCTCCCCCCATTCTCGTCCTCGACGAGGCCACTTCGGCCCTCGACACCATGACCGAGCAGGAGATCCAGGCGGCGCTGCGCCGGGTCTCGGAAAACCGCACGACGCTGGTTATCGCCCATCGGCTGTCGACGGTCGTCGATGCCGACGAGATCATCGTGCTCGAGCGCGGCCGCATCGTCGAGCGCGGCACCCACCGGGCGCTGCTGGCGACCGCTGGGGTCTATGCAGCGATGTGGAATCGTCAGCGCGAGGCCGAGGAGGCGCGCCGGCGCCTTGCCGAGGCCGATGACGACGAGAGCCATCCCAATTCGCTGCAGCTCGTGCCGGCCGGGGAGTAGGGCATCATGCTCCGGGGCGACCTTTGGTTGATGAGTTGAGTTGACCGATGTCATTGCGCATGCTGTTGGCCCTTCCAACCCCCCATGGCCGGCCCCCGAACCGGCCATGCATGGGAGCGCGCAGAAAGGGACTGGATGGCCGGGGCAGTCCCGGCCATGAGGGAGAGCGGGGCAGTGCAGCCGAAGGGGTTTCACTTTGGCGCACCATGCTCCAGGGAGCTTGAGCTTGGCCGATCCGATTTCCTCGGTGCTGGTGCCGATCCATCGCGAGGGCTACCCCTTCATTGCGTTGTTCGCCGCCGCGAGCCTTCTCGCTTTCGTCTTTCTGCCCGACATCTTCGGCTGGCTCGGGGTGATCCTCACCTTGTGGTGCGCCTACTTCTTCCGCGATCCGCCGCGGGTCACGCCCATCGACGAGGGCTTCGTGATTGCGCCGGCCGACGGCGTGATCTCGGCGATCGAGACGGTTGCGCCCCCGCCGGAGCTCGACCTGCCGGCGAGCCCGGTCACCCGGATCTCGATCTTCATGAATGTCTTCGACGTCCATGTGAACCGCTCGCCGGTGGCCGGCCGGATCGAGCGGATCGCCTATGTTGCCGGTAAATTCCTCAACGCCTCCCTCGACAAGGCCAGCGCCGACAATGAGCGCCAGGCGCTGACGCTCGAGATGACCGGCGGGACCCGCATCGGGGTGGTGCAGATCGCCGGGTTGATCGCGCGGCGTATCGTCGCCTTCGCTGCCACCGGCAACCAGCTCCGGGCCGGCCAGCGCTTCGGCTTGATCCGCTTCGGATCGCGGGTGGACGTTTACCTTCCGCCGGGTCAGAATGCCCAGGCCATCATCGGGCAACGAACCATTGCCGGAGAGACGATCCTGGCTGACTTGACCGCGGCAAGGCCCCCGCTTCAGGGCTCCATCAGTTGAGAAGGAGGCGACCCGTGCGGCGACCGGTCATTGGCTCGGAGCGGCTGTTCAGGGGCACGCGCGAGCAGCGCCTGCGCCGGTTCAAGATGATCCCGGTGCGGTTTCTCCTGCCTAACATCATCACGCTGCTCGCCCTGTGCTCGGGCGTGACGGCGATCAAGCTCGGCATCGAGGGCCGTTACGAACTGGCCGTCGGCGCAGTCATCCTCGCCGTCGTGCTCGATGCCATCGACGGGCGGCTCGCCCGGCTCCTCAAGGGTTCCTCCCGTTTCGGCGCCGAGCTCGACTCGCTCGCCGATTTCGTGAATTTCGGCGTCGCTCCGGCCATCCTCGTCTATGTCTGGTCGCTGCATCAGCTGCGCAATCTCGGCTGGATCGTCGCGCTGGGTCTTGCCATTTGCTGCGCCCTCCGGCTTGCCCGCTTCAATGTCGCCATCGATGATCCCGACAAGCCGGCCTGGAAGATGAATTTTTTCGTTGGCATTCCGGCTCCGGCCGGTGCCGGGCTTGCCATGGCCCCGATGTATCTCGGCTTTCTCGGGCTGGTCCCCGACGGCAAGGCCGCGGCGGCGCTGGTGCTGGTCTGGGTGGCGCTGGTTGCTGCCGGCATGGTCAGCCGCGTCCCGACCTTTTCGGGCAAGACCTTGGGGCAGCGCGTCCACCGCGATCTGGTGCCCCCGATCATTGCTGCCGCGGTGCTGACGCTCATCATGCTCATCGCCTTCACCTGGGAAGCGGTTTCGATCATTGCTTTCACTTATGTCGCCTTCATTCCCTTTGGCATCAGCAGCTATCGCCGCCAGGAGCGGGCCTTTGCCGAACGGGTGGCGACTCCGGGAGACCTGCCCTCCTGATCGCCACCTGGCGGGGGTCGATATGTCGCGAGACACAATCTGTGCACATTGCTGTGCCTTGTCGTGGGTTATGTCATAAGGACCGGGTTTCTGCTCGGCCAGGTTGGATCTAAGCCCAATGCCGCTCGATATAAGGGCGCTGATCTCGGCGCACGCCGGAGAGGCCAGCGCGCTCTATGAAGCCCATGTCAACCCTCGCCTTGCCAAGGCGCTGAGGCTGATCGGCTTCGATCGCTGCTATGTGAAGGGTTCGGGCCCATATCTCTGGGACAGCAACGGCCGGCGCTATCTCGACATGCTCGCCGGCTACGGCGTGTTCAACACCGGTCGCAACCATCCGGCGATCCGTCAGGCATTGATCGACTTCATGATGGCGGACGCGGCCAGCCTGGTGCAGATGGAAACGCCGATCTTGTGCGGCCTTCTGGCGCGGGAATTGAAGCGCCGTTGCGAACGTGATCTCGAACGGGTGTATTTCTGTTCGACGGGTGCGGAGGCGACGGAGACAGCAATGAAATTTGCCCGCCGCGCCACCGGGCGGAGCCGCATCCTGTACGCCTCCCGGGCCTTCCATGGGCTCACAACCGGAGCTTTGTCGGTCAATGGCTGCGACGTCTTCCGCGACGGCTTCGGCCCGCTGCCGTTCGCGAGCCAGGTGCCGTTCGGCGATCCCGAGGCCTTGGAGGCGGCCCTGTCGGAGGGCGACGTCGCCGCCTTCATCGTCGAGCCGGTCCAGGGCAAGGGCGTCCGCATCCCGCCGCCGGGCTATCTCGCCGAGGCAAGTCGCCTATGCCGCCACCATGGCGCGCTCCTCATCTGCGATGAGGTGCAGTGCGGCATGGGGCGGACAGGCAGGTTCCTGGCCCTGCATCACGATGGCGCGGTGCAGCCGGACATGATCCTGCTCTCCAAGGCGCTGTCGGGCGGCTATGTGCCGCTCGCCGCGGTCTTGATGCCGCGCTCGATTTTCGATGCGGTGTTCACCTCTGTCGATCGAGCGGTTGTCCATTCTTCGACATTCGGCAAATCGAGCTTCGCCATGGCTGCCGGGCTCGCGACGCTGTCGGTCATGGACGAGGAGGATCTGACGGGAAATGCCGCGAGGCTCGGAGACCGGCTGGGCAAAGGACTTGTTGCGATCGCGGCGCGCCACGAATTCATCCAGGACGTGCGTTGGCGCGGCCTGATGCTCGGCATCGAATTCGGTCGGCCGCGCTCCCTCAAATTGCGCACGGCGTGGAATGCCGTGAGTGCGCTCAACGAGGATCTGTTCTGTCAGGCGGTGACCATTCCGCTTCTTGAGGACCACGGCATCCTGACGCAGGTGGCGGGCAATCGCATGTCGACGATCAAGCTCACACCGCCGCTCGTCATCACTGCCGCTGATGTCGATGCATTTCTCGGAGCGTTCGACATGGTGATGAGCAGTCTTCACGGGTTTCCCGGACCTGCCTGGGAAAGCCTGTTCCGCATTGGCCGGAACGTGCTCTCGAGCAACTCCAGCCCGAACAGGAAGGCGACGGCTTGACCATGCTCGATACCAAACCGCCGGCGGCCCTCAAGCCGCCGAAGACGATCGTCGACGATGGTGGGCGCTCGTGGTTCAACATTTCTGCCTGGTCGATTCGTCGGCCGCTGCCGGCAGCGCTGCTGTTCGTCCTGCTGATGGCAGTCGGCCTTTATGCCTATTCCCGCATGCCGGTCACCCGCTACCCGAATGTCGACATTCCGGTGGTCATGATCCAGCTCGAAAGCCCCGGGACGCCGGCAAGCACCCTCGAGCAGCAGGTGGCGGTTCCGCTCGAGCAGCGCCTCAAGGCGATTGACGGCACGCGCCACGTTCTGACGACCATCGCCGAAGGTTTCGCTGCCGTTACCGTCGAATTCTCGGTCGACAAGAAGTCGGCTCTGGCTTTGGCCGACGTGAAGCGCGTTTTTGCCGCCGCGCATGACGTGCTGCCACCCGATCTCAAGGATCCGCGGATCGAGCTTATCGAGGTCACCGGGCCGGCCGGGCTCACCTATGCGGTGCGTTCAGACAAGCTCACGCCTGAGCAATTGGCGGCGGTGGTGGGAACCAAGGTCATCCCGGAGATCAAGGAGCTGCCAAGCGTCTCCGACGTGATCGCCTCTGGCGGCGCCCGCCGTCAGGTCACCGTGCAGCTCAATCCGCGCAAGATTGCCGAGAACCAGGTCGTGCCGGTCGATCTCAGCAAGCAGCTGGCACAGTTCGCCGTCGACGGCCTCAAACAGGCCAAGGGCGATCCCGAGGAAATCGCCGCCGCACTCGGCGACGTGCCGGTCACCACCGGCAGCGGCGAGAAGCGGCCGCTCAAGGACTTCGCGGCCATCGAAACCGATGCGGCCGACATCACCTCCTTTGCCATGCTCAACGGCAACGAGACCTCGGCCTTCTCGGTCTATCAGGCACCGGGCGCCAGCGACGTCAAGGTAGCCGAGGAGGTGGCCGCCAAGGTCCGGCTGCTGGCCGAGGCCAATCCCGACGTCACTTTCGAGCTGGTCGACAGTTCGGCACCCTACACGCTCGGCAATTTCCATTCGGCGCTGCATACATTGTGGGAAGGCGCCATCCTGACGGTGCTGGTGGTGTTCCTCTTTTTGCGCAACATCCGCGCCACCATCATTGCCGCAATCGCGCTGCCGCTCTCCATCGTGCCGGCCTTCTGGGCCATGGACATGCTCGGCTTCTCGCTCAATTTGGTGAGCCTGCTCGGCATCACCATCGTCACCGGCATCCTGGTCGATGATGCGATCGTCGAGATCGAAAACATCGTCCGCCACATGCGGACGGGCAAGCCGCCATTGCAGGCCTCGATCGAGGCGTCAACCGAGATCGGCCTCACCATGACGGCAATCTCGCTGACCATCATCGCGGTGTTCGTCCCCGTGAGCTTCATGGGCGGCATTGCCGGGCGCTTCTTCACCGAGTTCGGCCTCACCGTATCGGTGGCGGTGCTGTTCTCGCTGCTGGTGGCGTTGCTGCTGACCCCTGTGCTCAGCGCCTATTTCCTGAAGCCCACCGAGGCGGATGGTCACCATGAAGGCATCCTGATGCGCGGTTACCTGGCGGTGCTGCGGCGGGCCATCCAGCATCGCTACCTGACGGTGCTCATCGGCTTCGCGATCTTTGCCGCGTCGATCTATGTCATCCGCTATCTGCCCTCGGGATTCCTGCCGCCCGAGGACACTTCCCGCATCCTCATGACGGTCAAGCTCGACGATGCGACCTCGATCGACGACACGGTCGAGATGGCGAAGAAGGTCGATGCCATCATCCGGCGCGACAAGGATGTCCGCGAGGTGTTCGCCAAGGGCGGCGGTGCCGGGCTTGGGGCCGACATCCGCACCGCTCATCTCGTGATCCATCTCAAGCCGCGCAGCGAGCGCGACCGCAGCCAGGCGGCGATTTCCGACAGCATCGAGGCCGATCTCGCCGGGGAGAAGGGAATCCGCTTCTGGACCGTCAACGAATTGAGCGGTCAGCGCGACGTTGTCGTGGCGGTGGTCGGCAGCGATGGCGAGAAGGTGGCTGCTGCGGCGCGCGACATCGAAAAGCAGATGAGCGGGCTCAAGGAGGTCAAGAACGTTCTCGCCAATGCCGCGCCCGAGCACATGGAGCTGCGGGTCAGGGTGAAGCAGGATCAGGTCGCTGCCAACGGCGTCTCGCGCGATGCCATATTCGAGACGATCCGCATCGGCACCATCGGCGATACCGCGGCCGCGATCCCGGTCGGCGATCCGTCCGGCGAAGCGATCGATGTCCACCTGTCGCTTGACGTCGGCAATGCGGGGCAGGCGGAGACGTTCGATTCCCGGCTGTTCCAGGCCTTGTTCCTCGATGCCAGGAACGGCAAGCGCATCTCGGTGGACAAGCTCGCGGACGCGACCGTGGCGAAGGGGCCGATCACCCTCAACCGGCGCGACGGCAAGCGGGTGGTGACTGTCGAGGCAGACCTGGCAGAAGGCGTGTCGCTCGGCAATGCCCTGGCTGCGATCCAGGGGCTGCCGGCAGTCGCGTCCATGCCGCCCGACGTGTCGCTGAAAGAGGCGGGCGACGCGGAAACCATGCGCGAAACCTTTGTGAGCTTCGGCATTGCCATGGCGCTCGGCGTGACCGCGGTGCTGGTCATCCTCATCATTCTTTTCCGCAGCGTCATGCAGCCGATCACCATTCTGGCCTCGTTGCCGCTGTCGATCGCCGGAGCCGTTTTCGCGCTGCTCCTTTTCTCGAAGCCGCTTGATATGCCGGTGATCATCGGGCTGCTGATGCTGGTCGGCATCGTCACCAAGAACGCCATCATGCTGGTCGACTTCGCCATGGTGGCGGTGCGCCGCGGCTTTGGCCGGGTGGCGGCGCTCATGGATGCCGGGCACAAACGGGCCCGCCCGATCATCATGACCACCATTGCCATGGTTGCCGGCATGCTTCCCGGCGCGCTCGGTCTCGGCGAGGGCGGCGAGTTCCGCTCGCCCATGGCGGTCGCGGTCATCGGGGGCCTCGTGCTGTCGACTCTCCTTTCGCTGCTCTTCGTTCCCGCCATGTACACGATCATGGACGACATCGGCGGATTGCTGCGCCGCCGCAAACCGGTTTCATAATGGTTTCCGGGGCATGCAACCACCCACTTGTGCACCGCGTTGTGATTTTTCGGGCTATGCTCCAAGCGGGACCGGCGCTTGACCTCGTCGGAACAACCCCCTAACGGTAACCCCGTGGGGGCCAATTTCCGACCACCCAGATAAGGAATCGATAGTGGCCGTACCTCTGAAACAACAGATTGCCGTGGGCACCTACATCGTCAAGCAGCGACTGATGGGCCGCACGCGCTACCCCCTGGTGCTGATGCTCGAGCCGCTGTTTCGTTGCAACCTCGCCTGCGCCGGCTGCGGCAAGATCGACTACCCGCGGCCTATTCTGGACAAGCGGTTAACCGTGAAGGAATGCCTCGACGCTGTCGACGAATGCGGTGCACCGATTGTCGCGATCCCGGGCGGCGAGCCGCTGATCCATAAGGAAATCGACCAGATCGTCGCCGGCATCGTCGCCAAGCGCAAATTCGTGTCGCTGTGCACCAATGCCCTGCTGCTCGAGAAGAAGCTGCACCTGTTCAAGCCTTCGCCTTACCTGTTCTTTTCGATCCATCTCGACGGATTGCGCGAGCACCATGATCGCGCCGTGTGCCAGCAGGGTGTGTTCGACCGGGCGATCTCGGCCATCAAGGCTGCCAAGGCTGCCGGTTTCCAGGTCAATGCCAATGCCACCATCTTCGACGGCCATGCGCCCGAGAAGATCGCCGCCTTCCTCGATTTCACCACCGAGCTTGGGGTGAACGTCTCGATCTCGCCGGGCTACGCCTATGAGCGGGCTCCCGATCAGGACCATTTCCTCAATCGCCGCAACACCAAGGAACTGTTCCGCGAGGTGTTCCGGCGCGGGCAGGGCAAGAAATGGCTGCTGTCGCACTCGGCTCTGTTCCTCGATTTTCTCACCGGCAATCAGGAATATATGTGCACCCCCTGGGGCATGCCGACCCGCAATGTCTTCGGCTGGCAGAAGCCCTGCTACCTGCTCGGCGAAGGTTACGCCAAGTCCTTCCGCGAGCTCATGGAGGAGACCGACTGGGACAGCTACGGCACGGGCCGCTATGAGAAATGCGCCAACTGCATGGCCCATTGCGGCTACGAGCCGACGGCGGCGATGGATGCCCTGGCCCACCCGCTCAAGGCCGTGATGGTTGGTCTCAGGGGTCCGCAGGTCGTGGGCCCGATGGCGCCCGAAATCGACATGACGCATCAGCGCAAGGCCGATTACGGGCTGCATGAGCGGCACGTCGCACAGGTGCTGGCGGAGATTCACGCCCCCGTCCAGCGCGAGGCGGCGGAATAGGCGAGAGCGTCTGGAGCATAAAATCGATTTCCCCATCCCTCATGGCCGGGCTTGACCCGGCCATCCAGCTTTTTTGGAGCACAGGCTGAGGGTTGCTTTGCCTTATTATGCCAGCGAGAACGCCGGCAATGCAGCGTGCACTGCACGGCTCAGATTTTCGGCGGCGAGCTGCGATTGCTGTCCGATGTGCAGAAGATCGAGCAAATTGAGCTGCCCGGTGGCGAGGGCGACGATGATCGGCCAGATGTTGAGCCGACCGCCCTTGGTCATGGCAGAAGCGGCGGCTGCCGGTATGGCCGTGGCGGCGCAGTCGGAAACCGCCCGCAAGGCCAGGAACGGCACCCCGCGATTGGCGGCCGCGCGCGCGATCAGCGCCGATTCCATGTCCACCGCCCCGGCTTCGCTGTCCTGATGGAGCTTCGCCTTGTCGGCCACCCTGAGCACCGGCTCGAAC
>DATAOT010000234.1:0-12854 GCA_036265615.1 Aestuariivirgaceae bacterium
GCCTCCGACATGCAGGCCTGGTACGACTACGTCTATATCCGCGACAACCCCAAGGGCAGGCACCGCGAATATTGGCAGCACACCGGCGGCTGTCGCGCCTGGCTGGTGGTTGAGCGTGATACCCTGACCCATCAGGTCTACGCCGTCACCGCAGCCCGGAAGACCAGCGCATGACCAGCCGTCGTCTGGCCCAGGGCGGGCTAATCGATCGCTCGCGGCCGCTTCGCTTCACCTTCGATCGCCAGCCCTTCACCGGGCTTGCCGGCGATACGCTTGCCTCCGCCCTTCTCGCCAATGGCCGCACGCTGATGGCGCGAAGCTTCAAATACCATCGGCCGCGCGGCGTCGTGACAGCCGGCGCCTCCGAGCCCAATGCGCTCATGGAGATCGGCGAGGGCGGCCGCCGCGACGCCAACACCCGCGCCACCATGGTCGAGCTCTATGACGGGCTCACCGCCTTGAGCCAGAACCGCTGGCCGTCGCTTGCCTTCGACCTCGGCGCCGTCAACGGCCTTGCCGCATCGATCTTCGTCGCCGGCTTTTACTACAAGACCTTCATGTGGCCGAAGAGCTTCTGGGAAAAGGTGTACGAGCCGCTGATCCGCCGCGCTGCCGGCCTCGGCCGGGCGAGCCACGAGCCCGATCCCGACGCCTATGAGAAGGCCTATGCCCATTGCGACGTGCTGGTGATCGGCTCCGGTCCCGCCGGATTGATGGCTGCGCTGTGGGCTGGACGCAGCGGCGCTCGCGTCATTCTTGCCGATGAGGGATCGCGCCTTGGCGGTTCCCTTCTTTCCGAGCGCGAGGAGATTGCCGGCGACAGCGGCTGGGCCTTCCTGGCGACCGCCCTGGCCGAGCTCGAGGCCTTGCCCAATGTCAGGCTGATGCCCCGCACCACCGTCTTCGGCTGGTTCGACGGCAACGTCTTCGGTGCCCTCGAAAGGGTCAACAAGCATCTGGCGCGGCCGCCGGCCCACGAGCCGGTCGAGCGCTATTGGCGCATCATTGCCAGGCAGGCGGTGATGGCGACCGGCGCCGAGGAGCGCCCTCTGGTGTTTGGCGGCAATGACCGGCCGGGCGTGATGCAGGCCTCCGCCGTGCGCGCCTACGTCAACCGCTACGCCGTGACGCCTGGCGCCCGCGCTGTCGTCTTCACCAACAACAGCTCGGGCTACCGCACCGCCCGCGACGTTCTTGCTGCCGGCATCGATGTCGCCGCCGTGATCGATGCCCGCAATGACGGCCCGGCGGTTAGTCAGGTGGCCGGCGTGCCGTTGTTGCGCGACGGCGTCATCACTGCCGTCGTGGGACGCGGCGAGATCGCCGGCATCCATGTGCTGAAGAGCGCTCAGAGCACGGCCGACCGCATCGAGGCCGACTTCGTGGCGATGTCCGGCGGCTTTAGCCCGGTGATCCATCTCGCCTGCCACAAGGGCGGCAAGCCGGTTTGGGACGCCGAGCGCGCCTGCTTCCTGCCGCCTTCATCGACCCCGGGCTTGATCGCCGTCGGCGCCGCTTGCGGTGCCTTCGCCCTGTCGCGGTGCCTGAGGGATGGTGGCGAGGCCGGCGCCCGCGCCGCCGAGCTCGCCGGTGCGACCGTCAAGCCGATGCCCGTCCCCGAGGCTCGCGATGATGACGAGCCCTACGCGATCCGCCCGCTCTGGCACGTCAAGCAGTCGACAGCCAAGGCCTTCGTCGATTTCCAGAACGACGTCACCCTGAAGGACATTCCGCTCGCCGCCCGCGAGGGCTTCAGCTCGATCGAGCTGGTCAAGCGCTTCACCACCAGCGGCATGGGTACCGACCAGGGCAAGCTCTCGAACATCAATGCGAGCGGCATCCTGGCCGAGGCGACCGGCCGAAGCCTTCCCGAGATCGGCACGACGACCTTCCGGCCGTTCTACACGCCGGTTTCCTTCGGGGCCCTGACCGGTGCCTTCCGCGGCGCCCATTACCAGCCGGTGCGCAGAACTCCGCTTCATGCCTGGTGCGAGGAGATGGGGGCGGTGTTCATGGACGCCGGCCTGTGGCTGCGCTCGGCCTGGTTCCCGCGCCCCGGCGAGGATTGGCGCGCTGCCGCCATCCGCGAGGTCCTCGCCGTCCGTCAGTCGGTTGGCATCTGCGATGTCTCGACTCTCGGCAAGATCGACCTTCAGGGTCGCGATGCCGCAACCCTTCTCAACCGGCTTTATTGCAACGGCTTCTCGACGCTTCAGCCCGGCAAGGCGCGCTATGGCCTGATGCTCCGCGAGGACGGCTTCCTGTTCGACGACGGCACCGTCAGTCATCTTGCACCCGGCCACTATTTCATCACCACCACCACCGCCAATGCCGGCCGGGTCATGTCCCATATCGAGTTCTGCCATCAGGCGCTGTGGCCCGACCTCGATGTGCAATATGTCTCGGTCAGCGACCAATGGGCCCAGATCGCGGTGGCTGGGCCCAATTCCCGGCGCCTGCTTGAACGAATCATCGCCGAGGATCTCTCGGACGCCGCCTTCCCCTACCTCGCCGTCGGGCCGGTGACGGTTGCCGGCGGCATCAAGGGCAGGCTGTTCCGCATCTCCTTTTCCGGCGAGCTTGCCTATGAGCTGTCCGTGCCGGCCGACCACGGCAACGAGGTGGCGCGCCTGCTGATGCGGGAGGGCGGAGGGTTCGGCGTTCTTCCCTATGGCGTCGAGGCGCTGTCGATCATGCGCATCGAGAAGGGCCATGTCGCCGGCGGCGAGCTCAACGGCACGACCACCCCTGACGACCTCGGGCTCGGTCGCATGGTTTCTCGCAGCAAGGATTTCATCGGCCGCATGATGGGCGGGCGCGAGGCCCTGAAGGCCGGCAATCGCGATGTCCTGGTGGGCCTCAAGCCGGTCGAGCCCAACGAGCAGCTGCGCGCCGGCGCCCATCTCCTGACACGCGGGGCCGTGCCATCCCTGGAGGCCGACCAGGGCTACGTCACCTCGGTCGCCTATTCCCCCATGCTCCGGCAATGGATCGGGCTCGCTTTGCTCAAGCGCGGCCGCGAGCGCCATGGCGAGGTCGTCCAGGTCTATGACGACCTGCGCAATGCGAGGATGATGGCCGAGGTTGCTCATCCTTGCTTCTACGACCGGGAGAATGTGAAGCTCAATGGCTGATACCGTCCTCACCCCCGGGCGTTATGGCTCGAACCGCCCCGACGGGCCGGGAATTTCGTTGCGCTATCGCCGCCCCGGGTCGATCGTCAGTGTCATCGCCCGCAAGGGCAGCTCGCAGGCGCTGGCCCAGGCGCTCGGCCAGCGCTTCGGGCTGGAGCTTCCAGGCCCCGGCCTTTCCTTGGCCCATGATGGCCTCGCCCTGCGCTGGGCCGGGCCCGAGCAGTGGTTTGCGCTCGCCGAGGGCGGCGACGGCGCGCTTTACCAGGAGTTCGCTGTCGCACTCGCCGACACGGCGGCGGTGGTCGATCAGAGCCACGGGCGCGTGGCGATCGTCATTGCCGGTCCGAAGGCGCGCGCCGTTCTCGCCAAGGGCACCGCGGTCGACCTCCATCCGAGCCGCTTCCGCCCCGGTCAGGTGGCGTTGACCCAGATGGCCCATGTCGGGGTCCATCTCACCGGGCTCGGCGGCGATGTCTTCGAGCTCCTGGTGTTCCGCAGCTTCGCCGAGAGCCTGTTCGAGTTCCTGACCGCCATGGCGGCGGAGTACGGCTACGAGGTCACAGGCTAGGCAATAGGCAATAGGCATTGAACGGCGCCCTTCCCTATTGCCTATTGCCTACTGCCTTTCCTACAGCTCCCCCCGGATCGCCCGCCTGAGCAGGCTTTGATACTGCCGCTCGCTGAACGAGATCGGGTTGCCGCCATGGGTCGGGTCCTTCACCGCCATGGCCGCGACCTCGGCGACCCGCGTGCCGTCGATGCCGATCTCGCTGAGGCTGTTGGGGATGCCGATGGCGCGGCGGAGCTTGACGATCCAGTTGACGAAGCCGTCGAAGCGGCCGCGTATGCCGAGATAGGCGGCCGCCCGCTCGATCTGGGGCTCGATCTTCTTGCGGTTCGCCGCCACCACATAGGGCATGATGATGCCGTTGAGCAGCCCGTGATGCGAATCATAGAGGCCGCCCAGCGGATGCGACAGCGCATGGATCGCCCCGAGCCCGCCCTGAAACGCGGTGGCGCCCATGGCCGAGGCCACGAGCATCGCGCCGCGCGCCTCGAGATCGCCGGGCTGATGCACCGCCTCCGGCAGGTTCTCCTTCACGAGCCGCATGCCTTCGAGCGCCACGCCCTTTGCCAGCGGATGCCAGAACGGCGAGCAATAGGCCTCGAGATTGTGGGCCAGCGCATCCATCCCGGTTGCCGCCGTGAGCTTGGCCGGAAGACCCACCGTCAGCTCCGGATCGAGAACCGCGAAGCGCGGCATCATGGCGGGGTGGAAGATCACCTTTTTCTCATGGCTGTCGGGTTGCGTGATCACGCCGGCCCGGCCGACCTCCGAGCCCGTGCCGGCCGTCGTCGGCACGGCGATCACCGGCGCGATCGCCCTCGCATTTGCCCGGGTCCACCAGTCGCCGACATCCTCGAAATCGAACATCGGCCGCGTCTGGCCCTGCAGGAACGCCACCACCTTGCCGACATCGAGCGCCGAACCGCCGCCAAACGCGATGACGCCGTCATGGCCGCCGCCGCGATAGGCCTTGACGCCGGCCTCGACATTGCCCGCCACCGGGTTGGACCGCACATCGCAGAACACCTTGACCTTGAGCCCCGCCGCCGCAAGATCGGACACCACCTCCTTCGTCATCGCCATCTCGGCGAGCGCCGGGTCGGTAACCAGCAGCGGTGCCGCCATGCCCGCCTCGCGGCTGAGCGCCGGCAGATCCTTCACCCGGCCGGCGCCGAAGCGGATGTTCGTCGGAAAATTGAAATTGGCCGCAACCACGCGGGCACCCCTCAATATTGCTCGAAGCCGCGCTTCAGCTCCCAGTCGGTGATGCGCCGGTCATATTCGAGCTGCTCCCATCGGGCCGTGTGAACATAATGGTCGATCACCCGGTCGCCGAAGGCCTTTCTCAGGAACGCGGACTGGTCGAGCAGCGCCATCGCTTCCCTGAGCGTCTTCGGGATCTCGCGCAGCTCGCGCCCGACATAGGCGTCGCCTTCGAAATGTGCCTCGAGCTCCATCTTGTTGTCGATGCCGTCGAGCCCCGCCGCCAGCAGCGCCGCAAAGGCGAGATGCGGATTGAGGTCGGCGCCCCCCATCCGGCACTCGATGCGCACCGCCTTGCTGTCGGCGCCGCACAGCCTGAAGCCGGCGGTGCGGTTGTCGAAGCTCCACACCGCCCGGGTCGGCGCGAAGGTTCCCGCCTGGAATCGTTTATACGAATTGATGTAGGGCGCCAGGAAATAGGTGACCTCCCGCGCATGGAAGAGGAGACCGGCGAGATAGTGCCGCATCAGCTCCGACATGCCGTGCTCGGCGGATGACTCGGCGAACAGCGCCCGCCTGCCGTCCGTGGACCACAGCGACTGATGGATGTGCGCCGAGTTGCCGGCCTGGCCGTAATCCCATTTCGCCATGAAGGTGATGGCCTTGCCATGCGCCCAGGCGATCTCCTTGCAGCCGTTCTTCAGGATCACGTGGCGGTCGGCCATGTCCAGCGCCGGCGCATAGCGCACATTGATCTCCTCCTGGCCGCGGCCCCACTCGCCCTTCGAGTTCTCGACCGGGATTCCCGCCGCGTGGAGGCCGTTTCGGATCGCCCGCATCACCGCCTCCTCCTTGGTGGTCTGGAGGATGTGGTAGTCCTGGATGAAGCCGCCCGCCGTCTTCAGCCCGCGATAGCCCTTGGCGCTGGCGCTGTCATAGGTCTCGTCGAATAGGAAGAACTCGAGCTCCGACGCCATCATCGCCGTCATGTCCATCGCCTCGAGGCGCTTGAGCTGGCGCTTCAGCATGCCGCGTGGCGCATGCTCGAGGAGCTCGTGATCGTGGTCGAGCAGGTCGCAGATGACGAGCGCCGTGCCCTCGAGCCAGGGAATGCGCCGCATCGTGGCGATGTCGGGCTTGAGCACGAAATCGCCATAGCCCTTCTGCCAGCTCGCCACCTGGTAGCCGGGGACCGGCTCCATGTCGATGTCGCAGGCGAGCAGATAGTCGCAGCCATGCGTCTCCTCATGCGCGCTCTCGCAGAAATGGCCGGCATGGAACCGCTTGCCGACCAGCCGCCCCTGCATGTCGGGGAATGCCGCGACGACGGTGTCGATGCTGCCGGCTTCGACTTCCTCGGCAAGCGCGCCCAGGCTCAATAGTCCCTGCATGATGTCCTCTTTCGTGGGATCACACCGGACCGCCGGTGCTCAGGACCTGCGCCAGCCGCCCGGCCCAGGCAGACTGCCCGGCCTCTTCGGTGATGAGGTCGTTTCGGATCTCGATCATGGCGTTGAGGAGCCCGCGCCGACCGCCATGAAGGTTGAGCGTGTGGGTGACCCCGTCCTCGGGTCCATAGGGCTCGTTCCGCCGCACCTTGATGTCGCCGTGGCGGCTGAGCGTCGCGATCAGATGATCGGCATAGCGGCGATCGCGATCATGCAGGACCCCGACATCGAGATGGCGGGTCATTCCCTTGTAGACCGGCGTGAAGCTGTGAATCGCGACGAAGCTCGGATCGCGGCGGCTCGCCTGCCGGCTGTCGAGCAGCGCCGCGACGGCGGCGTGAAACGGTTCGTAGATCGCTGCCGTCCGCGCCGCGCGCTCCTCGGGCGTGAGCCCTGCATTGCCCGGAATCGGCGTGGACTCCGACATCTCGGGCATTGCCGAAGGCGCTTCCGGCGGCCGGTTGCAATCCTGAACCAGGCGGGAATAGCGCTGCAGGACCAGCGGCGCATCGAGCAGCCGCGACAGCCGCCGCGCCACGCTCTCGGCACCGATGTCATAGGCGATGTGGCGCTCGAGCTCGCTCTCCTGGAGCCCGAGCGTTCCAAGCCGCCGCGGAATCGCCCGCCCGGCGTGCTCGCACACCAGGAAAATGTGCGAAGGGCCGTCGCCATTGACGATGATGACCGGATCGTCCTCCCCCTCGAGCAGCGGATCGGGTGCCATGGCTCAGGCCGGGGAATGAGCCTGCGCGGTGGCCCTGGCGAGCAGGCCGGAATAGATGTCGTCGTCGCGCACGACCCCGATGATCCGTCCGTCCTGGGCGAGCAGGATCGGCAGGCCCGACTGGCGGCGCGCATCGATCACCACCCGCATCGGCGCCGAATGCGGCATCACCACCACCTCGCCGCGCGGCCAGCTCGATGCCTCGCCATTGCTCTCGAACACCTTCAGCTGATGCTCTCCGAGTGCTGCCCGCTCCGCCGCACCGGCATCGTCGACGGCGAGCGTCAAGCCGAGATCGTCATCGAGCATCAGCATCGGGCCGATCCGCTTCAGCGCCGGCAACGGCGTCATCATCACATCCCCGGTCAGCACGTTGAGCGGGTTCATGTGCTGCACGAACGCCGCCACATAGTCGTTTGCCGGGTTGAGCACGATGTCCTGTGGCGGCCCGTGCTGGACGATGCGCCCGCCCTCCATGATCGCGATATGGGTGCCGATCTTGAGGGCCTCGTCGAGATCGTGGCTGACGAACACGATGGTGCGGCGCAGCTTGCGCTGGAGCTCCAGGAGCTCGTCCTGAAGATGGGTGCGGATCAGCGGATCGAGCGCCGAGAACGGCTCGTCCATCAAGAGGATGGGCGCCTCCGTCGCGAAGGCGCGCGCCAGGCCGACCCGCTGCTGCATGCCGCCCGACAGCTCATGGGCATATTTGTTGGCCCACTGGTCGAGCCCGACGAGCTTGAGCTGGCGCGCCACCCGGTCGCGCCGCTCGGCCGGATCGATACCGGCCAGCTCGAGCCCGAGCCCGGCATTCTCCGCAACCGTGCGCCAGGGCAGGAGGCCGAATTGCTGGAACACCATGGCGACGCCATGCATGCGCAGCTGCCGCAGCTCCTCGAAGCGGCAATGGGTGACATCGACGATCCGGTCGCCGGCGTGCACCATGACCCCGCCTCTGACCGGCTTGTTGAGCCCGTTCACGGCCCTGAGCAGCGTCGATTTGCCGGAGCCCGACAGACCCATCAGCACGCAGATCTCGCCCTCGCCGACATCGAGGCTCGCTCCGGCCACCCCGAGCACCGCGCCGGTCTTGTCGAGAATGGCGCCGCGGGTTTCGCCGCGGTCGAGCAGCTCGAGCGCCTCCCGCGTCCGCCGTCCGAAAATGATGTCGACGTCGCGAAAGGATACGGCCGTGGTCATCTGGCACTCCCCTTGGTGGGTTCGACCCGGCACACCCGGTCGAGAATGATGGCGAGCACCACGATGGCGAGGCCGGCCTCGATTCCCATGGGGATGTTCACCGTGTTGAGCGCCCTGACCACCGGCTTGCCGAGCCCGTTGGCGCCGATCAGCGCCGCGATCACCACCATCGACAGCGACAGCATGATGCATTGCGTGAGGCCGGCCATGATCGAGGGGAGCGCGGCAGGCAGCTCGACCTTCCACAACAGCTGGCGCCTGGTCGCGCCGAACGCCTCGCCGGCCTCCATCAGCTGCTTCGGGACCGTGGTGAGACCGAGATGGGTGAGGCGGATTGGTGCTGCGACGGCGAAGATCACTGTGGTGATGAGCCCGGGTGCAAGCCCGAGCCCGAACAGGATGAGTGCCGGTATGAGATAGACGAAGGTCGGCAGGGTCTGCATCAGGTCGAGCACCGGCCGCAACAGATGGAACAGCCATTCGCGATGCGCCGCCGCGATGCCGAGCGGCACGCCGATTGCCATCGACACGGTGGTCGCGCCGATGACCAGCGCCAGCGTCTCCACGGTTTCCTTCCACAGGCCTTGATTGATGATGTACAGCAGCCCGAGCAGCACTCCGAGCGCGATCTGCCATGAGCGTTGCAGGAGAAAGGCAAGCACCACCACGGCGGCGACGACCACGAGCGGCGGCGGATAGAGCAGGGCGGCGATCATCGCGTCGAGCACCGCCGTGATGCCTTTCGACAGCCCGTCGAAGAACCAGTCGAAATAGCTGGTCAGGAAACCGAACAGCTCCTTGCCCCATTGTCCGACGGGAATTTTGTGGTGGGTCAGCTGCTGGGTGAGCCAATCCATGGCTGTTGTCTCTCTTGCACCGGCATCTGCCTGCTTCCCTCCGCGCCGGCGAAAGGAGCAGGCGGATGCGGCGTCCTCGCCTTCCCTACGACCCGAGCGTCTTCTTCACTGCCGCCGTCGCATCGCCGCCGTCGAAAGTGGTGACGCCGTTGAGCCAGGGCGTCGCCGCATCGGGATGGGCCTTCAGCCATTCGGTGGCGGCGTCCTTGGCGTCCTTGCCCTTGAGGATCTGGTCCATCAGCTCGTTTTCCATCGGCAGATCGAATTTGAGATTGCCGATGAACTTGCCGACATTCGGGCACTCCTTGGCATAGCCGGCGCGCACATTGGTGAAGACCTTGGCGGCACCGAATCCCGAGTCGCCCATGCCCTCGAGATACTTGATCTTCATGTTGCCCATGACCGGATGCGGGGTCCAGCCGAGGAACACGATCCAATCCTGGTCCTTCATGACTTTTTCCGCCTGCGCCAGCATGCCGGCCTCGGAGGATTCCACGAGTTCGAAGCCGTCGAGGCCGTTGTCCTTGTTGGCGATCATCCCGAGCACAATGCGGTTGCCGTCATTGCCCGGCTCGATGCCATAGATCTTGCCGGCGAACTTGTCCTTGAACTTGCCGATGTCCTTTAGGCTCTTGACCCCGCCGTCATAGACATAGTCGGGCACCACCAGGCCATAGCCGGCGCCTTCCAGGTTCTGCGCCAGCACCTCGACCGTCTTGGCATCGGTGAACGGCTTCACGTCGGCGGCCATGCTCGGCATCCAATTGCCGAGAAACACGTCGATGTCCTTGTTCTGCAGCGACTGGTAGGTCACCGGCACCGACAGCACCTGCACCTCCGGCTGGTAGCCCAGGGCCTCGAGCAGCACCGAGGTCACCGCCGTGGTGGCGGTGATGTCGGTCCAACCCACATCCGACAACCTTACCTTCCGGCAGGCCTCGCTGTCGCCCGCCATGGCAGGCGCCGCGAACAGCGCCGCGGCCAGAAGGCCGCCAAGGATTTTTCTGAGCATCGAGTCCTCCCTGAATGAACGGCCGGCTGTGGTGCCGACTTTCTCGCGCAAGGGTCAATTGATTGACCAATAGCAGCACATCGTCCATCATTTTATCTAGCATTTGGTCGGAGAAACAGCGCGATGGATGCTTTTGATTTCATCGTCGTGGGCTCCGGCTCCGCCGGGTCGGTGCTGGCGAACCGGCTCTCGGAAGATGGTCGCAACCGGGTTCTTGTCCTGGAATATGGCGGCACCGATTGGGGCCCGTTCATCCAGATGCCGGCGGCGCTCTCCTACCCGATGAACATGCCGCTTTACGACTGGGGGCTCAAGACCGAGCCGGAGCCGCATCTCGGCGGCCGCGAGCTGGTGACGCCGCGCGGCAAGGTCATTGGCGGCTCGTCCTCGATCAACGGCATGGTTTACGTCCGCGGCCATGCCCGCGATTTCGACGGCTGGGAGGCGCTCGGCGCTTCCGGCTGGGGCTTCCGCCATGTGCTTCCCTATTATCAGCGGCTCGAGGATTCGCATGGCGGGGAGGAGGGCTGGCGCGGCGTCGGCGGCCCGCTTCACGTGACCCGCGGACCCCGCATCAATCCGCTTTACACCGCCTTTGTCGAAGCCGGGCGCGAGGCCGGCTATCCGGTGACCGTCGACTACAATGGCCGCCAGCAGGAAGGCTTCGGCGCCATGGAGATGACGATCTGGCAGGGCGAGCGCTGGTCGGTGGCCAAAGCCTATCTGCGCCCGGCCCTGGCGCGGCCCAATGTCAAGCTCCTGACCCGCGCCCTGGCGCGCCGGATCGTCCTTGATGGCCGCCGGGCGATTGCGGTCGAATATGAGCGCGGCGGCAAGGTGCAGCGCGTCGCCGCCAATCGCGAGATCGTGCTCGCTGCGAGCGCCATCAACTCGCCGAAGCTCCTTCTCCTCTCGGGCATCGGCAATGCCGCCGATCTCGAGGCGGCCGGCATCGCGCCGCTGCATGATCTGCCAGGCGTCGGCCAGAACCTCCAGGATCATCTCGAAATCTATTTCCAGGTGAGGAGCAAGGAGCCGGTGACGCTCAATTCCAAGCTCGGCCTGATCTCGAAGGGGCTGATCGGCGCCGAATGGCTGTTTTTCCGGCGCGGCCTCGGCGCCACCAATCATTTCGAGTCCTGCGCCTTCATCCGCTCGCAGGCCGGCGTCGAATATCCCGACATCCAATATCACTTCCTGCCCGGCGCCATCCGCTATGACGGCAAGGCGGCAGCGCCTGGCCATGGCTTTCAGGTTCATGTCGGGCCGATGCGCTCGCGCTCGCGCGGTTGGGTGAAGCTGCGCTCGGGCGACCCGCGCGACCCGCCGCGCATCCGCTTCAACTACATGTCGCATCCTTCCGACTGGGAGGATTTCCGTCGTTGCATCAGGCTGACGCGAGAGCTCTTCCGCCAGCCTGCCATGCAGCGCTATGCCGGCAGCGAGATCCAGCCCGGCGATCACGTCGTCGATGATGACGCGATCGACGACTTCGTCCGCGAGCACTGCGAAAGCGCCTTCCACCCCTGCGGCACCTGTCGCATGGGCCGCGCCGACGATCCGATGGCCGTGGTCGACCCGCAATGCCGCGTCATCGGCATCGATCGGCTCCGGGTCGCCGATTCCTCGATCTTCCCCCAGGTCACCAATGGCAACCTCAACGCGCCCTCGATCATGACTGGCGAGAAGGCCTCCGACCTGATCCTCGGCCGCGACCCGCTTCCCGCCTCCAACCTCGAGCCCTGGATCAACCCCGACTGGCGGGCCAGTCAGCGGTGAGCCGCTGCCTACCGCACCCGCTCCAGGATCGACACGTAATTGGCGACCGCAGCACCCCCCATGTTGAAGATGCCGGCGAGCGTCGGATCGTTCACCTGCATGTCGCCCGCCTCCTCGAGCAGCTGCAGCGACGCCATGACATGCATCGAAACCCCGGTGGCGCCGATCGGATGCCCTTTCGATTTGAGGCCGCCCGATGGATTGACCGGCAGGCGCCCCTCCTTCTCGGTCCACCCTTCCTCGATCGCCTGCGCCCCGCCGCCGGGCGGGGTGAGCCCCATCGCCTCATATTCGATGAGTTCGGCAATGGTAAAGCAGTCATGGGTCTCGACCAGCGACAGATCCTCGAGCCTCGTTCCGGCTAGCGCATGGGCCCGATCCCATGCCACCCGGCAGCCCTCGAAGGCGATGATGTCGCGCCGCGACATGGGCAGGAAATCCTGCACGTGGGCGCGCCCGCGGATGCGCACCGCGCGGGGAAAGGTCAGCGCCGTTGCATCATCGGTCATGACCAGCGCCGCCGCGCCGTCCGACACGAGCGAGCAGTCGGTGCGGCGGATCGGTCCGGCAACCAGCGGGTTCTTGTCGCTGATCGTGTTGCAGAAGTGGAAGCCGAGGTCCTTGCGCAGCTGCGCCAGCGGATTGGCGACGCCGTTGCGATGGTTTTTGGCGGCGATCCGCGCCATCGCCGCCGATTGATCGCCATGGCGCTGGAAATAGAGCTCGGCGATCCGGCCGAACACGCCCGCAAAGCCGCCAGGCGTGTCGCCCTCCTCCTTGCGGTATGAGGCATTGAGGAGAACATCGCCCACCTCCTCGCTCGGCGTCACCGTCATCTTCTCGGCACCGACCACGAGAGCGATGCGGCTGCCGCCACCGTCGGTCGCACCGGCGGCGAGATGCACCGCGGCCGAGCCGGTGGCGCAGGC
>DATAOT010000235.1:0-19455 GCA_036265615.1 Aestuariivirgaceae bacterium
GCCGCTGCTCACTATCTTTATCGGCTCCGACATTCGCTGCAGAGCTTGTGCGCGGCCAGGTACCCTATATTTAGTGGTGCTTTCTTAATTTTCCGTAACTAGCCACAACATGTAGTGGACAACCTGTAGGCCGCGTTTGCCTGCGTGGGTCAACCGTGGCATTATGACCAGAGTAGAAGCCGGCGCGCCGAGCAGCTTGAAAAGGAATGCCCGGCAGAGGCCCTCACCTCCAGCCGGGCAAATCTTTCGTTGAAATTCCGGCTAGGGGCCGTGATTTCGGGATCAAAAGTACAGTGGCCAAGTAAGAGCCGCAATAGGCAAAGCTGGCCCCGCCACGGTTGTCACCCGAAATCATCACCCTGCCACAGAGCGGGTGCTCGACAATGAACCTTACGCATGTAAAGCCTCCTCTTGATCCGGCTGTTCTGCGGCCGTTCGATCGCAGTGAAACTCTGTCTGCCAAGGAAGCCACAGCTTGGAGCGGTAAGACCGTCTCAACGATCAAGCGCTGGTGCCACCGCTTTGCGATCGGTCGTCGCGTCGGCGGGCGATGGCTGATCAGCAAGCCGGCTTTGCTCGCTCTCCTTGAAGGGGATGGCGATCTCCTTGCCCGCTATTGGGCTGGCGACCGAGAAAGCGCGGCTATAGCCGAGTTATTTGAACGAGCGGGCGCACCGCTGCCCAGAATTCGGAGGGCGGCATGAGCACCAGCCATGTCGCCCGAACCCCGAAAACAGGTGGTGTTTATGCAACCGTGGCGTTGTTGCCGAATCATGCGCATGAGGTCACTTCTGGTCGCGGGTTGGGTTTGTCCGCGTAAAAAATGAACAAAAAATTCGCAAAGGGCGATTCAGCCCCGGCGAGCCATTTCGCCTCTGCACGCCAATCCAATTTCAAGCAATCCGACATCAAACGCGCCCTAAAGGGTGCGCTGGATGCTGGCCTGACCGTTCGCGGCTATAAAGTCGGACCTGACGGCATCGAGGTCATGGTGGGCAAGCCGGAGCCGCAGGCCAACCCTCAAACCGTCGCTGGATGGAGGGCGTCACGTGATTCGTGTTAGGCTGAAGGGCATCAACACCGTTCGCAAACGCCTCGCGGACGGCACCATCGCGACCTACTTCTATCACCGGGAAACCGGACATCGACTGCGAGGTGAGCCGGGGTCACCGGAGTTTCTGGCCAGCATCGCTGAGGCCGAGAAGCTGGTTGCCGACCGATTAGCAGGACGGCTCCAGGGCGCCTTCAGCGGACTAGTGCGCGACTACACCGGCTCTGCAGAATTTGCCGAGCTGGCAGATTCGACCCGGCGTGAACGACGCCGGCAGCTGGCCACAGCAGAGCGCGAGTTCGGCGACATGCCGGTCGGAGTGCTCAATGACCCAGCGGTCCGAAAAGAGTTCACCGCATGGGGCAGGAAGGTCGCTTCGGCTTCGGGCAACCGCGAATCCGATGGCCGGCTCTCCGCAATATCCGCAATGTTGTCCTGGGCGGTCGAGAACCACGACGGTGTCGTGGTGAATCACCTGCGCGGCTTCAAGCACCGATACCATAGCGACCGTTCGGACAAAATATGGACGCCCGAGAATATCGACGCCTTCATGAAGGTGGCGCCGCTGGAGCTGCAGCAGGCAATGATTTTGGCCTTGCACACCGGCCAGCGCCAGGGCGACCTCCTCCGCCTCGTCTGGACGCAATATGATGGTGCCTTCATCCGGCTTCGGCAGAGTAAGACGAAGCGGCGAGGCGTTGCTGGGCCATTGGTCGAGATACCGGTGACGACAACGCTGAAGCAGATGCTGGACGGGATGCCCCGTCGGGCGGCCACGATACTGACAACCAGGTCGGCCAGGCCATTCGACAGGGGTTGGTTTGGGAATCTGTGGCGTCGGACGACGAAGGCCGCCGGCATCGAGGGCCTGCACTTTCATGACACTCGCGGGACGGCCGTCACCTTGCTGTCGGAGGCCGGCTGCACGCCGCAGGAGGTCGCCGCCATCACCGGCCACAGGCTCAAATCGGCAGCGGCAATCCTGGACAAATATCTCGCCCGAACCCGTGTCCTTGCCGAGGCGGCAATCATCCGTTTCGAGAACTCACCGCAAACGGAATTTGCAAACCGTCTGCAAACCGGCACCGGTACAGAACAAAAAGGGACAAAGAAAACCGATGTATAATCGAGCGTTAGGTGAAAATACAGGCCGGAATCTACTGCACTACAGAATGTCTGTCCTACTGGCATATTGGATTGCGCAGCGCCAAGCCGGCCCAGGCGATCTGGGTCTCGACCTATCCCGAACTCTATCGCGCAACCTATCTCGAGCGTGGGCTGCAGCGCACCGATCCCGCCTTTGTCCTGAGCTTCGCCCGCCTCCTCCCCACCGACTGGGATGCCATCCACCGTCTCGACGGCAGCCGCGCGGTGCTCGAAGCCGCCAGCGCCCACCACATTCCGGTGCGCGGCATCGCCGTGCCGATCCGCGACGAGACCACCGGCGACAGCCTGTTCAACGTCAATCTCGACTGTCTTGAGGCCGAGTGGAGGCTGCGCCGCAATGGGCTGGCCCGCGATTTCATGGTCATCGGCCATGTCTTTCACGTCATGATGCGCGGCCTCGTGCGCGGTGCCGAGCCGCTGGTCGACCTGCCACGGCTGTCACCCCGCGAAGTCGACGTCATGCGCCTGGCAGCCCAGGGCTATTCCGCCAAGCGGACGGCATTGGCGCTCGGCATCTCGCCGCATTCCGTGCGCGTTCATCTGGCCTTGGCCCGCCGGCGCCTCAAGGCGCGCAACACCGCCGAGGCCGTCGCCATCGCACTGACCCGCGGGCTCCTGACCTGATCTCATGATGCTCTAATGCATTTGCGCTAATTGCCGAAGCCCCGGAGCTGACCTTATCTTCTTCTTATCCTCAATCCATCACACCCCCTGTGATCGTGATTGTGGTGCTCTATGTGTCCGGCCCTCTTGCCCACGGCGCCGGGCACCTCTTGCGCAAATCAGGCGGTCGGCCCCCCGCTGACCGCCTGATCCCTTTGTCGCGACCTTTCTCCGCGGCCGCACGCGATAGGGCTTGACGAAGCTCGAGGAAAACGCTGCCAATGCAGCCGGTTCGCTTATCGGGAGACGTCATGGCGGCGATCGATCCGCTCGAGCTGAGACGGGCATTTGGCACTTTCATGACCGGCGTGACGGTGATTACCACCCGCGGCGCCGACGGATCACCGCGCGGTTTCACGGCCAATTCCTTCACCTCGGTGTCGCTCGATCCGCCGCTGCTGCTGGTCTGCATCGGCAAGGGCGCGGCGAGCCTCGACACCTTTCTTCGTGCCGACGGTTTTGCGGTCAGCATTCTCGCCGAGACCCAGAAGGAGGCGTCGGGCGTCTTTGCCTCCAAGCGGCCGGACAAATTCGCCGCCGTCGCCTGGCGTCCCGGACCGGCGGGTCATCCCATCGTCGAGGGCGCGGTCAGCTGGTTCGACTGCACCCGTCACGCCGTCATCGATGCCGGCGACCATGTGGTGCTGATCGGCTACGTCGAGGGGTTCGCCTACAGCGATGCCAACCCGTTGGGCTATGCCCGCGGCGGCTACGTCACGCTCGGCCTCGAGCAGGCGGCGGTCAATGCGCTGAGCCAGGGTGCCCGCACCATCGTCGGCGCCATACTCGAGTTCGATGGCGGGCTCCTCCTGATGGAGGACGCGAGGACAGGCGGCCTGAACCTTCCCGAGGTCGGCCGCGAAGGGCCCTCGGGCAGCGCCTCTCTGTTGCGCAGCGCCCTCGCCAAGGTCGGAATCGAGGCCAATCTCGGCTTTCTGTTTGCCGTCTTCGAGAACCCCGAAAGCCATGTCCAGTCGATCTACTATCGCGGCGATGCAGTGCTGACCCGCCGCGACGGCGTGGTGGTGGCCGATTTCGACGCATTGCCCTATGGCCGGCTTCCCGATGATGCCGTGCGATCCATGCTGCAGCGTTATGCCGAGGAGCGGCGCCAGGGCCGCTTCAAGGTCTATTCGGGCGACCATCGCCAGGGCGAGGTCAAGCCGCTCGGCTAGTCCCCCGTCAAGGAGAGGAGTCATGAAGCTTTCGCTCTTCGTCCATATGGAGCGGCTCGACGCCGCCCAGAGTCATCTCGAACTCTATCGCGATTTCATCGCGCTTTGCGAGATGGCGGAGGCTGGCGGGCTCTCGGCCATCTGGACCGGCGAGCATCATGGCATGGACTTCACCATCGCTCCCAATCCGTTCATCACCATTGCCGACCTGGCGCGCCGCACCAGCAGGGTGCGCCTCGGCACCGGCACGGTGGTGGCGCCGTTCTGGCACCCCATCAAGCTTGCCGGCGAGGCCGCCATGACGGATATCATCTGCGACGGCCGGCTCGATATCGGCATTGCCCGAGGCGCTTACAGCTTCGAGTATGAACGGCTGGTCGGCGGCATGGATGCGATGACCGCCGGCGCCCGCCTGCGCCAGATCGTGCCGCTGCTCAAAGGTCTGTGGGCCGGCGACTGCGCCCATGACGGTCCCTTCTGGTCGTTCCCCGCCACCACCTCGTCGCCCAAGCCGCTGCAGCAGCCGCATCCGCCCATCTGGGTGGCCGCGCGCGATCCGATGTCGCATGAGTTTGCCGTCGCCAATGGCTGCAACGTCCAGGTGACGCCGCTCGCCGCCGGAGATGACGAGGTCAAGGCGCTGATGGGACGCTTCGAGGCGGCCTGCTCCAACCATCCCGAGGTCCGGCGGCCCAGGATCATGCTGCTGATGCACGGCTTTGTCGGCAGCGACGAGGCGGACTGTGCCCACGCCGCCGAGGACCTGAAACGCTTCTATTGCTATTTCGCCGCCTGGTTCAAGAACGAGCGGCCGGTCCGCCAGGCGCTGATCCAGGAGCTGACGGCCGAAGAGATGAACGCCATGGAGAACTATGCCGCGCCGCTGATGCGCCGCAATCAGGTGATCGGCACGAGCGCGGATGTCGTGCGGCGGCTCAAGGTCTATGAAAAGCTCGGCTATGACGAATTCAGCCTGTGGATCGATTCCGGCATGACCTTCGAGCGCAAGAAGCAGTCGCTGCGGCGGTTCATCGAGGAGGTGGCGCCGGCGTTTGAGCAATAGGCAGTAGGCAGTAGGGAAGAGCCCACTGGCTATTGCCTATTGCCTATTGCCTACACATCGTACCGATACAGCCGGTAGAAATTCGTCGGATCGACGAAGATCTGGCGGGCCGTCGCAAAGCCGGCCTCGCGTCCGAGCGACAGCCACCCTTCGCTTGTCTCGGGAAGGTCGCAGCTGCGCACATGGTGCTCGATCTGGTCCCATTCCGCCGATGTCAACATCGTCCATAGCGGCCGGTTCACGGCCGTGAACCGATCGAGATAGCTGGCCCTGTCCTCTTGATCGAGCCGCGTCGGCTCGTAGATCATCAGGAACGACCTCGTCGACCGGCGGATCGCCTCGAGCAGCTCGAGCTTGTTCTCGGTCGGCAGATGGTGGATCGACAGGCTGCAGAAGGAGACATCGGCGGGCTCCTGCCGCTCGTTCATCGCCGCGACGAAATCGCGGTGATCGAGATCGACGGCGAAGCTCACATCGGCGAGATTCTTCGCCGCGAGCTCCAGCGCCGGTTCTGCAAGGTCGATGCCGTGATAATGACCCGCCGCCGTGCCCGGCAGCACCCGCCGCATCAGGCTGGCATCACCGCAGGCTATTTCGAGTATCTGAAACGGTCGCTGAAAACCGTCTTTCAAAGCTGCGCCGAGACGGTCGCCCACCGCCTGGTGCGACACGGAATCGGAATCGACGAGCTTCTGATAGGTGGCCCATTGCTGCTGAAACTGCTCGAGCGCCGCCGCATCGACCACCGCGTCGCCGCCGCGAAACTGATGGATATGGACATTGACCAAGTGAGCCCCCTCGGCAATCGCAAGGCGATCTCCCCTCCGACGAGCGGAGGGGAGATTGGAGCACGTGTCAGGCGTTACTGGCCGAGGCTCGGATCCTCGGCGTATTTGCCGTCGTGGAATTTGTAGAAAACATATTTCGCATCGACGATGTCGCCCTTCTTGTCGAGCTTGATCTCGCCGAGCACCGTCTGCACCGGATTGCCGGCCCTCAGCCATTCGGCGATCTTATGCGAGTCGGTGGTCTTCAGCGTGCTGGCGGCCTGAACCCACATCTGCACCGCCGCATAGGTGTAGAGCGTATATCCCTCCGGGTCATAGCCCGAGGCCTTGAACTCCTCGACCACCTTCTTGGCCGTCGGGAAGTTGCGCGGCTCGGGAGCGAAGGTGAAGATCATGCCTTCGCCGGCCGGGCCCGTGATGGACCAGAACTCTTCGGTGTTGAAGGCATCGCCCGAAATCATCTGGGCCTTCATTCCCTGCTCGCGCATCTGCCGCAGGATCAGCCCGCCTTCGGTATGATAGCCGCCGACATAGACCGCATCGACGCCGGCCTCCTTCAGCTTCGAGACCAGCGACGTATAGTCCTTCTCGCCGGCGGTATAGGCCTCATACATCGCCTCTTGCAGACCGGCGGCGTTCATCGCCTTCTTGGTCTCGTCGGCAAGGCCTTTGCCATAGGCCGTCTTGTCGTGAATGATCGCGACCTTCTTGCCGTTATAGGCCTTGGCAAGATAGGCGCCTGCGACCTTCCCCTGGGCATCGTCGCGGCCGCAGGTGCGGTGCGTGTTCCACAGGCCGGCATCGGTAAAGGCCGGATTGGTCGAAGCCGGTGTGATCTGGATCACGTTTTCCTCGGCATAGACCTTGGAGGCCGGGATCGACGAGGACGAGCAGAAATGACCGGCAACGAAGATGACGCCCTTCGAAACCATCTGGTTCGCCACCGCGACGGCCTGCTTGGGATCGCAGGCATCGTCGCCGATGCTCACCGCAAGCTTCTCGCCATTGACGCCGCCGGCGGCATTGATGTCCTTGACCGCCATTTCGATGCCGCGCTTCATCTGCTCGCCGAAGGCCGCATATTGGCCGGTGATCGGGCCGACCGTGGCGATCTGGACATCGGCCCAGGCGGTCGAGGCTAGCAGCATGCTCGAAAAGCCGAGCGCCACGCCCGACAGAATGAGTTTCCTCATAGAAGAGTCTCCCTTGAAGATTTCGGCCGCGATCGGCCTTTCGGGGTTGTGCTTCCCCTTGGTTTTGCTTTTTAGCAAGGCGAAGCGGATTGGGAAGCAAATTCCGGCTTGCCGGCCGTTAAAACCTCGCAATCTTACGGTGCTGGAGCCTTTTCACGCCAGCTCAGCAATCCCGCTCGCTCGTACAGCCAGCCATATTGGCGGACCATCTGCTTGACGCGGGTGAGCCGGTAGCCCAGCAGCGCCATGGCGATCAGGATCGCCGTGTCGGTAAGGAAGTAATGGAGGCTGAGCAGCTTGGCGTGGAACAGCGCATAGTGGAAGAAACGCAGGGCGAGGCCGAGCGGGATCATATAGGCCGCCGCCATCCAAACCGGCCGCCATTTGATCGCCAGCGCCCGACCGGCCAGGAAGGCCGCACCACCGCCGATGACAACGGTCAGGACGAGAAAAACCCAGAAGTTGTCCTGGACGAACAGCCGCATGATTTCATTCTGGTTCAATGCTTGCCACCCTCCAGATAGGCGGCCCGGATCTCCGGCTTGGCCAGGAGCTCGCGGCCGGTTCCGCTCATGGTGATTCGCCCGTTGACCATGACATAGGCCCGGTGAGCGAGCTTGAGCGCGTGGAAGGCGTTCTGCTCGACCAGGAACACCGTCATGCCCTCGCTGGCATTCAGCTCGCGGATCACCCCGAAGATCTGCCGCACGATAAGGGGCGCCAGGCCGAGCGACGGCTCGTCCAGGAGCAGAAGCTGCGGCCGCGCCATCAGTGCCCGGGCGATCGCCAGCATCTGCTGCTCGCCCCCCGAAAGCGTGCCCCCGCGCTGCATCTGCCGCTTCTCGAGGATCGGGAACAGTTTGAAAACCCGGCCGAGATCCTCCTCGAACTGTGGCTGGCCGGCCTGGCCGGCGCCCATCTGCAGATTCTCGAGCACGCTCATCCGCGGAAAGATTCGCCGCCCCTCCGGCGCCTGGGCAATGCCGCGGCGAGCGATCAGATGCGCCGGCAGGTTGGTGATCTCGGTGCCATCGAACACGACGCGGCCAGACCGCGCCCGCGGCTGGCCGAAGATCGTCATCATCAGCGTCGACTTGCCGGCTCCGTTCGACCCGATCAGCGTGACGATCTCGCCCCGATTGACCTCAACGTCGACTCCCCGCAGCGCCTGGATCTTGCCGTAGAACGCATCGACTCCCTCGACGCTCAGCAGTGCGCTCATGATCCGCCCTCGGTTGCCGGCGGCGGCCCCGGCACCGGATCGGCAGCCGCGACGACCACCTCCGCCGGCGCGATCTCCCCCTTCACCGCTTCCGCCACCAGCTTCTCGACCACCGGCTCCTCCTCCTCCTCGTCGACCCCGAGATAGGCGCGGATCACCGTCGGGTCGTTGCGGATGGCGAGCGGCGCCCCGTCAGCGATCTTCTCGCCATAGTCGAGCACGACGATGTGGTCGGAAATCTCCATCACCACGCTCATGTCGTGCTCGATCAGCAGGATGCCGATGCCGATGTCGTTGCGGATCGACAGCAGCAGCCGGTTGAGCTCGTCGGACTCGCGCGGATTGAGCCCGGCCGCCGGCTCGTCGAGGCACAGCAGCTTCGGATCGGTGCACATCGCCCGGGCGATCTCGAGCCGGCGCTGGGCGCCATAGGGCAGGTCGGCGGCGGGATCGTCCGCCCGCTCGACCAGCCCGACGCGCTCGAGCCACCGCACCGCCTTTTCCGTCGCCTGTCGCTCGGCATTGCGGTAAACGGGCAGCCCCAATATGCCGGCAATGGTGAAGCCGGACGCCCGCATCAGCGTGTTGTGCTGCGCCACGATCAGGTTTTCGAGGACCGTCATGCCGGCGAACAGGCGGATGTTCTGGAAAGTCCGCGCGACCTTCGCCCATTGCGAGATGCGAAAATCGTCCATCCGCTCGAGCAGATAGGTCGAGCCGCCCTCATGCTCGAGCGTGATCCGGCCTTCGGTCGGCTTGTAGAAGCCGGTGATGCAGTTGAACAGCGTTGTCTTGCCCGCGCCGTTCGGACCGATGATGGCGGTGATCTCACCCGACTGCGCCTCGAAGCTCAGGTCGCTCACCGCGGTCAGACCACCGAACCGCATGGTCAGATGCTCGACCGTGAGGAGCGGACCCGCCATCAGCCCCGCCCCTCGGCAACGAGCTCGCCCGACACCGCCTTGCGCTCCTTGAGATAGATCGACGGTTCGCGCCGCGTCACCAGCCCGCGCGGCCGCCAGATCATGATCGACACCATGGCGAGACCGAACACGATCATGCGGTATTGCGCCGGATCGAAATCGGGGCCGAACACCGACCGCAGGAAGTCGAGATTGCGAAAGGCCTCGAAGCCGCCGATCATCACGATGGCCGAGATCACCACGCCGATCTGCGAGCCGAGCCCGCCCAGCACGACGATCGCGAGGATCAGCGCCGACTCCATGAAGACGAAGGATTCGGGACTGATGAACCCTTGCCGGGTGGCGAAGAACGAGCCGGCAAAGCCGCCGAACATGGCGCCGATGGCGAAGGCGGTGAGCTTGGTGTTGGTGGTGTTGATGCCGAGCGACCGGCAGGCGATCTCATCCTCGCGCAGCGCCTCCCAGGCGCGGCCGAGCGGCAGTGTCCGCAGCCTGAGCGTCACCATGTTGGTGACGAGCGCAAGCCCGAGAATGATGTAATAGAGAAAGATGATGCGCTGGATCGGCGCATAGGGAATGCCGATCCGCGCCGCGAGACCCTGATCGCTCGAATCGAGGGGAATGCCGAAGAAGGTCGGCCGCGGAATGCCGCTGATGCCGTTCGGGCCGCCCGTGAAATCGGCCCAGTTGGTCAGCACAACGCGGATGATCTCGCCGAAGGCCAGCGTGACGATGGCGAGATAATCCCCCCTGAGCCGCAGCACCGGGAAGCCGAGCATGATCCCCCACAGCGCCGCCAGCATCCCGGCGAGCGGCAGGGCGATCCAGAACGCAAAGGGCATCAGCCAGTCGGGAAACCACAGCGGGAAATAGTTTGTCGCGAGCAGCGCGTAGGAATACGCCCCGACCGCATAAAACGCCACATAGCCGAGATCGAGGAGCCCGGCGAGGCCGACCACCACATTGAGCCCCCAGCCCAGCATGATGTAGGTGAGGATGAGGATCCCGAGATCGAGGATGTAGCGGTCGGTCCACGGCATGAAGGGGAGCGCGATCGCAACGACGAGCAGCGCCAGCTTGAACAGGTCGCCCAGCGGCTCGAGCGCGCTCGCCACAGCCGGCGCCTCTTGGCCTGCGGCCTTGCGCGGAAACATGCCATAGGACAGCGAGAACACCGCAATGGCGAAGAGCAGCGTCGCGATGTTCCATGGCACCGCCAGCAGCGCATGCTCCATCGCCTCGCCGAGCGAGACGGTGTCCGAGCCGAGCGTCAGGAAGCACACCGCCGAGCCCACCGCGAAGCCGACGAGCCCGGCGAGCACCAGGCGGATCACGAGCTGCCAGAAGCCGCTGCCGCTTTCCGTGCGGTTCCATACGAAGAGCTGCAGCACGAGCCGGCCGAAGAACACCACCAGCACGGCTGTGAGCACGTTGCCCCAATGCTGGTCCAGCGTCATGCCGCCGGGCGTATTGGCGGTGCGCAGCCCCATGATCGGCGCCGCGATCACGAAGGTGATCAGGCCCGCAATGGCGCAATCGAGCAGAATCGCGCCGAGGCTCTTGCGCTGGCCGCTGCCAGTGGTTTCGGCCATGGCTCAGACCTTTTCGACTTCCGGTTTGCCGAGCAGCCCGTGCGGCAAGAAGATGAGCACGAGCGCAAGCATGGCGAAGGCCGCGACGTCCTTGTATTCGATCGGAAAGTAGGCTCCCCACAGCGTCTCGATGAGACCGATGATGAGGCCGCCGAGCATCGCGCCCGGCAGCGACCCGATTCCGCCGAGAACCGCGGCAGTGAACGCCTTCACCCCGGCGAGGAAGCCGATATAGAAGTCGATCACCCCGTAATAGAGCTGGAACATCAGCCCGGCCACCGCCGCCAGCGCCGCCCCCATGATGAAGGTGATCGAGATGGTCCGGTCGACATCCACACCGAGCAGCGAAGCCATCCGCCGATCCTGCTCGCATGCCCGCTGAGCCCGACCGAGCGGCGTGCGCGCGATGATGATGCTGAACACCGCCATCAGCAGCACCGTCGTCATGATGATCATGATCTGGATATAGGACAGCGACACCACGAAGCCGCCGAGGTCGGCCGGCCGCTCCATCAGCTGGAAATTGCCAATGATCAGCGGCGGCATTGGCTTCGGCCGCGCCCCCTGGTTGATGCGCACGAATTCCTGCAGCACGATGGACATGCCGATCGCCGAGATCAACGGGGCCAGGCGGAACGATCCCCGCAGCGGCCGATACGCCACCCGCTCGACCGTCCAGTTGTAGACCGAGGTGATGATCATCGCGATGGCAAGCACCAGGAGAAGCGCCAGCATCAGCACCGGCAGCCCTGCCGACGCCGTCAGTCCGAGCGCGATGATGGTGATGAGGGCGATGAATGCGCCCACCATGAAGATGTCGCCATGAGCGAAATTGATCATGCCGATGATGCCGTACACCATCGTGTAGCCGATCGCGATCAAGCCGTAGATCGAGCCGAGGGTGACGCCGTTGATGAGCTGCTGAGTGAAATATTCCCAGTTCACGCCGCCGATCTCCTGGAGCACCGACTCCATTGCCGCCATGTCCCCCGACTGCAACCTATTCTTGTAAGCATGCCGCAACCCGCGCTTGCGCCGCCACTCCTAAGTCCGCGGGGCGGAAAACACAAGGCCGATTCTGTCGCCCTCACGATATTCGTCATCATGCCGTCAAAATGCGCGATAGGTCACGATCGTGTAGGTGTCCCTCACCCCCGGGATGCTGTGGATGCGCGTGTTGACGAAGTGCCCCACATCCTCGCCCTCCGGCAGGTAGAACTTGACCAGGAGATCGAAGCCGCCGGCGGTCGAATAGATCTCGGACGCGATCTCGGCATCGGCGATCGCCATCGCCACCTCATACGCCCGGCCGAGCTCGCATTTGACCTGGATGAAGTACGGTTTCATGACTTGGCATTTCGCGCCCGCGGGCTCGTGGGGTCAAGTGCCGCGAGAGCGCGGCCGATGCGCGACAGGCCTTCGGCGAGTGCCTCATCGCTCGCTGCGAAGGAGATCCGGAAGCAGCCGGCATCGCCGAAGGACGAGCCCGGCACCACTGCCACTCCATGGACATCGAGCAGCCGGTCGCAAAGCTGATCCACAGTCTCGATCGGCTGCCCGCCATCGCGCGCCGGCAGCAGCGCCGAGACATCCGGAAAGGCATAGAAGCTGCCCGGCGGCGGGACGAAGCGGACGCCCTTGATCGCGGCAAGCGTGCGCGTCACCAGATCGCGCCGGCGGCGATAGACGGTGCGCATCGTTTCGACGTCGCCCCGACCGCCGGCGAGCGCCGCCACCGCCGCCTTCTGCACGAAGGCGTTCGCCCCGGCAGTGAAGGCGCCCTGGATCTTCGCCATCGCGTTGGCGATCGGCAGTGGCGCTGCGGCATAGCCGAGACGCCAGCCGGTCATCGCGAAGCCTTTGGAGAAGCCGTTGACGGTGATCGTGCGCTGCCGCATGCCGGGAAGCGTCGCAAAGGACGTCGGCTGCCCCTCATAGGCGAAATATTCATAGACCTCGTCCGAGATCACGAGCAGCCGCGGATGCCTCGCCACCACGCCGGCGAGCGCGGCCAGCTCCGCCGGCTCGTACAGCGCGCCGCTCGGATTGCCGGGCGCATTCAGGATCATGAGCTTGGAACGCGGCGTCAGCGCCTCGGCCAAATCCTCCGGCCGCAGCTTGAATCCGTCCTCGCTGCGCGTCCTCAGCACCACTGGGCGCCCCCCCGCCAGCGAGGCGATCTGCTCGTAGGACGACCAGAAGGGGGCGATAAGGATCACCTCGTCCAGCGGATCGATTGTCGCGAAGGCGGCATTGGTGATCGCCTGCTTGGCCCCGTTGGAGACGACGACCTCGGACGCCTGGTAGTCGAGCCCGTTCTCCGTCTTGAGCTTGCCGACGATCGCCTCGCGCAGTTCGGGAAAGCCGGCAATCGGTGCATAATGGGTGAAGCCGTCGGCGATCGCCCGGCCCGCCGCCGCACAAATATGCGCCGGCGTTGCAAAATCCGGCTCGCCGATCGACAGATTGATGATCGACCGCCCCGCTGCCTGGAGCGCCCGGGCGCGTTGTGCCATGTGCTGGATTGCCGCTTCCCCGAGTTCTGCGGTGCGGCGCGACACGGCTTTGACGGCGTCATGGGGCATGGCCAATTTCCAGGAGCTGGGGATGGTTTTGCGCTTCTATGCCATGCCCTGCTTGCCCGGTGAAGCGAGGGAGCGCAAACTCCCGCCGCTTCAGGGGAACGGAATCAGGGGCCGGTAGCATGACGGGGCGGGGCTTGGCGGTTGTCGTGGTCGGCATGGTGCTGGCGGCCTGCGCCAGCCAGAAGAATGCGGTGACGGTGGTGTCCTCGCCCTATCAAAGCGGCCAGCGCCAAACCGAGCCGGTGTTCTACAACGGCCAGCAATATGAGGTTTCCTTCACCTTCAATGCCATTGCCAATGTCTATGACATGACCGTGTCGGGCAGCGGCGGCCGCCCCCTGGGCGGCACGCCTGGCGACCGCAAGGTCGTGGAGGCGATCGCCGCCTCGGCGGTGCGCCACTTCGCCTGCCCCGACCGGCAGAAAGGGCACATCGTCGCCAACAGCACGCGCCACAACGGCAGCGCCTGGGAGCTGCAGGCGCGCTGCGGCTGACCCGGCGCCAGGATCGCGGTCGAGCTCAACTCCAGCGGGTGAATGGCAGCCGTGCCAGGCCGGCATTGTAGTAGCGCCGATCCTCGGTAATCTCCCGTCCCGCCCACTCCGGCATGACCAGCGTGTCGCCTTCGGAACCGAGTTCGACCTCGGCAATGACGAGGCCGGCATTCTCGTCCTCGAACACGTCGATCTCCCAGATCCGCCCGGCGACATCGACCCGATGGCGCACCTTGTCGATCAGATAACCGGCACAGAATTCGAGCAGCGCCTCGCCATCGGCAATCGGGATGGGATACTCGAACTCATGGCGGCTGAAGCCGCCCTTGGCTGCCTTGATGGTGAGCGTGGCGCGTGCGCCGTCGATCACCCGCACCCTGACGCTGGCCCGGCCTTCGCGGGACAGATATCCTTGCCGGATCCGGCTTTTGCTTTGCACGCGCTCGCGCCAGCCATGACCCGCCACCAGGAATTTGCGCTCGATCTCCGTCGCCATTGCCGAAGCCGGGCCACTCAGTTGAAATGACGGTCGAGCCAGTCGCGCGCCCTAAGGTACTCGCCCAGCACCGGCACGAACCAGGGATTGCCGTCGTAACCCCAATGGTCGGGAAAGCTTTCGGTGTCGAAAGCGTTCCGCCGGTTGGTGCGGCCCGCCACCTTGCGTGCCGTCTCGGTCCCGAGATAGGTCATCATGGCCACGCCCGAGCCGTTGCAGCCAAGGGCGTAATGGAGGCCCTCGAGTTTACCCATATGCGGCGCCTCGTCGAAGGTGAAGGCGACATTGCCGGTCCAGGCGTGGGTGATGCGGGTGCCGGCAAGCTGCGGAAAGCGGTCCGTCATGAAGCGATGAAGGCGCGGCGCTGTCTCGACCGGGTCGGTGGCCCTGAAGCTCGCGCGACCGCCGAAGATCAGCCGCCGCCGGTCACCCGACATGCGGTAGTAGGTGAGAAGCCGGCGCGTATCGTAGATCGACTTGTTCCGCGGCATGAGGCTTGCGGCGAGGTCGCCCGGCAGCTCCTCGGTCGCGATGATGTAGGAGTTGACGGGGATCACCCGCCGCCGCAGAGCCGGTGTCACCGTGCCGGTGTAGCCGTTGGTTGCCACGATGACGTCGCCGGCCCGCACCGTGCCGCGCCCGGTTTCGACCAGCCAGCCGGCACCCTGGCGGTCGAGCCTGGTGACCGGCGCCTCGGCGCACACCACGGCGCCGCGCTCGCGCGCGATCCGAGAGAGGCCGGCGAAATATTTAGCCGGATGAAGGTGGGCGGCGCGCCTGACCACCAGCCCGCCGTGATAATAGTCGGAGCCGATCTCCTCGCGCTGGCGCTCGGGCTCCAGCATGGAGGCGCCGGCCTGGGCATGGCGGTTGAGGGGCTCGACCTTGGCTTCGAGCGCCCGGTAATGTGCCCGGCACCAGGCACCGCCGAAGCGCCCCGATCTGGTCCATTCGCAGTCGATGCCCTCGTCCTCGATCAGGCGCTCGACAAGGCCGAAGCTGTCGGCGGCTGCGGCATAAAGCTCGGCCAGCCTTTCGGGCTCATCCTTGCCGGAATAGCGCTTGCCGACGGTGACCCCGCCCGACACCATCCCGCCATTGCGGGTGGACGCGCCGAAGCCAGGCTGCGCCGCTTCCAGAACCACCGCATCGATGCCCTCCTTGGCCAGCTGCAGCGCTGCCGCAAGCCCGGCATAGCCGGCCCCGATGATGGCCACCCGCGCCTGCGATGGCACATCGGTGAGCGTCTCCGCTTTTGGTTCATAGGCTTCCCACCAGAACGGGCGCGCTTTGAAATCGGGATGAAATATCGATGCGTTGCTCATGCTTGCAGGATAGGGGAGCGCGCGCGATCACGAAAGGACCGCTCTCGCCAGCGCCTTGACTCCGGACCGTTTCGGTTCTCGGATCACGCTCGAGACCCAAGGACAATGCCATGCCCGCCATCATCCGCAAGACCGTGAAATTCACCGAGACCACTTTCATCGAAGGTGGCAGGCCGGCCGAGACTCCCGTCTTGATGGTGGCAGCCGCTGCGGTGATCGCCAACCCTTGGGCGGGTAAAGGTTTCGTCGAGGATCTGCGGCCCGTCATCCTCGAGGCGGCGCCCGGCCTTGCCGACGTCCTCGTTCCCATGCTGCTCGACGAGCTCGGCGGCGCCCCCAAGCTCGAGGCCTATGGCAAGGCGGCCGTCGTCGGCCTCGATGGCGAGATCGAGCATGCCTCCGGCTTCATCCATACCCTGCGCTTCGGCAACCGCTTCCGCGAGGCCGTCGGCGGGACCTCCTACCTGTCCTTCACCAACAAGCGCGGGCCGGCCGGCTGCTCGATCCAGATCCCGATGATGCACAAGACCGACGAGGGGTTCCGCTCGCACTATCTCACTCTCGAATTCGCCATTGCCGATGCGCCGCTTCCGGACGAGATCGTTGTGGCTCTGGGCGGCGCCGCCACCGGCCGCGCCCATCCGCGGATCGGCAACCGCTATCTCGACATGGAGGAAATGTCCAAGGAGAAGGACGCCGCCACAGCCTGACCGGCGCGGTCCGCGGCGCTGAACTCGCCACCCCTCGAGAGGCGCATTTCCTCGATCCCAGGGCACAAGAGGTCTAGAAAGCACCATGGACAAGTTCAGGCTCTTTATTGATGGAGAGTTCGTCGATGCCGCCAGGGGGGCGGTCTTCGAAAGCCTCGACCCGGCCACCGGGGAACCCTGGGCGCTGATGCCGGCGGCTTCTGCCGGCGATACCGACCGCGCCGTGATGGCCGCCTGGTGCGCCTTCGCCGAAGGTCCCTGGCCGGCGCTGACCGCCTCTGCCCGCGGCCGGCTCCTGTACCGGCTCGCCGACCTTGTCGCCCGCGACGCCGGGATCCTGGCGGAGCTCGAGACCCGCGATACCGGCAAGGTCATCCGCGAGACCCGCGCCGTGGTCGCCTATGTCGCCGAATATTACCGCTACTTCGCCGGCCTTGCCGACAAGATCGAGGGATCGGTGCTGCCCATCGACAAGCCCGACCTCGAAGTCTACACGCGGCGCGAGCCGCTCGGCGTGGTCGCCGCGATCGTGCCCTGGAACAACCAGCTCTTCCTGTCGGCCGCCAAGGTCGGGCCGGCGCTGGCTGCCGGCAACACGGTCGTGCTCAAGGCCTCCGAGGATGGGCCGGCGCCGCTTCTCCATTTCGCCAAGCTGATCGACGAGGCCGGCTTCCCCAAAGGTGTCGTCAATGTCATCACCGGTTTCGGCAATGACTGCGGCGCGACCTTGACCTCGCATCCCCTGGTGTCGCGCGTCGCCTTCACCGGCGGGCCGGAGACGGCGCGCCACGTGGTGCGCAACACCGCCGAGAACTTCGCCGTCACCACCCTCGAGCTTGGCGGCAAGTCGCCGATCGTCATCTTCGGTGATGCCGACATCGACTCGGCCGCCAATGGCGTCGTCGCCGGTATCTTCGGGGCGACCGGCCAGTCCTGCGTCGCCGGCTCGCGGCTGTTGGTCGAGGAGGGGATGGCCGATGCGTTCATTGCCCGGCTCGGCGAGCGGGCCCGCGCCATCCGCATCGGTCCGCCGCTCGATCCGGCGACCGAGATGGGGCCGCTCGCCACCCGCCGCCAGCGCGAGCGCATCGGCGCGATCGTGTCCGAGAGCATCGACCAGGGCGCAACGCTGGTGACCGGCGGCAGGGCACCATCCGCTTTTCCGGACGGCTTCTACTATGAGCCGACGGTGATTGCCGCGCCGAGCCAGGACGTCGCCTGCGTGCGCCAGGAGCTCTTCGGCCCGGTGCTGACCGTCCTGACCTTCCGCGACGAGGCGGAGGCCGTGCGTCTTGCCAATGACAGCCACTACGCCTTCGCGGCCGGCGTGTTCACCACCAACCTGGCGCGCGCCCATCGGATGATCGCCCGCCTGCGCTCGGGCATCGTCTGGGTCAACACCTACCGTGCGGTCTCGCCGATCGTGCCGTTCGGCGGCAACCGGCTGACCGGCCATGGCCGCGAGGGCGGCCTCGATACGATCTACGACTACACCCGCACCAAGGCGGTCTGGATCAACACCTCCGATGCCCCGCTCGCCGATCCGTTCGTGCTGAGGTAAGAGTGAGAGGCAGTAGGCAGTAGGCAGTAGGGAAGAGCTCGGTCAACTGCCTATTGCCTATTGCCTTATGCCTCATCGACCCGAAGGGACTTCCGATAATGAGAATCGACGAATACGCCCGCCGTGACGGCCTCGCTCTGGCCGAGCTTGTGAAGACTGGCGAGGTCACGCCGCGCGAGCTTGCCACTGTCGCCGCCGATGCGATCGCCGCCGTCAATCCGGCCATCAACGCCGTCATCGAGCTTTATCACGACCGCGTCGATTCGCTCGATGAATCGCCGCTCGGCAACGGTCCGTTTCGCGGCGTGCCGTTTCTCATCAAGGATGTCGGCGGCCATGAGCAAGGCCGCAAGATCGAGTTCGGCTCACGCCTGTGCGCCGGCCTCGTGGCCGAGGTCGATACCTATTATGCGAAGCTGCTGCGGGCAGCCGGGCTCAACATCATCGGCCGGACCAACACGCCGGAATTCTCCATGGCCTCCTCGTCCGAGAACCTTCTCTACGGCGCGACCCACACGCCGTGGATGACCGGCCGATCGGCCGGCGGCTCGACGGGCGGCGGCGCTGCGGCGGTGAGTGCCGGCCTCGTCCCGCTCGCCCATGGCTCCGATATTGCCGGCTCGATCCGCATCCCTGCAGCGTGGTGCGGAGGCATCGGGCTCAAGCCCTCGCGCGGGCGGATCTCGTCCGGCCCAAGGCTCGCCGAAGGCGGCTACGGCCTGTCCATGACCTTCGCCCAGACGCGCACGATGCGGGACACCGCAGCCTTGCTCGACTGCCTCGCCGTGCCGCAGCCCGGCGATCCCTTCGTTCCCGCGAAGCCCGCGGGGCCCTACCGTCAATGGCTCGAACGTTCCCTCGAGCCGCTGAGAGTCGCTTACTCGGTGAAGCCGTTTGTCGGCGCACCGATCGACCCCGAAATCGCTGCTGCGGTCCGCCGTACCGCCAAGGTCCTCGAGGACTTGGGCCATCATGTCGAGCAGGCCGATATTCCCTTCGACCAGGAGCAGGCGTCCAAGGAGATGGTCTGGATCTGGTTCTTCGGCTTCCACCGCTGGCTCGATCAGCTCGGCTCCAGGACCGGCCGCACCCCTGGTCCCGACACGCTCGAGCCGATCACCTGGGAGACCTACAAGTTCGCCAAGACCATGGATCCCTATCGTTTCCTCGACGGCCTGGACTGGCTCAACGCCAGCCGTCGCAAGCTCGGTGCCTTCTTTACGCGCCACGACGTGCTGCTGACGCCGACCTGCGCCGAGACCGCCCCGCCGCTCGGGCCCTATGGCATGAACATCAGGGACATGAGCCTGATCGAATGGATGGTCCATTCCGAGCGGCCGGTGCAGTACTGCTTCATGTACAACGTGGCCGGCGCGCCCGCCCTGTCGCTGCCGCTCGCGCAGCACTCCAACGGCCTGCCGATCGGCATTGAGCTCGGCGCCCGCCC
>DATAOT010000236.1:0-12818 GCA_036265615.1 Aestuariivirgaceae bacterium
CGGCGTTGACGATAGCCTCGGCACGCGCCGTGCCGCTCACAGTGCGAAAGCCGCGAAAGACCGGCTGGGACAGGGTGATGGCGGCGCCAAGAGGCTGCCTGTCGTGGCCCTTGCCGCGGTTCGAATTGACCCAGGCGCTCCCGGCATTGGCCTCGGCGGTGATGACGGGGCGCCAGCCCGAGAGGGCTTGCGGCACCGCCTCGTCAGTGGCGCGCTGGCGGGCGCGTTCGGCGCGCAAGGCGGGATTGCCGGCATGGGCGAAGGCGAGGGCCTGGGCAATCGACACCGTGTCGGCGCCACGCAGCGGCTGCGGGGCAACGGCAGCGGCAGACAGCATGAGGAGCGTTGCTGCGAGGTTAGTCCTCTTTAAGGGCATGGGCGAAACTGTCGGTGAATGGCTGGAGGAGATAGTCGAGCAGCGTGCGATTGCCGGTGATGATGGCAACCTCGGTCGGCATTCCCGAATAGAGCTTGACCTGAGGCAGGCGCTTGAGCTCGGCTTCATCGACCCTGACGGTCGCAGTGAAGAACGGCTGGCCGGAACGCTCGTCGGTGAACGCGTCGGCCGACACCCGCGTGACCTCGCCGTCGAGGGTCGGGGTGATCCGCTGCTTGAAGGCGACGAAGCGGACATTGGCCTTGAGCCCGCGATGCACCACATCGATGTCGAGCGGCTGGACCCGGGCTTCGATGACGAGCTCGTCCCGGCTCGGCACGATGTCCAAAAGGGCGCCGCCGGGTGAAACCACCTGGCCGGGAGCGAAGGCACGCATATTGAGAATCGTGCCCTCCTGTGGCGCCCTGATCTCGCTCCTCGCCACCTTGCTTGCCGCCTTGCGCAGCGCTTCCTCCACTTCGGCACGCTGGGCCTCTACGCTGCGCAGCTCCTCGGAGACCTCCTTTGCATGGGCCGACATCAGCCCCTCGATCTGCAGCTCGGCCTCGCCGATCTGCTCCTTCAGAGCTGCGATGCGCCCAAGATTGCCGGCAAGGTCGCCCTTGAGACCGGCGGCCCGCCTTTCAATCTCGAAGACGCGCGATTTGCGCTCATAACCCTTGGCCAGCAACGATGCCGCGTCCTTCAGCTCGATGTTCATGAGTTCGATCTGACGCCCGAGCGACTGGTTCTGCTGCTCGGTCGCCGCGATCTGCGTGCGATATTGCTCGATGCGGGAGCGCCAGACATCGACCTGCTTGGCCAGAGTCGCCGCCTGATCGGCAAAGATCCGCTGCTGTCCGGCAAGGGCGGCAACGACCTTGGGATCGCTCGAGCGCGTCGCGATGCGTTTCGGCAGGGTGATGGCATCCGCTCGATCGCGCTGGGCGGTCAGGCGGGCTTCCTGGGTCTCGAAGTCGATCATGCGCTGGTCGAGAGCATCATAGTCGGCGGCGAACTCGGTGCCTTGCAGCCGCATCAACAGCTGGTTCTCGGCGACATGATCGCCATCGCGCACCAGGATCTCCGAAACGATGCCGCCGTCATAATGCTGGACCGTCTTGACGTGGCTGCTCGCCTTGACGACGCCGGGCGCCATGGCGGCGCTCGTCAGCGGCGCCAGCGCCGCCCACAGCACGAACGACCCGAGCCCGAACACGCAGACGCCAAGGCCGGTCCGGATATAGCGATGAACCGGCGGTGGGCCGACGGCAGCGGGCTTCATCGGATCATCCTGACCTGGGCGGGCCCGCGCCGTGCCGGCCCTGACGTGGCAATCCGGGCCATCACCTCGTCGCGCGCGCCGATCATGTCGAGCCGGCCGCCATTGAGAACGGCAATTCTGTCGGCATGGTTGAGAAGCCCCGGGCGATGCGCGATGACGATGACGGTGGAACGGCGCTGCTTCAGCGATTGGATCGCCCGGGCAAGCGCGTCCTCGCCGGCGGTATCGAGGCTGGCATTCGGCTCGTCCATCACGAGCAGAACCGGCTCGCCGTAGATCGCCCGGGCGAGCGCGATACGCTGCCGCTGACCGCCCGACAACGCCGATCCCTGCTCGCCGATCTCGGTGTCATAGCCCATGGGCAGCCTCAGGATCATTTCATGGACGCCAGCAAGATGCGCCGCTTCGATGACCTCGCTCGGCGTGCCGCTGGTCATGCGGGCGATGTTGCGGTAGACCGAGCCGGGAAACAGCTCGACATCCTGCGGCAGATAACCGATGTAGCGGCCGAAGTGGCGACGATCGAGGCTGCCGACCTCGGCGCCGTCAAGCCTGATCGCGCCCGCTTGCGGTCGCGCCAGGCCGACGATCAATCGTGCGAGGGTGGATTTTCCGGCAGCCGACGGTCCGGTTATGGCGAGCACTTCGCCGGGCCGCGCCTCCAGCGTGAGGCCGCGCAGCACCGGCTCGGTGCAGCCCGGCGGACAATAGGTCACTCCCTCGATGGTCAGATGGCCGATGGGCCGTGGCAGGGTGATGGCCTGTACGTGAAGCGGTCGCTGGCGCAGCAGCTCGCACAGGCGCTGCCAGGCATTGCGCGCCGCAACGGTGTGTTTCCAAGTGCCGACCGACTGCTCGACGGGAGCCAGAGCGCGCCCCATGATGATCGACGCCGCGATCATCCCGCCGGCGGTGAGCTGGTGGTCGAGGACCAGCACGGCACCGGCTCCGAGCACGACGATTTGCAGAGCAAGCCGCAGAAACTTGGACGAGGCGCTGATCATGCCGCCGCGGTCGCTCGCAGCCTCGCCAAGGGCGATCGCCTCCTTGTTCAACCCTTGCCAGAGCTTCGCCAGGGCCTGCCCCATGCCCATGCCGTGAATGACTTCGGCATTGCGGAAGGTCGATTCGGCGTGGCGCAGTCCCGCTCCCGAGGCGACCTTGGCCTGCTTGAGGATGCCGGCAGTGAAGCGGTCGGTCGCATAGGCGAGGCCGACCAGCAGGATCGCGCCAGCCAACGCGATGTGGCCGAGCAAGGGGTTGAGCAGGTAAACCATGCCGAGATACACCGGCACCCAGGGCGCATCGAACAGCGCCAGGATGCCGGCGGTGCTCAGAAAGCTTCTGACCGCGCCCAGGTCGCGCAAAGCCTCGGTCCGGTACGGTCGACCGATCAGCGCGTTGTCCAATCCCTTGAGATAGACCGCACATGACAGCGATCGCTCGACCCAGCTGCCGATACGGCTGAGTATCCGTGAACGGATAAGGTCGAGAGTTCCCAGCATGGCCACTGCCATGATGGCGATGATGCTCAGATACAACAGCGTCTGGCGGCTTTGACCGGAGAGCACCCGGTCGAAGATCTGCATCATGTAGAGCGATGTGGTCAGCATCAGCAGATTGATGATCAGGCTGAACGCACCGACGCCGATGAAGGCGCTACGAGCGCAGCCGATCACATGGCTCGGCATGTCGGCGATCTGCGGCTCGGATCGGCGCTGTCGCTTTCTGCCCATATGCGGCGGCAAGGATGCGCGGGGCAGCATGGCGGCGATCGCGCCGGCGCGGCCGGGCAGAATCCAGACGATCGCCACGCCGGCAACAATTGCGGCGGCCAGCAGGAGCCCGTAGACCTCGAGGATCGATACCGCCCCGACGGCGAAATTGAGCTCTTTCACGACGCCGAGCGCGACGACGAAGTACCAACTCACCGCCGATATGGCGGCAACCGCGATCACCTCGGAGCGCTCGAGGAGATTGAGACAGGCGAAGAACGGTCTTCCCTTGTTGCGCATCACTGCCGGCAGGCAGAACTTCTCTACCACGATGCCATTGATGGTCAGCAGGACCACGATCAGGATCTTGGCGTGGAGCTTGGGATTGGCCAGGAGATGCGGGTCGTAGAAGGAGTAGTATGCAAGAAAGCCGAGGCCGGACAGCCACAGTAGCGCAAGACCGATCCTGACAAGCGGTGTCAGCAACTCGATCAATTTGACATCGAAGCTGTTGACTCGGCGGCCGAGAAGCAACGTGGCCAGACGGAGGTCGAGAATAAGCACGGAGCCGACAGAAAGCGCGACCCCGAGAAGATGCACGAGAAGCAGGGGGGACTTCGACATGATGACAACACAACTCGTTCGGCATCCATCGTGATGGATGTCGGCGCTCACACTCTCCCTCGGCAGCGCCCGCTCGCTGGCGGGCGCTGCCTGGACAAGGGATGGCTAAATCAAGCGAGACGTTTCAGGGCGCTCAGGTCATTTCCATGTGATGACCGCCGTCGCTGGCGCCGCCCACAAGGACACCGTCGTCCTCGAACATGTGGGGCCCTTCGGCCAGCGTGTTGTACGCACCGTAAGTCACGCCTGCATCGAGCTGCACGTCGTTGGCGGTGACGTGGTCGCCGAACACCTTGATCGTTCCGAGGTCGTCACCATTGTGGGCACCGGCGCCCTGGTTGGAGTAGAGCGTGATCAGGCTGTAGTCGTCGACACCATCGCCATTGGAATCGCCATAGGTGATGTCGCGCATGCCGACGGTGTGACCGGCAATCTCGATCTTGTCGCCGGCAGCTCGGTTGAAGTCGAGAATGACATCGTCGCCGATGCTCTCGACCCAGTGATCGTGCACGACATTGTTCTCGCCGGTGACACCTGCCCAGTCGATCGTGCCATCGGCATTGACGTGCTTCGCAACGATATCCTCGCGGCCATTGAGCGTCAGCTCGAAGCGAAACCGGTCCGCCCCGGCGCCGCCCTGCAGGACGTCGTCGGAGGCAGAAAATGGCTCGTTTCCAAAGACTTGGACGCCACCCTGCGCGGCCGGCGTCTCGCCCGCATCGGAGCGGCTGAGAAGCGTGTCGTTGCCGATTCCGCCCTTCATCGAGTCCGAGCCGAAGCCGCCGACAAGCAGGTCATCGCCGCCGCCGCCCTTCAGCCTGTCGTTGCCCGAACCACCCCAGAGCGTGTCGTTCTCGGCTCCGCCAAGAAGCATGTCGTTGCCGGCCTTGCCGGCGATCGCGTCGGGGCCGCCACGGCCCATCAAGACGTCGCGCGAAGCGTCGCCCAGCAGATGATCGTGATCGGACGTACCAAGATTGTTGGCGTGCGAATGTGTGTGACTTAACGCATCGCGCATCGCCGAGAGTTCGGAAGCATAAGAGTTGTGTAATGAGTGCAGCCTGTGCGGCCTCATCAGGATCCCCTCTTACATCGATGAACCGCCCTGGCCCTCGTTCTGACGGTCAATGACGGCTGGTTTATGACCCACCCCGGACCATCTGTGGGCGATCGATGACGTGCCAAAACCCAGGGCATCAATAGCCGATCGCACAACCGTCCTTGCGCGGATCGGAAGCGCCGGAGAGAACGGCATTTTCCCAATCGATGGCGATCGCCTGCGCACCACCGATCGGTGCCGGTCTGTCGATCAGCTCATACCCCATACCCTGCAGAGCGGAGGTCACCTCCGAAGGCATCGTCAGCTCGATCTCGATGTTCTTTGTACCAGGCAGAGGAAAAACGCGCGGCACACTCATCGCCGACTGGATGTCCATGGCGTAATCCAGCACGTTGGAGAGAAAGGATGCATGACCGATCGCCTGGTAATCGCCACCCATCACGCCGAAGGACATGCGAACCCGTCCGTCCTTGACCAACATGGCAGGAATGATGGTGTGCAGCGGCCTCTTCCCCGGGCCGATGGCGTTGGCATGTCCGAGCGCCAAGGAGAAGCAGATGCCTCGGTCGTGCAGGACAACACCGCTCCTCGGAGCGACGAGACCTGATCCGAAGTTGTCGAACAGCGAGTTGATGAAGCTCGCCGCATTGCGGTCCTTGTCCACGACGCTGATATAGACAGTGCTGCTGCGGGGGTGCTGCGCCGGATGCGTTCCCAGATCCGATATGTTGCCATGGGCTATCTTCGAACGAAGCTCGCGGGCAAATCGCTCGGAGAGAATCTCCGCGACGCCGATGCGGCTGTGCTTCGGGTCGCCGATCGCCGCATCGCGCACGGCATAGGCCAGGCGACAGGCTTCGATCTCCAGATGATAGCGCTCGACCGACAGCGGGTCCGGATGGATTGGCGTGGCGGCGAGAATGTTGAGGATGAGCAGCGCGATGATGCCTTGACCATTGGGCGGGCACTCCACGACGTCATGCCCGCGATAACTGGTGCGGATCGGCGCAACATATTCGCCGCGCGCCTCGGCAAAGTCGGAGAGCGTGTGCGGGCCTCCGAGCTCGCGCAGGTAGTCGACCATGTCCTCGGCAACGGGTCCGGTGTAGAATGCGTCTCTTCCGCCCTCGCCAATCCGCTCCAAAGTGTCCGCCAGCACTTTCTGGCGATGAATGGTGCCGATGGCCGGCGCCTCGCCATCGACCAGAAGGAGGCGTCGTGCGTTGGGGTTCTGGCGGAGAAAATCAGCCTGCCGCGTCCAGTCGAAATGGACGCGCTCAGTCACCGGGTAACCGTCGCGCGCAAAGCCAATGGCAGGTTGCAGCATGGCGGCAAGCGACCGTGTTCCGTGGTCGCGGAGCAGCTGCTCCCAGGCATCGACGGCGCCGGGAATGGTGACGGCAAAGGGCGAATTGCGGGGAATCTCCTGCGTTCCGACTGTTGCCCGGCAGAGTTCGAGCGTTGCTCCGGCAGGAGCACGGCCAGAGCCGTTGAAGGCCACGATCCGGTCCTCGCCCCTCGGAGCGTAAAGAGCAAAGCAGTCACCCCCGATGCCGGTCGACCCGGGCTCGACAACGCATTGCACCGCGCAAGCCGCAACAGCTGCATCCATGGCATTCCCGCCGTCCTGCAGAACATTGATCGCAGTCAGGGTGGAAAGAGGATGCGAGCTCGCAGCCATGCCATGGCGCGACATGACAACGGAACGGCCAGGCTTCTGAAGATCTCTCACGACAAGGCTCTCTCTTCTCGAATGGACAGTTGTGTGAACTTGGCACAGACTAGATCAATGTCCGAGCTTGATCTTGCAATTTCGATTGCGCTTGGCGTGGGACTTGCTGCAGCGACGGGCTTCCGGGTATTCCTCCCCATGCTGATCGTAAGCCTGGCGGCCTATACCGGGCACTTTCCGCTCAGCGAGGGTTTCGCCTGGCTGGGCACGCCGTCGGCGCTTATCATGCTCAGCGTCGCGGCAATTCTCGAGATGCTCGCCTATTACATACCAGGCCTCGACAATCTGCTGGACAGCCTGGCAACCCCGGCGGCCTTTCTCGCCGGAACCGTCGTCGCGGCAGCGGCCATGGGTGATCTGCCGCCCATCGTCAAATGGACAACGGCGGTCATCGCCGGCGGCGGCGTGGCAGGCTTGATGCAAGGCGTCTCGGCGGTGCTCCGCGCCAATTCCACGGTGCTGACGGGCGGTCTCGGCAATTCGGTCATCGCCACGGCGGAAAACACGGGCGCGGTCCTCGTTTCGCTTCTGGCTCTTGTGGCGCCTCTTCTTGCTCTTCTGGTCGTCATCGGGTTCTGCTGGGCCGCCGTGCGGCTGCTCCGCAAGCTCCTGAGCCGCGCCCCGCCGCCCAAAGCGTGATATGGTCAGGTTGACCCGGCCTGCATTGAGGCTGCGGCGAGGTCGCCGAGACGGGTCGCCAGCTGCCTGAGCTCCCAATGCCTGGCGAGTGCCGCAGCCTTGTCCCAGGTGGGCCTCTGATCGTCCAGCTCAGGCAACGGCGCGGAGGAATCCATCGTTGCGATGCGGCGGAAGAGCCGCAGTTCCTCTGCCTGTGCTGCAAACCTGCCGTCGGCGATCGCATCCTCGAGGGTCGGATATTTCTGAAGCAGGCTTGCGGCACTCTTGGGGCCGACGCCCTTGGCGCCCGGCAAGCCGTCCGAGGGGTCGCCGCGCAATGCGATGAAGTCCGGTACCTGGCGCGGCTCGACGCCATAGCGCTCACGCACCTCCGCCGGACCAATGCGCGCCATCTCACCGGCTTTCACCGGCTGGAGGATGGTCGTCGTTGCCGATGCGAGCTGGAAGGCATCGCGATCGCCGGTTGCCACGACTGCCGTCCCGTGGCGGCGCTCTTCGGCAGCCACCGCCGCGGCCAGGAAATCGTCGGCCTCGTAGCCGGGTGCCTTGGCATTGGCGAAGCCGCAGGCAGCGACGAATTCCGGCAGGACCGCGAGCTGTTCCAGGATCTCGGGATCGAAGCGGCGCCCGCCCTGATAGGCAGCAAAGGCCTGGTGTCGGTAGGTCGGCGCATCGAGCGTATCCCATCCGACCAGGACGGCGCGCGGCATCTCGGTGAGATAGAGCCGCAGCAGGAAGTTGGCGAATCCGATGATGGCGCCAGCCGGCCTGTTGCCCTTGCGCATGATGGTCTTCGGAACCGCGTGATAGGAGCGGTGGGTGAAGGAATCGCCGTCGATCACGAGAAGCGGTCGAACGGTCGCGCTTGCACGGGGAGCCATTTCGTCGACTCAGAACCGCTCGACCCATGGGCGAAGATCGAGCTCGAAAGTCCAGGCGCTGCGCTGCTGGCGATGGAGCATGAGATAGGACCTGGCGATCTCGTCTGGCTCGAGCAGCGAGTCCGGTCCGCGCTCGGCAAGCAGCGCCTCATAGCGCGGCGAGCGGATCTGGCCATCGATGATGACATGGGCCACGTGGATACCCTTGGGTCCGAGTTCCCGGGCCATGCTCTGCGCGACCGCTCGCAGGCCGAATTTCGGCGAGGCCAGGTTGACGAAACCGGCTCCTCCTCTGAGCGAGGCGGTGGCGCCGGTGAAGATGATGGTGCCCTGCCCTGCCCTGATCATGCGCTGTGCCGCTTCGCGCCCGACGAGGAAGCCGGAGAAGCAGCCGACCCGCCAGCAGCGCTCGAACTCGACCGGATCGGTCTCGCTCACCGTGCCGCGCTGATAGGCACCGACATTGAAGACGACAAGGGCCGGCGGGGCCAAGGTGCTCTCGGCCTGGTCGAAAAGCCGGGCCACCTCGCCAGGAGAGGTAGCATCGCAGTCCATGGGGCGGATATTCGTCATGGATTTGAATTCGGTGCGCTTGGACGCATGCCGCGCCGCCGCGACGACGGTCATTCCGTCGCCGGCGAAACACCGCACCAGCGACGACCCAAGCCCCGGACCCACGCCAACGACAATCGCGACCTCGGCTGCCATATCACTCTCTTCCTTGACCACCACCTGTTATGCGACGCTGAACGCCCGAGAGACGATGGGTAACGCAATGGCACAGAAATTCAACCAGCCTTTGGGCGGCAATGAAATGCCGCGTTTCGGCGGACCGGCCACCATGATGCGTCTGGCGACCCAGCGCGGCACCGACGGTCTCGACGCCTGCTTCGTGGGCGTGCCGCTCGACATCGGGACCTCGAACCGCTCGGGAACGCGTTATGGCCCGCGGCAGATCCGGGCCGAGTCGTGCCTCATCAGGCCCTACAACATGGCCACGAGAGCCGCGCCTTTCGACAGCCTGATGGTTGCCGATATCGGGGACGTTGCGGTCGACACGTTCAACCTGCCGCGATGCGTCGACATCATCACTGGCGCCTATGAGGGGATCATCGCCAATGAATGCCGACCGCTCACGCTTGGCGGCGACCACACCATCACTTATCCGATCCTGCGCGCGATGGCAGCGAAATACGGCCCTGTCGGCCTTGTCCATGTCGATGCCCACGCCGACATCAATGAAGTCATGTTCGGGGAGCGGATCGCGCATGGAACACCGTTTCGCCGCGCGGTCGAGGACGGTTTGCTCGACACCAGGCGCTGCGTCCAGATCGGGCTGCGCGGCACGGGCTATGCAGCCGATGATTTCGATTGGCCACGGCGCCAGGGTTTCCGCGTGGTCCAGGCGGAAGAATGCTGGCACAAGTCGCTCAAGCCGCTGATGGGGGAAGTCCGGGAGCAGCTGAAGGACCGGCCCGTGTATCTGAGTTTCGACATCGATAGTCTCGACCCCGCCTTCGCGCCCGGCACCGGCACGCCGGAGATCGGCGGGCTGACCTCGGTTCAGGCGCTCGAGATCATCCGGGGCTGCCAGGGGCTTGAAGTTGTCGGATGCGATCTCGTCGAGGTCTCGCCGCCCTACGACCCGAGCGGCAACACGGCGCTGGCGGCGGCCAATCTGCTGTTCGAGATGCTGTGCATTCTGCCCGGCGTCGAATTTCGGTCCTGAGGCGGACGACACTCAGGGCTCTCGCCGAACGTCTTCGATCATGAAGGCTGCCGAGAGAGCGCTGAGGCCCGCCAGGGCGGCGGCCGCGAACATCACGACGCGATAAGCTTCGAGCAGCGTTGGACCCTTGGCCGCCGATGCTCCGGCGGGTCCGAAAGCCAGGCCGAGGGCGGCCACGGCCAGGAGGCCGCCGACACGCGCAGCGGCATTGTTGATGCCGGAAGCCGTGCCGCTTCTGTCATTCGGTGCTGCGTTGAGAACGGTGGTGGTGAGCGGGGCGACGCTCAACGTCATGCCGATGCCCGCAATGGTCAGGCCGGGCAGGAAGCCCGACCAGTAGCTCCGGCTCGTTCCCGAGAGCCCGAGCAGCATGAAACCGAGACCGGTGGCAAGCGGACCGATCATCAGCGGCAGGCGCGGCCCGAAGCGCCCGACCAAGCCGCCGGACTCGCGTGACCCCAATCCCATGATGATGGAGAACGGTAGAAAGGCCGCACCGGCTGCCGTGGCGCTGTAGCCATGCTGCTCGATGAGCAGGAACGGCAGCAGGAAGAGCGACGCACTGAGAGCGGCATAGAGCAGGACGGTCAGAATATTGGCGCCGGCAAAGTTCCGATTTCGGAACAAATCCAGCGGCATCATCGGTTCCTTCACTCGTGCTTCGGCCCAGATGAACAGCACGCCGACCGGAACGGCAGCAGCAATCGCCAACGCGCCGTATGCGCGATGGCCTTCTCCCAATGAAATCAGCCCGAAGCTCAGCAACCCCAAACCGGCGGTGGCGAGTGCGGCGCCGACGACATCGAGCCGGCTCGCGCCTTCGCCGCGATCTGCCGGCAGCCGCAGGGCCAGGGCAATCGCGACGGCTGCGACCGGAAGATTGATGAAGAAGATCGAGCGCCAGCCGACAGCATCGACCAACCAGCCGCCAAGCAATGGACCAAGGGCTGTGGTGATGGCCGCGGCAGCAGCCCATGTGCCGATCGCGGGGCCGCGATCCTTCCCTGGATAGGCCGCTCCGATGATGGCGAGGCTTGCCGGTGTCAGCGCCGCCGCAGCCGCTCCCTGGGCCAGCCGGGCGATGAGGAGAAATTCGGCCGCCGGCGCAAGCCCGCAAAGCAACGAGGCGGTCGCGAATGCCAGGAGTCCGACCAGGAAAACCCGGCGTCTACCGTATCGATCGCCGGCGGTGCCGCCGAGAAGTATGAGGCTCGCAAGCGTCAACATGTAGCCGTTGACTATCCATTGGACGGATGCGAGCCCCACGCCGAGATCGTCCTTGATGGCAGGCAGTGCCACATTCACCACCGAGCTGTCGATGAAGCCGAGGCTCGAGCCGAGAATGGTCGCGGGCAGCACCCATCTGCGGCTCGGCCGGTCTGCGGCGCCTCTGTTCTGCCTGTCAGGCACTAGTTCGCGGCCAGCTTCGACCTCAACTCGTCGGTCGCAGCGAGATCGCGCGCGGTCTTGCCAGCCTTGTCATGGACAGCGATGTCGGCGCCACGATGGATCAGCAGGTCGACCGCTGCGCCATGGCCGAGCTCGGCCGCCATCATCAGCGCCGTCCGGCCGCGATCGTCCTGGTCATTGATCCGGGCGCCGTGGTCGAGGAGCAGGTTGAGCGTCTCGACGACGTCCTCGGTGCCAGCCTCATTGGAGTAGCCGGCCGCCCACATGAGCGCCGTCAGCTCGTGGCCATAGCGTGCATTGACGTCCACGCCATGGCCGAGGAGCACGCGAACCACCTTGGGAAATCCGCGCCCGACGGCATAGACCATGGCAGCCTTGCCCGTGCTGTCGAGCGCCATTGCGTCGGCACCGCTCTTCAGCAAGAGCTCCACGGCCGCTGCATCGCCCATATAGGCTGCTGCCGCGATGGGTGCGATATCGCTTCGTCCGGGGATATTGGGATCGGCGTGGTGCTCAAGAAGGATCGGGACCACCTTGTCGCGACCTTCGAGGATGGCCTGGAAAAGCGCGGTCGACCCATCGATGGCCCTGGCGTCGATCGGTGCGCCGCGCTCGAGGATCATCTGCACGAGCTCGACGTCGCCACCCGCGGCAGCAATTGCCAGCGGCATCGCGCCCAGGCGGTTCTTGGCTTCGAGCGAGGCGCCGTCGGCCAGGAGCTCGCGCACGAGCTCGTCACAGCCCTTGGCGATGGCGGAAAAGAGCACCGAACTCCTTTGGCCGGCAACGGCATCCTTGCGGATCGTGGCATAGGATTCCGCAAGTTCGGTGCAAGCCGACCGGGTTCCAGCCATTGCGGATGAGGACAGAGCAGCCGCCAGCGGCATTGCGGCAAGAACGAGGGTGGCGAGACGTCTCATTGATTGTGGATCCCCCCGAGATAGCGGGCCATGGTCTTCAAGTCGTCATCCGAATACGAGGCAACCAGAGCCGACATGGCGGGATTGTTGGCCCGCGCCCCCGTCTTGAAGGCGAGCAGCGTCAGTTCCAGATAGGTCGGGCTCTGTCCCGAGAGCCGCGGCACCGTGCTCGCACCCATATAACCGTCGAGGTGGCATTCCTTGCACATTCCGGACGCGGCGATCCGTTCGCTGGCGAGAGCGTCGGCATTGCTCGCCGAGGTATCGAGCTGTGGCCACTTTTTCTCCGAGAAGTACTGGGCGAGCGCCATCATGTCGTCCTTGGACAGATCGGCAGCGATGGGCGACATCTTGTCGTTCTTTCGCAGGCCGCTCTTGTAGTCTCTGAGCTCGATATAAAGATATCCCGTGTACTGACCCCAGATGATCGGGGTGTCCGGTTCTTTG
>DATAOT010000237.1:0-9001 GCA_036265615.1 Aestuariivirgaceae bacterium
CAGGGTCGAGGCCGACCTCATGCGGAAGGCGCCCCGCCGGCGCTGACCGGCAGGAGCGCATACAGCAGAAGGGCCGCCGCCACCGCCAGATTGAGGCTCTCGGTTCCGCCAGGCATCGGGATCGCCACCCGCTGCGTCGCCATGGCGGCGATGGCGGCCGACAGCCCCTCGCCTTCTGACCCGAGCAGGATCAGGGCCGGGGGACGATAGGCGCGCCGGAAATCCTCCCGGGACCGCTGATCGGCGGCGATCACGTCACCTTGCCAGCTGCCTGCAAGCCGGCCCAGCCGGTCCTCGGTGATGGCAGCGATCGGCAGATGGAAGATCGAGCCCATGGCTGCGCGGACCGCCTCGCGGCCATAGGGATCACAGGCATTACCGAGCACCATCAGGCCCTCGGCGCCTGCCGCATGAGCGGTGCGGATGATCGTGCCGAGATTGCCGGGATCGCGCGGCGCTTCGAGACAGATCCAGGTGCCCGAGACCTGGTCTGCCTCGGGCGGCCGCACCATGCGATGCCGGAACAGCGCAACCACCGGGGAGGCATTCTCCAGCGCGCTCAGCACCGACATGACCCGGCGGCTCGCCCCGACCAGGCGCGTGCCGGCCACCCGGTGAGGCGCCACGGCCGCCTGCACCGCCTCCTCGTTGATCCGCTCGACATCGACGATCAGCGATTCGGGTGTCCATCCGGCGCGCCGCGCCTCGGTCAGGACAAGCAGTCCCTCGGCAACGAACAGGCCGGTCTCGCGCCGCTCCTTTCGCTTGTCGAGACTGCGCACCAGCTTGACCAAGGGGTTCTGGGTCGACTCGATCACATCCATGGCGGAGGGCGCTCCTCGCCCGGGTGACGGCCACCGTCCGACCGTTTATGCTGTCATCGATGAATATTAGCCACAAATTCCCAAGTCGGATATCGGTGTGCCCGCATGACTGCCCGAGCCAATGTGCGCTCGAGGTCGAGGTGCTGGATGAACGCACGATCGGACGTCTGCGCGGCGCCCGTGGCAACAGCTACACCGCGGGCGTCATCTGCGAGAAGGTTGCCCGCTATGCCGAGCGGATTCACCATCCTGACCGCCTGACCCGGCCGCTCAGGCGGCGCGGCCCCAAGGGCAGCGGCGACTTCATGCCGATCTCCTGGGACGATGCCCTGGACCTGACCGCCGAGGCGATGCTGAGCGCCGAGCGGCGCTACGGCCCGGCAGCGGTCTGGCCTTATTACTACGCCGGCACTATGGGCCTCGTCATGCGCGACGGCATCAACCGCCTGCGCCATGCCAAGCGCTATTCCGGCATGTACGACACGATCTGCGTAGCGCTGGCGTGGCCCGGCGTGACGGCGGGCACCGGCCGGGTCGCCGGCACCGATCCCCGCGAGATGGCCAAGTCCGATCTCATCGTCATCTGGGGCACGAATCCTGCGCACACTCAGATCAACGTCATGACCCATGCCGTAAGGGCTCGGCGCGAACGCGGCGCCAGGATCGCGGTCATCGACATCTATGAGACGACGACGATGAAGCAGGCCGATATCGGCATCATCGTCAAGCCAGGAACCGATGGTGCGCTTGCCGCCGCCATCATGCACGTGCTGTTCCGCGACGGCCTTGCCGACTGGGCCTATATGGAAAAATACACCGACGATCCGAGCGGGCTCGCTCGGCACCTCGAGGACCGCTCGCCGCAATGGGCCGAGGCGATCTCAGGCGTGCCGGCGGGCGAGATCGAATCGCTTGCACGCCTGATCGGCACCACCCCGCGCACCTTCTTCCGTGTCGGTTATGGTTTCTCCCGCTCGCGCAACGGCGCGGTGAACATCCATGCGGTGATGTCGATCCCAGCCGTCACCGGCGCCTGGCAGCACGAGGGAGGCGGGGCGCTTCAGTCGAACTCCGGCATCTACCGCTGGAACAAGACGATGATCGAGGGGCTCGACGTCAAGGATCCCTCGGTGCGGATGCTCGACCAGTCGCGCATCGGCGCCGTTCTGACGCACGACCCCTATGATCTCGCCGGCGGGCCGCCGGTCACCGCCATTTTCATCCAGAACACCAACCCGGTGTCGGTGGCGCCCGAGCAGACCCTCGTCAAGCGGGGTTTCGCCCGCGACGACCTATTCACCTGCGTCCACGAGCAGTTCATGACCGAGACGGCCCGGATGGCCGATGTCGTTCTCCCGGCGACAATGTTTCTCGAGCATGACGACATCTACCAGGGCGGCGGTCACCAGCACATCATGCTCGGCCCGAAGCTGGTCGACCCGCCCGGTGAATGCCGCTCGAATCACGAGGTGATCGAGGCGTTGGCACGGCGCCTCGGCGCCGAGCATCCGGGCTTCGCCATGACTCCCCGGGAGCTCATCGAGTGGACGCTGGTGAATTCCGGCCGCCCCGGGCTAGCCGCGCTCGAACACGACCATTGGTTCGATGTCCAGCCAGACTTCGCAACGGCGCATTTCATCTCCGGATTCTCCCGCCCCGAGGGACGCTTCCGCTTTCGCCCCGATTGGCGGCGCGCCCGCTATCGGCCGGATGTCGGGCCGTTCGGGCCGGTGGACTCCATGCCGCAATGGCCGGACCATTGGGAGGTCATCGAGGCAGCCGACGACGCGCATCCGTTCCGTCTCGCCACCAGCCCGGCGCGCGGGTTTCTCAATTCGACCTTCAACGAGACCCCGACCTCGCGCCGCCGCGAAGGCCGCCCGACCGTGATGATGCATCCCGTCGATCTCGCCGACCTCGGACTGGTCGCCGGCGACAAGGTGAAGCTCGGCAATCACCGCGGCGTCGTGACGCTCCATGTCGAGGCCAATGACAGCCTGCGGCGCGGCGTGCTCATTGCCGAGTCGATCTGGCCCAACGATGCCTTCGAGGATGGCGCCGGCATCAACACCCTGGTCGGCGCCGACCAGCCCGCCCCCGCCGGCGGCGGCGCCTTTCATGATGTGAAGGTGTGGGTGAAGAAAGCGAGGCAATAGGCAATAGGCAGTAGGCAATAGGGAAGAGCACCACTCACTGCCTATTGCCTATTGCCTACTGCCTTCTACGGAGTTTTCAGCACCAGGATCATATGCGCGTGCACATCGCTCGTGCCGGTGTTCACCAGCCGATGCGGGCGGTCGCCGCGGTATCGGATCGCCTCGCCGGCCCGTGCCGTCCGCGTCTCCTCGCCGACGGTGATCTGAATTTCGCCGGTCAGCAGATAGAGATGCTCGATGGTGCCCGGCGGATGCGGATCGGACTCGAGCACGCCGCCGGGTTTGGCCTGGAAGTCGTACCACTGGATCCAGTCGACGAGGTTGAGCGGCCCGGTGATCGCCAGCCGGCACAACCCGTCCTCGCTTTCGAGAATGGGGATGCCCGACTTGGTCTGGTGCTCGAGAAAGATCGGGGCGTCGTCGACCTTCAGCACCTCGTCGATCGTGGTGTCGAGCGCCCGCGACAGCCGCCAAACGGTACCGATGGTCGGGTTGGTTTCATTGCGCTCGATCTGGCTGATGATCGATTTGGCGACGCCGGACTGCTCCGACAGCTCGCCCAGCGACATGTTGTAGGCCTTCCGCAACCGCTGAATGGTCTTGCCCAGCGTCGGGGTGATCTCTGATTCGGCGGGATCCGCAGCTTTGCGCCCGCGGCGGGTTGACATCGCCATGTTCTCTTCCTAAAACATGTGTTCGGAATAACGAACACAGCAACTCGGCATGCGCCTTTCCTCGGAACTTAGCCAATTTTCCGGCCGAATTGCAAGTTCGATTGACAGAACGGCAGTTTTGACGAGGCTTTGATGGGCATGATCCGCGTGACCGATCTGGACGGCAGAACGCACCAGCTCGAGGCCGTCGAGGGCTGGCGCGTGATGGAGATCATCCGCGAGCACGGCTTCGATGCCGGCGGGATCTGCGGCGGTTCCTGTGCCTGTGCCACCTGCCACGTCGTCGTCGCCGAGGATTGGGCCGACCAGCTTCACCCCGCCAATGACGACGAGGAGGCGATGCTCGACACCGTGCCGCTCCTCGAAGCCACGTCCCGCCTGTCCTGCCAGCTCATCTATTCGGAGGCCCTGAACGGCCTCCATGTCCGGCTCGCGCCGGCCGCCTGAGGAGGCTCCGATGCGCTACTTCCCGATGTTCCTCGATATGCGCGACCGCCGCGTCGTCGTGGTTGGCGGCGGCGAGGAAGCGCTCCGCAAGATCAGGCTGCTGCTCAAGTCGGAAGCGGCCGTCGCGCTCGTCGCCGACAAGCTCCATCCCGAGCTCGACGGGCTGGTCACCCACGGCGCCGTCGCCTGGCTCGGCACCGTCTTCGAGCCCGGCATGATTGACGGAGCGGCGCTGGTGTTCGTCGCGGCCGACGAGGCGCTCGAGCAGGCGGTGTCGACCGCCGCGCGGGCCCGCGGCATTCCGGTCAATGTCGTCGACCGCGCCGACCTCTCGACCGCCATCACCCCCGCCATCGTCGATCGCGACCCGCTGGTGATCGCCATCGCCACCGAGGGCGCGGCCCCGGTCCTCGGCCAGGGCATTCGCCAGGAGATCGAGGCGATGCTGCCGCCCCGGCTCGGCGCCTTGGCCAGGCGCGCCGTCGCGCTGCGCGCCAAGGTGGCGGCCCGCTTCGAGCAGGGTGCGCCGCGCCGCGATTTCTGGCGTCGCTTCTTTTTCGGCGCGCTGCGCGACAGTTTCCTCGGGCGCGACTCGGCGGAATTCGAGACGGCGCTGGCCGCCGAGCTCGACTCGAGCCCGAAGCGCCGCACCGGTCGCGTCGCTCTGGTCGGCGCCGGCCCTGGCGATCCCGAGCTTCTGACGCTCAAGGCCCAACGCAAGCTCCATGAGGCGGACGTCATCGTCTATGACCGGCTAGTCGGGCCCGGCATCCTGGAATATGCCCGCCGCGATGCCGTCCGCGTGCCCGTCGGCAAGGCTCCGGGCAAGCCCTCGCCCAGCCAGACCGCCATCAATGCGATCCTGCTCGAGGAGGCCGGCAAGGGCCTGAATGTCGTTCGCCTCAAAGGTGGCGATCCCTACGTCTTCGGCCGCGGCGGCGAGGAGCAGGCAGCCCTCGAAGCCGCCGGCATCCCGGTCGACATCGTGCCCGGCATCACCGCGGCGCTCGGCTGTGCCGCCTCGATCGGCCTGCCGGTGACCCAGCGCGGCCGCAACACCGCCATCACCCTCCTCACCGGCGCATCCGAAGATGGCATCGCCGAGCAGGACTGGGCGGCCCTCGCCAGGCCCGGAGCGGCCGCCGCGGTCTATATGGGCGTCGGGGCCGCGCCGCAGATTGCCGCCCGGCTCGCCGATGCCGGTATCGATCCCTCGACCCCGGTCACCATCGTCGAGAACGGCACGCTTGCCGATGAGCGCGTCATCGAGGCCACCGTTGCGCGGCTCGGCCAGGCGATCCGTGGCGTGAGCGGCCCGGCAATCATCTATATCGGCCTCGGCCGGGCGCGGCGGTCGGCAGCCGTCGTGCCGTTCCCCGCCCCTGCCGCGGCTGTTCAGATCGAGCGGAGAGCATCATGACCGCACCGGTGAGAAAGATCGACAAGGCAAGCCCGGTTGACACCGGCAAGGTGCTGACCGCCAACCGCCTCGCCGACGGCGTGGTCGTGTTCCTGACCCGCTCCGGGCAATGGAGCGAGCGGATCGACGATGCCGCGGTGGCGCTCGAGCCCGGTTCGGCCGCCGCCCTCGAGGCGCGCGGCGAGGAGGCGGTCAAGGCCAATCTGATCACCGGCCCTTACCTCTTCGAAGCCGAGCGTCGCGACGGCAGGGTCCGGGCCCTCCACATCCGCGAGCGGATCCGCACGCTTGGGCCGTCGGTTCGCACCGATCTCGGCAAGCAGGCCGACGGTCTCGGCGGCGGTTTCCAGCCGACGGAGTGAGGCCATGTATCGCTATGACGAGTTCGATCATCGCTTCGTCGCCGAGCGCACGACGCAGTTTCGCGCGCAGGCATCGCGCCGCCTCGCGGGCGAGCTCAGCGAAGACGAGTTCCGGCCTTTGCGGCTGATGAACGGTCTCTATCTCCAGCTCCACGCCTATATGCTGCGCATCGCGATCCCCTACGGCACGCTGTCCTCGCGCCAGCTCGACCGCCTTGCCGAGATCGCCGAGCGCTATGATCGCGGCTACGGCCATTTTACGACGCGCCAGAACCTGCAGTTCAACTGGATCAGGCTCGAGGACGCAGCCGACATTCTCGAGAAGCTTGCCGAAGTCGAGATGCATGCCATCCAGACCTCCGGCAACTGCATCCGCAATGTCACCACCGATCACTGGGCGGGTGCTGCCGCCGATGAGCTCGCCGATCCTCGGCCGGTGGCCGAGCTCCTGCGCCAATGGTCGAGCCTCAATCCGGAATTTTCCTATCTGCCCCGCAAGTTCAAGATCGCGGTGACCGGCGCGCCCAATGATCGCGCCGCCGTCAAGGTCCACGACATCGGCCTCAGGATGCACCTCGACGCCGAGGGCGCGCGCGGCTGGGAGGTCATCGTCGGCGGCGGCCAGGGCCGCACGCCTGCGGTCGGCATCGTCGTCCGCGATTTCCTGCCCGAGCGCGAGCTCCTGCCCTATCTCGAAGCAATCATGCGCGTTTATAATCTCCATGGCCGGCGCGACAACAAGTTCAAGGCGCGCATCAAGATCCTGGTCATGGAGCTCGGCGAGAAACGCTTCCGCGAGGAGGTGGAGGCCGAGTTCGCCCGCATCGTCCATCCGGGCGTCGAGATCGACAGCCGCGAGCTCGACCGGATCGCGGCCTATTTCGCACCTCCGCCTTTCGAGACTTTGCCGAAGATCTCGGGCGGCTTCGAGCAGGCGAAGCTCGACAATGCAGTCTTTTCGAGATGGGCCCGTGCCAATCTCGCGGCCCACCGGGTCGACGGCTACGCCATCGTCAACATCTCGCTCAAGCCCCCGGGCGGCATTCCCGGCGATGCCACCGTCGAGCAGATGCGGGTCGTTGCCGATCTGGCCCGCCGCTACAGCTTCGACGAGGTGCGGGTGAGCCATCACCAGAACCTCGTCCTGCCGCATGTGAAGCGCGACGACGTCTTCACTGTGTGGAAGGTCCTGGAGGCCAACGGCTTGGCCACCGCCAATCTCGGGCTTGCCGGCGACATCATCGCCTGCCCGGGTCTCGACTACTGCACGCTGGCGACGGCGCGTTCTATTCCGGTCGCGCAGGCGATCTCCCGGCGCTTCGCCGATCTCGAACGCCAGCATGAGATCGGGCCCCTCAAGATCAACATCTCCGGCTGCATCAACGCCTGCGGCCATCATCATGTCGGTCACATCGGGATCTTGGGGCTCGATAAGAAAGGCGAGGAGTTCTACCAGATCACGCTCGGCGGCTCCTCGAGCGAGAGCGCCTCGATCGGCACCATCCTCGGGCCGGGTTTTGCCGGTCACGAAGTGCCGGACGCAATCGACACCATCATCAAGACGTATATCGGCCTGCGCCATCAGGGCGAGACCTTCCTCGATGCCTATCGCAGGCTTGGACCGAAGCCGTTCAAGGAGGCCCTCTATGCCGCTCCTCAAAGGTGATCGCTTCACGACCGACAGCTGGGTCAAGATCGAAGGGGATGCCGAGCTGCCCCTCTCCGGCGACATCCTGGTTCCCTTCGCCAGGCTGCTGCAGAACTGGGGCGAGATCGCCCGTCATCCCGGCCTCGTCGGGGTGGTGTTCCCCAACACCGAGCGGGCCGAGGCGCTTCAGTCCTTTCTCGGCCGCCTGTCGCTGATCGTGCTGCCGTTCCCCGCCTTCACCGACGGCCGCGCCTATTCGATCGGCCGCCAGCTGCGCGATCTCGGCTTTTCAGGCGAATTGCGCGCCGTCGGCAATGTGCTCCCCGATCAGCTTCAGTTCATGCTCCAGGTCGGCTTCGATGCTTTCGAGGTGCCGGACCGCTTTCCTGAGAGCGTGTGGCAGAAGGCGGCACGCAGCATGTCCGTCACCTACCAGCCTGTTCCAGGCGCCCGCAATGTCTGGCTCGCCCGCCATGGCGAGCTTGGTGGCGAGCGCGACGACCAGGACCCCTGGTTCGAGCAGCCTCACGCGGGGTGACGTGCCGTGGCATTCGATTCGCTCGAGACCTATGCCGGCCTTGAAGGCAAGCCGCTGATCGAAGCCCTGCTGCGCGACTTCCCTGGCAAGGTGGCGCTCGTCTCCTCATTCGGCGCCGAATCCGCCGTGCTGCTGCACATGGCCGCCGAGGTCGATCCGAATATGCCGGTGATCTTTCTCGATACCGGCAAGCTGTTCTGGGAGACGCGACGATACCGGACGGAGCTGATCGAGCGCCTCGGGCTCACCAATGTCAGAACCGTCCGGCCCGATGCCGGCGATCTCGCCCGCCAGGACCCTGACGGCACCTTGCACCGCCGGGCTCCCGATTTCTGCTGCCACATCCGCAAGACCCTGCCGCTCGAGCGGGCGCTTGCCGGCTATGAGGCGGTGATCTCCGGCCGCAAGCGGTTTCACGGCGGCGACCGCGCCAACATTGCAACGGTCGGCCTGGCGGATTCCCGGCTCAAGGCAGAGCCCCTCGCCGGCTTCTCGCCGGCCGATCTGCGCCGCTATGCCGCCGAGCACCGGCTGCCGGCGCACCCGCTGACTGCCCGCGGCTACCGCTCGATCGGCTGTCTGCCCTGCACCATGAAGGGCGGCAGCGACCAGGATCCGCGCGCTGGCCGCTGGGCCGGCCAGGACAAGACCGAGTGCGGCATCCATTGGACGCACAACGGCCGGCCGATGCGACTGGCGGCGGGGAGGTAGAACCTCCTTCCCTCATGGCCGGGCTTGACCCGGCCATCCAGTCTTTGCTTGGAGCATTCTCTGGATGCCGGCTCGGGGGCCGGCCATGAGGGGAAAAGAGAATCGTCCGACCTCGCAGGTCTCACCACCATCGCCGATGAGACCAGCGGCACACCCGCCCACCGTGCCACCAGACTTGGCGGCAATAGCCCCAGCGCGGATTGTAATAGCGGTTGTAGAAG
>DATAOT010000238.1:0-5654 GCA_036265615.1 Aestuariivirgaceae bacterium
GCCGAAGGGCGGATGGCCCAACTGGGTGCTCGGCAATCACGACCGCTCGCGGGTAGCAAGCCGGCTCGGGTGCGAGCAGGCGCGGGTCGCCGCGATGCTGCTTCTCACGTTGCGCGGCACGCCGACGATCTACCAGGGCGAAGAGATCGGGATGACGGACGTCGCGATTTCGCCGGAACAGGTCGTCGATCCATGGGAAAAGAACGTGCCAGGCCTTGGTCTCGGGCGCGATCCGGTCCGCACGCCGTTGCCATGGGACGCGAGCCCCAAAGGCGGCTTCACAAGCGGCGAGCCCTGGCTGCCGCTCGGACCGGAACATGATCGGGTCAATGTGGCGAGCGAGGCGCGCGATCCGCAGTCGATGCTGTCGCTCTATCGGGCGCTGCTGGCGCTCCGGAGGCGCGAGGAAGCGCTGGTCACCGGGCAGTGGGAGCCGGTCGCGGCGGGCGAGCAGGTCCTGCTCTACGAACGGCGCCGCGGCAGCCGTGCAGTGAGGGTCGCCCTCAACATGACGGCCAAGGCGAGCGAAGCATCGATCGCCGGACCGGCAACCGTGCTGCTGTCGACCCATCTCGATCGGACGGGCAGGGAAAGCTCCCCCAAGCTGCGCCTTCGGCCGCATGAGGGCTTGATCTTCGAGCGATGAGTCAGCCCGGGCCGATCCTGCCGGCAATGAGACGGGAGCAGCCGACAAGAGCGTCGGCGGCAAGCCGCGGCTGGCGCGACGGGCTGTAGAGCGCCGAGCCGAGAGCGACGCCGGCGGCGCCGGCATCGAGCCAGGACGGTGCGGTTTCCGGGGTGACGCCGCCGACGGGAATGAGGGCAGTGCCGGGCGGCAGGACGGCACGCCAAGCCTTGAGGACGGCAGGCGACATCTGTTCGGCCGGGACCATCTTGAGCATGGTGGCGCCGCAGGCGAGCGCCTTGAAGGCTTCGCTGGGCGTCGCCACGCCGATGATGGACTCAAGCCCATGATCGATGGCCGCGGCAATGACCTCGGGGTCCAGATTGGGCGTGACGATGTAGCGGCAGCCGAGGCCCGGCAGGGCCGCAACATCACGCCAGTCGACCACGGTGCCGGCGCCAATCGATGCCGTTGGCGCGTCCTCGGCGGTGAGCCGGGCAATGGCTTCGGCGGCGCGGGCGCCATTCAGCGGCACCTCGATCAGCCGGATGCCGGCCGCAAGAAGCGCCATGGCGATGTCGGCCGCCTCCTCGGGGGCGAGGCCCCGCAGAATGGCGATGACCGGCGCCTGGCCGAGAATGCTGCGCAGGGATGCTGGCGGGCTGGTCATGGCGTCATCCCGAGATGCCTGGCGATGGCGAGGTGTCCGAGGGCGGCGGCGGCGCCGGGTCCGCGGCGGCTCGCGCGCCCGAAACCCTCGGCCAGGGCGCGCTGGTAATGGTCGGAGAGCGCGTCGTCACCGACGATGCAGGGCTCGCCCAGATCCTGCGGGTGCTCGGAGAGCCCGTAGGCGAGCTCGGAACCGATCAGCATGCCGCTCAGAAGGCCGCGCGACTGTGGCGGGCGGCGCCGCCCGAGCACGGCGTCGGACCTGATCCTGAAGAGGAGCGGCAGGACGCCCCCTCTGGCGAAAGCGTGCCGCGCCATCACCAAGCCTGCCGCGAAGGATGCTGCGTCCACCGCCGTTCCCGACACCATCTCGGCGAGCGCGCTCTGGGTCGAGAGCAGCGCGAACAGCTCGCCGGTCATCGCCGTGGTGAAGCCGGTGATGCGATCGCCGTCGACGGCAATCCATTTGCTGTGGGTGCCGGGCGCAAGGTAGAGCGCCGCGCGTGCGGCCGGGTCGCCGAGGCAGCCAAGAATCTCGCATTCCTCGCCGCGCATGATGTCGGTGCGCTCGGAGGTTTGGAACTCGACGCCGGGAACGATGAAGGTGCGCGGCAGGCCGGCAATGTCGAGCGGCAGCAGCGCGCTCGCGATCTCCGGCAGGCCGGCCGGGCAGCGGACATACGGCGCCTCGATCCAGCCAAGGCGGCTGCCGATCATGCCCGAAAGCATGAGCGGCGTGCCGGGATGGGCCGCGATCCAATCGCCGACCATGGTGAGCAGGGCGGCGCGAAAATCGCGCCCCTCGACAGCCCTGACGCCCCGGCTCGACTGACGGGAATCGAGGATCGTCCCGCCCGCATCGAGCAGGCGACAGCGGAAGGACGACAAACCCCAATCCACCGAAATGATGGCCGGAAAGGGGGAGATGGCGTGCATGCGGCGAGATCCAATGACCTGTTCGAGGCCATTAAAGCGTCAACGCAGCAGCAAATCACCCCTCAATCACGCCGGCTAGTAGGCCCAGCTCCGCACCACCCCGTCATGCGGCCAGGGACGTGGCGGCTCCTCCACCTCCTCCGGCAAGCTCTCCCGTGACGAAATCGTTTCCTTGATCCCCGAGGTGCTGGTCGCGTTTACGACCTCAACGCCCTCGGTGTCCTGGATGATCTTCATGAGGCCTCCCCACAAGGCTCTAATGAGATCGCCAACGCCGCTCGGGCGACCAATTCGGTTGATCCCCGAATCAACCGTATATAGAAGAACCTAACATTGGGTCATGAATGTTGCGCAGCATTGGCAGAACCTTGCGGTTTGACCGCTACAATGTGGCAGGAATTGCGCAGAGCCCTTCTTCAGCGCCGCAGCAGCTGGTCGCGCATCCCCGATACGGCATTGGCATGCGCCTCGAAGCCCTCATAGGTCGCAAGCACATGGGCATGACGCGCCAGCTCCGGATAGCCGCTGCCTGTCACATAGGCGACCGAGGTTCGTTTCATGAAATCGAGCACCGAGACAGGCGAGGCGGTGCGGGCCCAGCCGCTGGTCGGCAGCACATGGTTCGGGCCGATCACGAAATTGCCGAGCGTTGCCGGCGTGTGCTCGCCAATCAAAATCTCGCCGGCATGGTCGAAACGGCCGAGATACTGGAACGGCTCGCGCGACAGCACCTCAAGATGCTCCGGCGCATAATCATTGACGAAGGCGATCGCCGCCTCCGGGTCCGGCGCGAGCACGATGCCGCCGATCGGTCCCGACAGCACGGCGGAGGAGTATGCGACACGCTGCTCCCCCATCTTCTGCCAATAGGTCGGGATTGCCGCCCGCGCCTCCTCGGCGACGCGCCGGCTCCAGGTGACGAGGAAGGCCGAGCTGTCAGGCCCGTGCTCTGATTCGATCAGGAGGTCGAGACCGGCGAGCCGCCCGTCGGCGGTGTCGTCGGCGAAGACGATGAGCTCGCTCGGGCCAGCCGGCGTGCCGGTGTCGATGAGGTGGGATACCAGCCGCTTGGCCATCGCCACCCAGGGGCTGCCGGGACCGATTATCTTGGCACAGCGCGGGATGGTCGCCGTGCCATAGGCAGCGGCAGCGACAGCTTGGGCGCCGCCGGCCTTGTAGACGCGGTCAACTCCCGCCAGCCGAGCAGCCACCAGGGTCGCATCGTCGACCCTGCCATCGGGGCCTGGCGGGGTGAGCACGATCACCTCGGGAACGCCAGCCACCTTGGCGGGGATGGTGGTCATCAGGGCGACGGAGGGGAAGGCGCCCTTGCCGCGCGGGACATAGCAGGCCACGGACGGGATCGGCCGGCTGCGCTCGCCGGCAAACACTCCGGGGCGAATCTCGTTGAACCACATCTCGTTGGGCAGCTGCTTCTGATGGAAGCGGCGGATCGAGTCGGCGGCATAATCCATGGCTGCCCGCACCTCGCGGTCGAGGGTGCGCTCGGCAGCATCGAAATCGGCCGGGGTGGCGGCGAGACTTGCGGCATCGACGGGGGCGCGGTCGAATTCGCGAGCGAAACGGGCAAGCGCCTCATCGCCGTCGGTGAAGACGGCGTCGATGATGGCCCTGACCTTGTTCTCATAGGGCGTGAGGTCGGTTTCGGTCCGGTTCAGGAGTCGGGCGCGTTCCGCCGGAGACAGTTCGGCGAGTTCGAAGAGGTTGACGGTCAGGCTCATCGGATCAGCAGTCCTCAATGGGTCACGGCAAAGCGCTTCACGGCACGCGAGCGGGCCTTGGCGATCTCGGCCTCCCGGTCCCGCGGCGGAGCATGGGAGACCAGAGAATGGAGCAGGTCCTCGGCTGCTTTGCTCACTTGATCGATGGCGTGGTTGAAGGCAGCCTCGTTGGCCTTGGAGGGACGGGTGAAACCGCTGAGCTTGCGGACGAATTGCAGCGCCGAGGCGCGGATCTCATCGGGAGTGGCGGGAGGATCGAAATTGTGCAAGGTCTTGATGCTGCGACACATGAAGCCGTTCTCCTCACGAAATCTTGACCGCCCATGACCAGCGCCAAAGTTGCCGTGATCGGCGCCGGGATCGTCGGGGCTTCCCTCTCCTATCATCTGGCCAGGCGCGGGGCGAGGGTGACGGTGATCGCCGAAAGCGGGGCGGGTGGCACGGCCACGCCGGCGACCTTCGGCTGGCTCAATGCCAGCCGGGGCAATCCCGAACCCTATTTCCGCCTGCGCATGGCGAGCCTCGCGCTCTGGCGAAGGCTCGGCGAGACGCTGCCGGGGCTCGGGCTGAGCTGGAACGGCAGCCTGACCTACGATCTGCCGGAGCCGAGTCTCAGGGCCTATGTCGAGCAGCATGCCGGGTGGGACTACCCGATCCGGCTGGTGGATGGCGTCGAGGCGGCGCGGCTCGAGCCCGGGCTCAGGGAACCGCCGGCGCTTGCAGCCTTCGCCGAGGCGGAAGGAGCGGCAGAACCGGGCCCGGCGGTCCAGACGCTGCTGGCGGCTGCCGGGGCCCGGCCGATCCCTGCCACTGTGGAAGCGATCGCAATGAAAGGCGGCCGCTGCGTCGGGGTCAGGACGGCGGAGGAGACGATCGATGCGGATCTGGTTGTCGTTGCGGCAGGCGCTGGAACACCGGCACTCGTTGCAACTGCCGGCGCAAAGCTCATGCTCGAAACGACGCCAGGCCTGCTTCTCCATACTGCGCCGCTGCCGCCGGTGCTGCAGCGGATCATCGTCGGGCCGGGCATGGATGTGTGCCAGACGCCTGCAGGGGCGATCATCGTCGGATCGGATTTCGGCGGCTCGCCGGTCACCGGCGATCCCGAAGCGATCGCCGGCGATCTTCTGGAGACCCTCCGCCGTCGGGTGCGCGGGGCCGAACATGCCCGCATCGAGCGCTACACCATCGGCCAGCGGCCGATGCTGGCGGACGGCTTTCCGGTCGTGGGTTTCCTGCCGGCCGGCTCAGGCATTTACGTTGCGGTCATGCATTCGGGCATGACGAATGCGGCGGCGGTCGGAGCGTGGGGAGCGGAGGAGATGCTCACCGGTCGGCGGCATCCCCTCCTTGGGCCATTCGGGCCCGAACGATTCAGCTGATCAATTGGTGTGGGGCACGTCCTTCAGCCACTCGCCCTCGACCTTGGCCTTGTTGGCCTCGACCCAGGCGCGGGCGACATCCTCCGGCGGCTTCTTCTCGCGATCGATCGCCAGGATCCACTGGTTGACCGTGTCGCCGTCAAGCGTGACCTGCTTGAGGAATTTCGAGATGTCGGGAGCGCGGTTGGCCAGCTCCTTGGAATGGCCGATATAGACATGGGTCGGTGGCTGGTCGCAGGTGATGCTGCTCTTCTCCAGCCAATCGGAGGCGACATTGGGCTGGTAGAACGTATAGCAGCC
>DATAOT010000239.1:0-2896 GCA_036265615.1 Aestuariivirgaceae bacterium
ACCGCATCGCCCGATGCCACGACCACGAGGTCGTCGATATCGGCCACCGCCACCATGCCTGAATCGGCAAAGATGAGATTGTTGCGGGCATCGAGCAGCTCGATCTGGCCTGACAAGGCATTGCCCTGATCGTCACGCGGCAGGTGGCGCCACACGGCCTCCCAGTCGCCGAGGTCGCTCCAGTCGAAACGCGCCCTGACCACGGCGGCGCGGTCGGTGCGCTCCATCACCGCATAGTCGAACGAGCAGCGCCGGGCAGCGGCGAAGGCCGCGCGCTCGAGCCGAAGGAAACCCAGATCACGTTCCGCCTTGGCAACGCTGTCGCGAACCGCGGCGGCGGTTGCCGGATCGAACTCTCCATATTGGTCGACCACCCGATCGGCGCGGAAAACGAAATTGCCGGAGTTCCACACGCAGCCTTCGGCGATCAGCTGTTCGGCAGCGGCGAGCCCGGGCTTTTCGACGAAGCGCGCGACGCGCCAGACATCGGGACACTGCTCGAGCGGCTCGCCGGGGCGGATATAGCCATAAGCGCCGGTCACCCGACGGGGTGCGATGCCGAAGGTGACGAGCGCGCCGTGCTCGGCGGCAAGGGCGGCATTGCGGAAGTCGCCCAGGAAACCGTCGCGATCCTCGATGAGATGATCGGCGGCGCTGACGAACAGCACCGTCTCCGGCGGCACCAGCATTGCGGCGGCGAGGATTGCCGGCCCGGAATCGCGCCGCTCCGGCTCGATGACGATCTCGGCATCGCAACCGATCTCCTCGAGCTGCTGACGCACGAGGAAGCGGTAAGGCTCGATCGTCATGACGATCGGACGATCGAAGATATCCTTGGCAGCCACCCGCAGCACGGCCTGCTGCAGGCTCGAGGTCGAGCTCAGGATTCTGAGGAACTGCTTCGGGCAGCTGTCGCGGGAAACCGGCCAGAGCCGGGTACCGCCGCCACCGCCCAGGATCACCGGGACCGATCGGCCCTGTGCACGTGCTTCCGGTCTGTCCATGACCCGCGACTAGACGGTCGCGGCCCAGCTGTCAATTCGCGAGTCGGGATTGGGCTTGAACTGACCTTGCCTCCTGCGGCACGGTTGACCCCATGACACCCGATGAATATGCCAGCCTCGACGCGACCGCGCTTGCCGCTCTCGTCCACGACCGCAAGAAGATGCCGCAGGACATCGTCGCGGCGGCTCTGGACGCGATCTCCGCCCTCAATCCGGCGCTCAATGCCGTGGTGCTGCTCGACCGGGACAGGGCGCTCAAACAGGCCGCCGCGGTGGACAGGGAGGCTCCCCTCGCCGGGGTGCCCTGCCTCATCAAGGATAACAACGTCTATGTCGAAGGCTGGCCCACCACGTTCTCCTGTCGGTTCTTCGAGGGGGCGCCGCTGCGGCCGGACAGCGAGCTCGTCAGGCGGCTGCGCAAGGCCGGGCTCGTCATCCTCGGCAAGACCAACACGCCGGAATTCGCCGCCGACTGGACCACCGAGCCGACGCTCAGGGGTGCAACGCGCAATCCGTGGAATCTCAACCGCTCGCCCGGCGGCTCGAGCGGCGGCGCCGCGGCGGCGGTGGCAAGCCGGATGGTGCCGGTGGCGCATGGCAACGACAACGCCGGCTCGATCCGCGTGCCCGCGGCGGTCTGCGGCATCTTCGGGCTGAAGCCCAGCCGCGGGCTCGTGCCGATCGGGCCGTATTTTCCGGAGCTCGCCGCCGGGCACAATAGCGAGCATGTGCTCACCCGCTCGGTGCGCGACAGCGCAGCGCTTCTCGACCTCACATCGGGGCCCGAACCTGGCGGGCGGTATCGGGTCACGCCAGAGGTGCCATCGTTCGGGGCGATTCTCGAGGAGCCGCTGCGTCATCTCAACATCGGGCTCGTCACCAAGGCGCCGGGCGGGATCGAGGTCGATCCCGAGATCGCGGCGGCGGTCGCCGAAGCTGGCCGGCTCTACGAGCGCGCGGGCCACATGATCGTCGATGCGGCCTTGCCGGACGAACCGACGCTCAGCAAGGAGGCGGAGAAGATCTGGCATGGGGAGATCGCGCTTCTGATGGCGCGGCGGGCGCGCGAGCTTGGTCGTCCGGCGCGGCCCGATGAGATGGAAGCTCTCACCGCCGATGCCCTGAAGCGGTCGGCCCAGCTCAGCGCGGTCGACTATCTCGAGGCGCGCCAGACGCTGCACGAGATTTCGGTGCGGGTGCTCGAGCGTTTGAGCGCCTATGATCTGCTGCTGACGCCGACGACGGCCCAGCTCGCACCGCGGATCGGCGCATTCGACACCCGCACCAGCAAGTTCGACTATGAGCGCAACGCCCGTCTCAGCGCCGCCTTTGCGCCGTTCACCGAAATGTTCAGCGTGACCGGTCAGCCGGCGGCATCGATCCCGGTCGGGCTGTCCAGAAGCGGGCTGCCGATCGGCGCCCAGCTGGTCGGCCAGCCGGGACGCGACGATGTCGTGCTCAGAGCGGCGTTCTTCATGGAAAAGGCGGGGCCGAAGATCGGTCCGCCGCCCCACTCGGCGGCTCAGGTGAGAGCATGACGGAGATTCCGCAGCTCGGCGCAGCAGCGCTCGCCGTGATGCTGGCGCAGGATCTGCCGCCCGTCACCTATCACTGCAATGATGCGGGGAAGAGCACCATCATTGCCCAATTCAGGCAGACGGATCCCCCTACCGTCAGGCTCAAGCGCGGCAAGGACACGGTAACGGCCACCGAAGGGCTGACCGGCTCAGGCGCGCGCTACGTCACTGCGAACGGCATCCTGTTCTGGGAAAAGGGCGGCCAGGCGCAGGTCGAATGGCCCAAGGGCAAGCGCTTCACCTGCAGCGCCAAGAAGACAGGCTGAAATGCCCGGCGGAATCCTCGTCCTGGTCGTCGGGCCGAGCGGCGCCGGC
>DATAOT010000240.1:0-25569 GCA_036265615.1 Aestuariivirgaceae bacterium
GTGAAGGCTCCCGAGCTCCTTGCTTATGTGAGAAAGGAGCACCCGAACTTGATCGCCCTGATCGTGAATAGGGGGGACCCCGCACTGATCCCTGCGCTTGTCAACCAGGGTTTTGACATCGAGGCCCGTGGGCCCGACGGATATCCGGCGCTTGAACGTGCCGTTGGGAAAGGTGATCGGGACCTCGTAAAGGTACTCCTTTCCTTGGAAACGAAGACAGCGAATATTTCCCCCGCAATGCTATGGATTGCGGTTCAAAAAGGTGATCTATCGATGATCGCTCTGCTGCATAACAATGGAGCAGACTTCGGGCAGCTGGACGAATTTAGTCGCGAATATAATGAGCGTTTGCACTCGGGCCAGAACTATTGAAGCTCACGACGAGCTGAGCAACGCCTTCAGCTCGTAGATCAGCTCCAGCGCCTGCCGCGGCGTCAGTTCGTCGGCCCTGACCGCCTGAAGCCGGGTCTCGAGCGGCGACGGGCCGGGTATCGCGGCCTGCCGCTGCGGCGGAGGCGGTGCCGCGGAAAACAGCGGCAGATCGTCGACCAGGACCGTCGCGGCCCGCCCCCGCTCGCTCTTTTCCAGGATGGCCAGGATCTGCGAGGCGCGGGCGATGACCGAGCGCGGCAGGCCGGCGAGCCGCGCCACCTGGATGCCGTAGGAGCGGTCGGCGGCGCCCGGCCCGACCTCGTGCAGGAACACGACCGCGCCCTGCCATTCCTTGACCCTGACCGTGACATTGGCGAGCCGCGGCAGCCGCGAGGCCAGCGCCGTCAGCTCGTGGAAATGCGTCGCGAACAGCGCCCGGCAGCGATTGACGTCATGCAGATGCTCGACCGCCGCCCAGGCGATCGACAGCCCGTCGAAGGTCGCGGTGCCGCGCCCGATCTCGTCGAGGATGACGAGCGAGCGTTCGCCCGCCTGGTTGAGGATGGCCGCCGTCTCGACCATCTCGACCATGAAGGTCGACCGTCCACGCGCCAGGTCGTCGGCCGCGCCGACGCGCGAGAACAGCCGGTCGGCGACGCCGATGTGGGCCGCCTCGGCCGGCACGTAGGAACCGGCCTGGGCAAGGATGGCGATCAGCGCATTCTGCCGCAGGAAGGTCGACTTGCCCGCCATGTTGGGCCCGGTCACCAGCCACACATGCCGCCCGCCCTCGCCTGAGCGGGTGAGATCGCAGTCATTCGGGACAAAGCTCTGGCCGCCGTCGCGCCTGAGCGCCGCCTCGACCACCGGATGGCGTCCGCCGACGATGCGGAAGGCAAGCGAGGAATCGACCCTGGGCCTGATCCACCGGCCGGCGACCGCCCGCTCCGCCAGGCCTTGCGCGACATCGATTTGAGCCAGCGCCGCCGCCATGGCCTCCAGCGCCTCGCTCTCCCGCATCACCGCCTCGATGAGGCGGGCAAACACCTGCATCTCGAGCACCAGCACCTGCTCGCCGGCCCGCATGATGCGCTGGTCGAGGTCGCTCAGCTCGACGGTGGTGAACCGCATCACATTGGCCATGGTCTGGCGATGCATGAAGGTCTCGTTGAGCGGCGGTCCGAGGAGCTTCTGGCCGCTGACCTGGTTCACCTCGATGAAATAGCCGAGCACGTTGTTGTGCTTGATCTTCAGCGACTTGACGGCGGCGCGCTCGGCATAGCGGCTCTCGAGCCCGGCGATGACCCGGCGGCTGTCGTCGCGCAAGCCTCGGCTTGCGTCGATCTCGCGGTCGAAGCCCGCCCTGACGAAGCCGCCGTCGCGGGCGTTAAGCGGCAGCTCCTCGCTGAGCGCCCGCTCGAGCATCGAGGCGAGCGGCGTGAGATCATGGGCGAGAGCGAGCCGCGCCCGCTCGATTTCCCGTGGCAGGCCGGCAAGACCTGCCGCAGCGCCGCTGGCGGAGCTCAGGCGGGAACCGATCTCGCCGGCCCGGGCGATGGCCGCACCGATGGCTGCGAGGTCGCGCGGGCCGCCGCGGCCAAGCGACAGGCGGGCCAGCGGCCGGCGAATGTCGGGCGCTTTGGCCAGCGCCGCCCGGCAGTCCCGCCTGAGTGCCGGATCCTCGCAGAACAGCGTCACTGCATCGAGCCGGTGGCCGATTTCCTCCGGATCGGTGAGCGGCGCCTGAAGCCGCTCGGCCAGGAGCCGGGCGCCTGCCGGCGTGACCGTGCCATCGATTGCATCGATGAGGCTGCCCTGCCGCTCGCCGGATAGCGAGCGGGCGATCTCGAGATTGCTGCGGCTCGCCTGGTCGATCAGCATGTGGCTCGCCGGCATGCGCCGCCGCGGCGTCTCGAGCCGCGGCAGCCGCCCGGCCTGGGTGAGCCTGACATAGTCGAGAAGCGCGCCGGCCGCGGCGAGTTCGGGTCGCGAGAAGGCGCCGAAGGCATCGAGCGCATGCACCGCGAAATGCTGCTTGAGCCGGGCCTCGCCGGCCGCCGAATCGAAATGCGACGGCGGCAGCGGCGTCAGCGCGGCGGCGGCTCTGGCGAGTTCCGCGGCGATCGGGGACGCCGGTGCCGGCGTGTCGGAGACGATGATTTCGCTCGGCTCGAGCCGGGCGATTTCGCTCGGCAGCAGGGAGGGATCGACCGCCATGACCGAGAACTCGCCTGTCGAAATGTCGACAGAGGCAAGGCCGAGCAACGGTTCCGACCGGATCTCGGCGATGGCGGCGAGATAATTGTTGCGATCGGCGGCGAGCAGCGTGTCCTCGGTGAGCGTTCCGGCGGTGACCAGCCGCACCACCTCGCGGCGCACCACCGCCTTGCCGCCGCGCTTCTTCGCCTCGGCCGGATCCTCGGTCTGCTCGCAGACCGCGATGCGGTGGCCGAGGCGGATCAGCCGGTTGAGATAATCGCCCGCCGCATGCACCGGCACCCCGCACATCGGTATATCCTGGCCGAGATGCTTGCCGCGCTTGGTGAGGGCGATGCCGAGGGCCCGCGACGCGGTCTCGGCGTCATCGAAGAACAGCTCGTAGAAATCCCCCATGCGGTAGAACAGCAGCGACGCCGGGTTGGCGGCCTTGATCTCGAGATATTGGGCGATCATCGGCGTCGCGACATCGCCCGCCCTGGCCTGCCCTTGAGCTTTCTCGGCCCGCTCTCCCATGGTGGCCGCTAGCGTGAAGCAGGACGCCTGCCGCGGGTCAAGCCGCCAGATGCCCGCATCGCGTCGGGGGCGCCGTAGCGCGCGAAATAGCGGTTGTTGATCGCTGCCACAGGCAGGACGATGAGGATGTCCGTGGTGTTGAACTGACGGTCGATCACCGCCCCCTCTCCGACGTGGCAGCCGAGCCGCAGATAGCCTTTGACGAGGGGCGGCAGCGCCTTCATCGCTGCCCTGGCATCGATGGCGCAGGCCGGCAGCCGGCGCATCTCGACATGCCGGGCGCTCAGCGCCGCGGCCCGCCAGGCCTCCGGCGCGCCGCATTGCGCGGCGAGAAAGCTCAAGGGCAGCGCCAGATCGTCCGGATCGGTTCCCTCGAGGCTGGCACAGCCGACCATGACGTCGAGGCGATGCCGCCGAACATAATCCCAGATCCCCTGCCACAGCAGCTCGATCACCGCCTTTGTGCGATAGGGCCGCAGCACGCAGGAGCGGCCGAGTTCGAGGAAGCTGAGGTGGCGGTGGCGCTCGATCAGCGGCTCGAGATCAAACTCGCGGGCGCTGTAGAACCCGTCATGCGCCTCGGCCACCTCCTGGCGCAGCAGCCGGTAGGTTCCGACCAGCGCCTTGCCGGCGCAGTCGACGACGATGAGATGATCGCAGATGGCATCGAACGGATCGCAGTCCATCCCCGTCGCGGCCGCCATGGCGTCGGCCCGGGCCGCTCCCTCCTCGTAGAACACCTGGTAGCGCAGGCGCTGCGCAGCGGCGATCTCTTCGCCGCTGACCGCATGCCGGACCATGAAATTGCCCGATGCGACATTCACCGCCGGTTGTCTCTGCACTCGTGGTTGCGGCAGCAGCCTACCGCCGAGGCCACTGCTTACTGCCTGCTGCCGGCTGGCTCAAGCCGCCGAGCGGGCCTGCGTGAGCTTGGCGATTGCCTCTTCGAGATCCGTCCGGTCGAAGGGCTTGGGCAGATGCCCGTCCATGCCGGCTGCAAGGCAGGTCGCGTGATCCTCATGGCGCGCATTGGCTGTGAGCGCCAGGATGGGAACATGGCGCCGCGCCCCATGCCGCTGTTCGAGCTCGCGGATCCGCCGGGTTGTCGCGAGGCCGTCAAGTCCCGGCATCGCCATGTCCATGAGCACCAGATCGGGCATGTCCGGCGCGTCCTCCTCGCCGGCGAGCGCCGCCGCGATCATTTCCGTCGCCTCCTGGCCGTTCACCGCATGCGTCACCCGATGACCGGCCTTTTCGAGCATCGTCCTGGCAAGCAGCGCATTGACCTGATTGTCCTCGGCCAGCAGCACCGACAGGCTTGGCCGCTCGGACGACTGGGCGCTGGCGGCCGCCGCCCTGAGCTCGGCTGCGGCATGGCTCGTCATCGCCTCATCGCCCTCCTGCAGATGCTTGAGGAGCGACAGCCGGCGGGCCGGCTTCACGAGATATCCCGTCACCTGTCCTTTCAAGAGATGCCGCATCGCCCGGCGCTCTTCCGGTTGGAGCAGGAGCCAGCTCTGGGCAAGCGGCCGGGTGAGCGGCTCGGCCGCCAGCCACTCGCCGATCGCCGCCGGCAGGCGCGCGTCGAACATCACGTCGGGGAGCTGGCCGCCCTGCCTCGCCTCAATGGCGCTGACCCCATGGTAAGGCCGGACCTCGGCACCGAAATCGTTGAGATAATCCGCGATCGTCTGGCGCGTCGGTCCGTCGGGAATGGCCAGATAGACGACTCGTCCGGCAAGGGGTGGCGGCCCCGAGGGCGTCGCACGCCCGGCCGCGACAAGCGGCAGCGCGAAGGTGAACAGCGATCCCTTGCCGAGGCTCGAGCTCATGGCGATGGTGCCGCCCATGCGCTCGATGAGCCGCCGCGCGATGGCAAGGCCAAGTCCGGTGCCGGCGGCGCGCCGGTCAGGATCCTGCCTGCCCTGCTGATACATCTCGAAAATGCGGTCATGATCCTCGGGTGGAATTCCCGGGCCTGTGTCATGCACCTCGAAGCGAACCGCGGCGCTCTCGCCGCTGACCCGGATCAGCACCCCGCCGCGATCGGTGAACTTCACGGCATTGCCGACGAGATTGAGCAGGATCTGGCGCAGCCTGTTGCGGTCGCCGATGACCTCCTGAGGCAGGCTCTGAGCCACATGGGACGCAATCTCGACATTCTTGGCATGGGCCCGCGGCGCCATCAGCTCGCAGACCGCCTCGACGGTTTCGACGAGGTTGAACGGCCGTTCCTCGATCTCGAGCCGTCCCGCTTCGATCTTCGAGGCATCGAGGATCTCGTCGAGGATCGACAGCAGCGCCCGGCCCGACGCATCGACCGCCATCGCGTAGGAGCGCTGCTCGGGGGTCAGATCGGTTTCGAGCAGGAGCCCGGTCATGCCGATGACGCCGTTCATCGGCGTGCGGATCTCGTGGCTCATGGTGGCGAGGAATTTGCTTTTCGCCCGGCTTGCCGACTCGGCCTGAGCCCGCGCCTGCTGCAACGCCGTTACCGACGTCTGCAGCCGGAGCAGGCGCCGGCGCATCGCCCGCCACAACAGGACGAGTGTGACGATGGTGTAGAAGCCGCTTGCCAGAGCCGCCGTTCCAAGCGCCGCAGCGAGCCGCGACCTTGGCCAGCTCTCGAGCATGGTGGCAAGCATGATGATGAGCGCGGCGAGCGCCCCGGATGCCATTGCGGCACGCAGTTCATGCCGGAAATGTCTCGTCGCGATCCGCCTCGCCCACTTCTGGAGGAGATCCGGCCTTAACGGGTTCCGTGCCATGCCACCTTCCATGCTCGGTCCGGCCGGTATGCTCGCAGCCGGCTGTTAGCAAACGCTTACTCGGATTAGGAAATTTGCTCCTTTGGTGAAGGAGAGAAGAACAAGTGCGGCGGCCCGTTGCGGTGCCAGGGTCCGGTCCTCTATAGGAGGGCCGATCAGGGAGCTTGAGAGCATGAACCGGATCGAGAGAGCCTGCGTCGAAAGGGGCATGCGCATGACGGAGCAGCGCCGCGTCATCGCCGGCGTTCTGGCCGATGCCGGGGATCATCCGGATGTCGAGGAGCTGCACCGCCGCACCGCGGTCATCGACCCGCGGATCTCGATCGCAACCGTCTACCGCACGGTGAAGCTCTTCGAGGACGCGGGCATTCTGGCGCGCCACGATTTCCGCGATGGCCGGTCGCGCTATGAGGAGGCCCGCGATCGCCATCACGATCACCTGATCGACCTGCAGTCCGGCGCCGTCATCGAGTTTCGCAACGAGGAGATCGAGCGGCTCCAGGAGCTCGTCGCGCGCGAGCTTGGCTACAAGCTGGTCGACCACCGCCTGGAGCTCTATGGCGTCAGGCTGAAGCCGGTTGCCGACGACAAGAGCTGAGCTGAACGGGTGCAGAGCCTCCGCGCAATTGTGGCCCTCGCCTGCTTCGTCATCCTGACGCTCGCCCTCCTGCCGATCCAGGTTCTTCTGGTCGGGGTCGCAAGCCGCCCGGCGCGCCGCCTCGCCAGGTTTTATTGGCGCGGCGTCGCCCGCATCATGCGCCTCGGGATCGCCGTCAAGGGCCATCCGCCGGATCGCGGCCCCGCCCTCCTCGTTGCCAATCATGTCTCATGGCTCGACGTGATCGCGCTCGGAGCCGTGGTCGAGGCCGCTTTCATCGCCAAGAGCGAAGTCGGCAGCTGGCCGCTGATCGGGCTCGTGGCGAGGGCCGGGCGCACCCTGTTCGTCGATCGCTCCGAGCGCGCCGACGCCGCCCGCGCCGCTGCTGCCATGCGCGCCCGCTTCGCCGCGGGCGACATGCTTGTCCTGTTCGCCGAGGGGACATCGAGCGACGGTCGCCGGGTTCTGACGTTTCGCACCCCCCTGCTGGCGGCCGCGGCCCCTGCCGAGCAGCCCCTTAAGGTTATTCCGGTTTCGATTTCCGCGCTGAGACTCGGCGGTCTGCCGCTCTGCCGCCGGACCTTGCCGAAGGTCGCCTGGTATGGCGACATGGCCTTGCCGGGCCATCTCTGGGAAGTCTTGAAGCGCGGGCCCGTCGACATGGAGATCCGTTTTCATGATCCGATCGCGTCCGACCGGCTGGCCGATCGCAAGCAGCTCACCCGTCGTTGCGAGACCGTGGTGCGCGCCGGTTGGCAGGAAGCACTTGCCAGCCTGCGGCACGAGACCACCTCTTGCCCGGCCTCGCCGCCGCGCTTAATGGCTTCTCGACGCACTTCGAGAGGAATTGCATGACCGCCGCGCCGAAGGCCGTGTTCATCAAGACTTACGGCTGCCAGATGAATGCCTATGACAGCGAGCGCATGGGCGACGTGCTGGCCGGCATCGGCTTTCGGCGCACCGAGGACGCGGCGGCCGCCGACCTCATCGTGCTCAATACCTGTCACATCCGCGAAAAAGCCGCGGAAAAGGTTTATTCCGAGCTCGGCAAGTTGAAGAAGCTGAAGCGGCGCAACAGCGAGCTTGTCATTGCCGTGGCCGGCTGCGTCGCCCAGGCCGAGGGCGAGGAGATCGTGCGGCGCGCCCCCGCGGTCGACCTCGTTTTCGGCCCCCAGACCTATCATCGGCTGCCCTCCTATCTCGACGAGCTCAAGCGATCCGGGCGCGCCGTGGTGGAGACCGAATTCCCCGCCGCGGAGAAGTTCCTGAAGCTCGACGGCGACGGCGCTGCCCGCCGCCCCGAAAACGTCACCGCCTTTGTCACGGTCCAGGAGGGTTGCGACAAGTTCTGCACCTTCTGTGTCGTGCCCTACACCCGTGGCGCCGAATTCTCCCGGCCGGTCGAGCGGATCCTTGCCGAGGCCCGCCGGCTTGCGGCCCGCGGCGTCCGCGAGATCACGCTGCTTGGGCAGAATGTGAATGCCTACCGCGGCGAAGGGCCGGGCGGCGGCCGCTGGTCGCTGGCCGACCTCCTGGCCGAGCTTGCCGGAATTGGCGGCATCGAGCGGTTGCGCTACACCACCAGCCACCCTCGCGACATGGACCGGCATCTCATTGCCGCACACCGCGACAACCCGAAGCTCATGCCCTATCTCCATCTCCCGGTGCAGGCCGGCTCGGACCGGGTGCTCAAGGCGATGAACCGCCGCCACCGGGCCAGGGATTATTTTGACCTGATCGGCGAGATCCGTGCCGCGCGGCCCGACATTGCCATCTCCGGCGACTTCATCGTCGGCTTCCCTGGCGAGAGCGAGGAGGATTTCGAGCTGACGCTGGAAATGGTCCGCCAGGTCCGTTTCGCTTCCGCCTTCTCCTTCGCCTATTCGCCGCGCCCCGGCACCCCCGCCGCCGAGATGCCCGGCCAGGTGCCGGCGCAGGAGAAAAATGCCAGACTTCTGCGACTTCAACAGCTCCTCGCGGAACAGCGCCAGGCCTTCAACGTTGCCTGTGTCGGGCGGCAATTCGAGGTGCTTCTGGACAAGCCGGGCCGACACCCCGGCCAGTTGGTGGGGCGCTCGCCCTATCTCCAGGCCGTGCACCTTGAAGGGAAAGGATATTTTCGTGGAGATCTCGTATCGGTTGTGATCGAGAAGGTTGGCGCAAACTCCCTTTCGGCCCATATTGTGGACAGGGAGTGATTCCGTAGAGGCATGGCACCAGCACCGGAGGCTTGCGCGATTTGAGTCAACGCCAGATGACGACCCCATCGGCCGGTACCGCTGCCGGTCTGAGGTCTGCCGAGGCAGAAAGCCTCATTCTCGCATTCGACGACAATCGGCTTCTTTCCCTCATTTTCGGCGAGCATGACGAACACCTCGCCCTGATCGAGAACCGGCTCGGGGTCGACATCACCCCGCGCGGCAACCGCCTGTCACTGCGCGGCACGCTGCCGGCCCGCGACAACGCCCGGCAGGTGCTGACCGCACTTTACGACCGTGCCAGGGCCGGGCTCGATGTCACCCCTGGCGATGTCGAAGGGGCGATCCGCATGTCGTCGCTGGGTGCTGCTACGACAGGTGAAGGCGAGTTCCACCTCAGGACCTGGCGCAAGGTCGTCACCCCGCGTTCGCCGGGCCAGCGCGCCTACATGCAGGGCATTCGCGACAATGAGCTCGTTTTCGGCACCGGGCCGGCGGGAACCGGCAAGACCTATCTGGCGGTCGCCTGTGCCGCCGCCGAGCTCGCCTCCGGCAAGGTCGACCGCATCGTGCTCTCGCGGCCGGCGGTGGAAGCCGGCGAGCGCCTGGGCTTCCTGCCCGGCGACATGAAGGAGAAGGTCGATCCCTATCTGCGTCCGCTTTATGACGCGCTTTACGACGTCATGCCGGCCAACATGGTCCAGCGCGGCATGACCGACGGCACGATCGAGATCGCGCCGCTCGCCTTCATGCGCGGCCGCACCCTCAAAGCCGCCTTCGTCATCCTCGACGAGGCCCAGAACACCACGCCGCAGCAGATGAAGATGTTCCTCACCCGCCTCGGCGAAGGCAGCCGCATGGTCGTCAACGGCGATCCGACCCAGGTCGATCTGCCGAATGGCGTCGTCTCGGGCCTGGATGAAGCGGTGAAGCTTCTCGGATCCGTCAAGGGCATCGCCCATGTCAGCTTCACCAGCGCCGACATCGTCCGCCACCCGCTGGTCACGCGGATCGTCGAGGCCTATGAACAGGCCGGCAAGAAGCCGCCTGGCCGCAAGGGGTAGCAGTCGCCGCGCATGCACATCGATGTCGAGGTCGATCAGGAGGCCTGGGGGCCGTCCGATGCTGCTGTCCGAATCATCGACGCCGCGGTTCGAGCCGCCTTCGAAACCGTTTCCGGCGCAAGCCGCGATCGGGTGCTGTCCATCATTCTGACGGGCGATGATGAAGCGGCGGACCTCAATCAGCGTCATCGCCGCAAGCCCGGCGCGACCAATGTGCTGTCCTTCCCGGCCCGTGAAATTCCCGGACTGCCTGCCGGCGAGTCGCAGCCGCTGGGCGACATCGTTCTGGCTGCTGGCGTCATTCGCCGCGAGGCCGCCGAGCAGGGCATCACCGCCGAGCGGCATCTTGCCCGTCTCGTCGTCCATGGCACCCTGCACCTCCTTGGATACGATCACGATACCGACGAAAAAAGCGAACAAATGCAATCACTTGAGGTCGTCGCACTGAAGCGGCTGGACATCGCCTTGGGTGAGCGGAATGATGGGGGAGGTTCCGGCGCGGACGATGCCGCGCCACGCGATCGATGATGGACGACGGCCCTACCACCACTCCCAACTCCGGCATTCAGGGATCGCCGCGGTCGCCCGAAGGGGCAGGAGGCCTGTGGTCGAGGCTCAAGGCGCTGATCGCCCCGGCGCGGGAAGCCGTGCCCCATGCCGGAGGCGATGGCGTGCCGCGGGTGCCGAACGGCGAGGCGCCCGGCAATGGCCACGCCGAAGCCCGTTCGATGATGTCGAACCTCATCGCCTTCACCGATCTCAAGATCTCCGACGTGATGGTGCCGCGCGCCGACATCACTGCCATCGACGGCAATGCCACCGCCCGCGAGTTGCTCAACCGCTTCACCGATGCCAATCACTCGCGCCTGCCGGTTTACCGCGAAACCCTCGACGACCCTTCGGGAATGGTCCACGTCAAGGACTTCCTGCGCTGGATGACCGAGCGGAGCTTCGCCCGGCCGCGCCGCGGCCGCCGGCCGAAAAACCCGGAGGAAGACATCAATCCCGGAATGGTCCTGCGGCCGGAGGACCTTGCGGTTACGGTGCGGCAGACCGGGCTGATACGGCCCCTGCTGTTCGTGCCGCCATCGATGCGCGCCGCCGACCTGCTCGTGAAAATGCAGACCACCCGCATCCACATGGCCATCGTGGTCGACGAATATGGCGGGACCGACGGGCTGGTGAGCATCGAGGACCTGGTCGAGGAGATCGTCGGCGACATCGCCGATGAGCATGACGAAGCCGAGGCGCAGCTTCGCGAGGCCGGCGAGGGAGTGTATGTGGCCGATGCCCGCACCCCGATCGAGGACGTCGAATCGCTGGTTCATCGCAGCCTCCTGCCGGCCGGGCGCGAGGAGGATGCCGACACGCTCGGCGGCCTTGTCTTCTCCATGCTCGGGCGGGTGCCGGTCCGCGGCGAGCTGGTACGCCATGACAGTGGCCTCGAATTCGAGATCCTCGAAGCCGATCCGCGCCGGGTGAAGAAGATTCGCATTCATACCGGCGCCCCGGCCGAGGCCCCGGCCGCCCCGCCTCCGGAACTCGAACCGCCGCCGTCGAATGCCGCCTGACAGTGCCGGCCCGGCACGGGTCCTGCGGCGCAGCGGCAGCGGGGTGGCCTTGCCGGTCTCCTTCAGCCTCGCCGTGAGCGCCGCCGCCGGGGCTGGCTCGGCAGCAGCGCTTCCGCCGCATGGCTTGTGGCCGGTGCTCTTCGTCACGATACCCGTCCTGCTCGCCAGCCTCGATGCCGTTTCGCAAGCAGGCAAAGCCGTCCCGCTGCGCACCTTCCTCGCCGGATTTCTCTTCGGGCTTGGCTATTTCCTGGTTTCGCTGACGTGGATCGGCAACGCCTTCCTGGTCGAGGCCGATCTTTATGGCTGGATGATTCCCTTCGCGCTCGCCGGCTTGAGCGCGTACCTCGCCGTCTATTGGGGATTGGCGACCATGGCCACGGCGCTGACGACCCGACCGGGATTGCCGCGCATTGCCATGCTGGCCGCCTCTCTCGCCCTCGCCGAGTGGCTGCGCGGTCACCTGCTGAGCGGTTTCCCGTGGAACACGCCCGGTTACGCTACGTCAAGCATGCCCGGTCTCGCCCAGGGCGCCGCCTTCATCGGCATCTATGGGCTGAGCTTCCTCGTCCTCCTCTGCGCCGGCCTGCCCACCCTGGCCTTTGCCAGGTCGAACCGTCGTGGCGAGCTGGCAATCGCCGCCTGCATCCTCGCTGCCGCAGCCATTGCGACCGTCTCCGGTGCCGCCAGGCTGGCCGCGCCCACGAGTCCGTCCGCCGGCCTGAAGCTGCGCCTCGTCCAGGGCAACGTCCCGCAGGACACCAAATGGGATGCCGACCGCGCCCGGGCCATTTTCGGCCGCTATCTGGCATTGTCGCGCAGCGGCGCCGATGGCTCTTCCCCCCTCGGCGGCAACGCGCTGGTAATCTGGCCGGAAAGCGCGCTCCCCTTCCTCGTCGATGAATCACCAGCGGCCTTGCGCGAAATCGCCGATCTCCTGCCCGGCCGCACCCGCCTCATGCTCGGGGCGCTGCGCCGCGACATGGGCCCCCCGCAGCGGGTTTACAACAGCATCATCGCGCTCGATGGCGACGGCCGGATCGAGGCCGTGTATGACAAGGTCCGCCTCGTGCCGTTTGGCGAGTTCCTGCCCTTCTCGCGCTGGCTTGACCCGATCGGGATCCGTCGTTTCATCGCCGCACCGCAGGGCTTTGCCGCCGGCGGGACGACCCCCGTCATGCATCTCCGGGGCCTCCCGGCCTTCGTGCCGTTGGTTTGTTATGAGGCGATCTTCCCCGAGCAGGCGAGACGCCATGAAGATGCGAAATGGCTGCTTAACGTGACCAATGATGCCTGGTTCGGCGCCTCCAGCGGACCCTATCAGCACCTCGCCCAGGCACGCTTCAGAGCCATCGAAACCGGGCTCCCGATGGTCCGGGTGGCGAATACCGGAATAACAGCGGTCTTCGATGGTTATGGCAGGACCATCGGCGAACTGAAATTGGGTACGGAAGGCACTTTGGATGTTTTCCTGCCGCAAGCCTTGCCTGCAACCCTGTATGCCCGCTTCGGCGATCTCCTGTTCTTCATGGCAATACTCGGCACGGCTGCGCTAAGCGCCTGGATTTCCCTTCACGCTCGCTGAACCGCCGATTGCAGAAGCTGGTACGCTTATTTTGATTGCATCCAACCTCGGCGTGTATTATCACGTGCAAGCTCCTCCGGCGAACCCGCTGGAGGCGAAATTTCGGCAGAGCGTCACGGAAGGGCTCGTCCGGACAGGCCGGGGGCAAACGGTCTGAGGGAACACGATGTCAAAACGCAACCCTAACCCCATCGACGTCCACGTGGGAAACCGCGTCAGGATGCAACGAATGCTGGTGGGGATGAGTCAGGAGAAACTGGGCGAGCATCTCGGTCTGACATTTCAGCAGGTGCAGAAATACGAGAAGGGCTCGAATCGCGTCAGCGCCAGCAAGCTCTATCAGATGGCGCAGGTGCTCGGCGTGCCGGTCCAGTTCTTCTATGAGGACCTGCCGGGCAGCCGTTCCGAGGCCAACGGTCCGGGTGTCAACGACCAGGGTGGAAGCCAGAGCGAGATCATGGGCTTCCTGGGTTCGAGCGAGGCGATTCAGCTGAACCGTGCCTTCAGCGAAATCGGCGATGTTGCCGTGCGCCGTCGCGTCGTCGACCTGGTCAAGGCCATCGCCAAGCAGGACTAGGGTCGGCCTGTCTCCACAAGGCGCCCCCTCTCCCGCTTGAAGCGGGACGAGGGCTGCCGCCGCAGCCGAAGTGACCGCTGCCCGGGGACCTCCCTTGACCTCGTCGGGGAAGCCTGCCAAGAGTGCGCCCCGCGCCGCTTGATCACGAGAGCGGCGTTTCCACATTCATCCGAGACATCAATCAGGAGCTTGGGGCTGGTGGCGCGCAGGAATTATCAGTTCACGAGCGAATCCGTTTCCGAGGGCCATCCCGACAAGGTCTGCGACCGCATCTCCGACGAGATCGTCGACCTTTTCTATGCCGAAGCGCTCGCCACCGGCACCGATCCGCGCGCCATCCGCGTGGCCTGCGAGACCCTCGCCACCACCAACCGCGTCGTCATTGCCGGCGAGTATCGCGGACCGGAAAGCGTCACCCGCGACCGCATCGTCGAGCGCGCCCGCCAGGCCATCAAGGACATCGGCTACGAGCAGACTGGCTTTCATTGGAAGAATGCCAATGTCGAAGTGCTCCTGCACGGCCAGTCGCAGGACATCGCCCAGGGCGTCGACGCCGCGGGCAACAAGGATGTCGGCGCCGGCGACCAGGGGATCATGTTCGGCTATGCCTGCGACGAGACGCCGGAGCTCATGCCGGCGCCCATCTATTACGCCCACCACATCCTCAAGACGCTGAGCGAGGCGCGCCGCGGCGGCCGGGGCGAGGCGATCCTGCTTGGCCCTGACGCCAAGAGCCAGGTCACCGTTCAGTACCGCAACGGCAAGCCCGCCGGCGTGACGCAGATCGTCGTGTCGCACCAGCATCTTCATGAGGATCTGACCTCCGACGCCGTTCTCAACATAATTGAGCCTTATGTTCGCTCCGCCTTGCCGGAGGAATGGATCACCACGGAGACCGTCTGGCACGTCAATCCGACCGGCAAGTTTTACATTGGCGGTCCCGATGGCGACTGCGGGCTGACCGGCCGCAAGATCATCGTCGATACCTATGGCGGTGCCGCCCCGCATGGTGGCGGCGCCTTCTCCGGCAAGGACCCGACCAAGGTCGATCGCTCCGCCGCCTACGCCGCCCGCTATCTCGCCAAGAACGTGGTGGCCGCCGGCATCGCCAGGCGCTGCACCATCCAGCTCTCCTATGCCATCGGCGTTTCCGCGCCGCTGTCGATCTATGTCGACATGCATGACACCGCCAACAAGGGCATCGAGGAGCGCAAGGTCGAGAAGGTGCTGTCGCGCGTCATGGATCTGTCGCCCCGCGGCATTCGCGAGCATCTCAACCTCAACCAGCCCATCTATGCCCGCACCGCCGCCTACGGCCATTTCGGCCGCAAGCCGGAGGAGGATGGCGGGTTCTCATGGGAGAAGACCGACCTCGTCGAGGAATTGCGGGACCTTCTCGCCTGAGCGGCACGCCCCGCCCCTATCAATTCTACGGCCGCCGCGTCGGCCATGCGCTGCGACCGCATCAGGCCCGGCTCCTTGCCGATCTGCTGCCCAGGCTGAGGGTCGCTCTCGACGACCCGCGCTTGTCCGAGCCCGGTTCGCTGTTCGACCCACCCGCGGCGTCAATCGAGCTCGAGATCGGGTTTGGCGGCGGCGAGCGGCTGGCGGCCATGGCGGCCCGCACTCCGACCACCGGCTTCATCGGGGCCGAGCCCTTCGTCAATGGCGTCGCCAAGCTCCTCGTCGCCATCGAATCCTCGAGACTCGCCAACATCCGAATCTATGATGGCGATGCCCGCGATCTTCTGCCCCGCCTCGGTTCCGGCACCCTTGCCGCCGTCCATCTCCTCTTCCCCGATCCCTGGCCGAAGAAGCGCCACCAGCGGCGGCGCTTCGTCCAGCCGGCAACCATCGCCGCGATCCATCGCTTGCTGCGGCCGGGCGGCCGCTTCGTCTTCGTGAGTGATGCCGGCGATTATGCCGTGGCAACCCTTCAGCTGATGCTCGCCAATGGCGGCTTCACGTGGACTGCGGAAGCTCCTGCCGATTGGCGCTGGCCGCTTCCCGGTGCCGCAAGCACCCGCTATGAAGCCAAGGCCCTGGCGAGCGGAATGAAGCCGATTCATCTCGAATTCGAGAAGGTGAGGCAGTAGGGAAGAGGACCCTCACTGCCTATTGCCTATTGCCTATTGCCTATTGCCGCCTATTCGCTATTCGCTCATCGACCCCTTGCACCGGCGCCGGCGCGGGCGTATATGACCGAACGAGTTCATTCTCACATAACTTCTGATCTTGTGGATCAGGAGGCTGTTGAGAGTGGGTCCTGCGGGGCCCGCTTTTTTTTCGTCGTGAAAGGCGATTGTTGCAGGTCGAACGCACAAGCATCTTGAGCGGTCCAAGGATTGCCCGCGAGGCCGGACCCGCGGCAGTCGTCGCCCGCCTCGTCGAGCCCGTACTCGACGAGATGGGCTTTCGCCTGGTGCGCGTCCGCCTTACCGCCTCGACGCTCCAGATCATGGCCGAGCGTCCCGACGGCACGTTCACCATTGACGACTGCGAGGCCGTGAGCCGCGCCGTCTCGCCGCTCATCGACGTCGAGGACCCCGTGCCGCAGAGCTACAATCTCGAAGTCTCCTCGCCCGGCATCGATCGGCCGCTGGTCAGGCCGGAGGATTTCGCCCGATGGGCGGGCCACGAGGCGAAGATCGAACTCGTCAAGCCGCTCGACGGCCGCAAGCGCTTTCGCGGCACGATCGCCGGCATGGCCGCCGACGAGGTCCGCCTCACCCTGCCGCCGGAGAAAGCGGGTGCGGTTGCCGTGACCGTCGCACTGCCTTTTGCCGATATCGGCGATGCCAAGCTCGTGCTGACCGATGCCTTGATCGAGGCCAGTCGCAAACCGGCGGGGACAAGCCCCACCGACGGCAGCGAAATGGATGTGATGGAAGGGAGTAATGACGATGCCTGAATCCGGAGTGAGCGCCAACCGGCTCGAGCTGCTGCAGATTGCCGATGCGGTGGCTCGCGAAAAGGGCATCGACAAGCGCGTCGTCCTCCAGGCCATGGAGGACGCCATCCAGCGCGCTGCCCGTTCGCGCTATGGCGCCGAGAACGACATCCGTGCCGAGATCGACCCCAAGACCGGCGAGACGCGCCTCAACCGCCTTCTCGAAGTGGTCGAGACGGTCGAGAACGAGGCCACCCAGATCACCCTCGACGAGGCGCGCCACAAGAATCCCGCCGCCCGCGTCGGCGATTTCATTGCCGAGCCGCTGCCGCCCATCGATTTCGGTCGCATCGCTGCCCAGAACGCCAAGCAGGTCATCGTGCAGAAGGTGCGCGATGCCGAGCGCGAGCGCCAGTATGACGAATACAAGGACCGCATCGGCGAGATCGTGTCGGGCGTGGTGAAGCGGGTCGAATACGGCAACATCATCGCCGATCTCGGCCGCGGCGAGGCGATCGTCCGCCGCGACGAGAGCCTGCCGCGCGAGAACTTTCGGACCGGCGACCGGGTGCGCGCTTATATCTATGATGTCCGGCGCGAGCAGCGCGGGCCGCAGATCTTCCTGTCGCGCACCCATCCGCAGTTCATGGCCAAGCTGTTCGGCCAGGAAGTGCCCGAGATCTATGACGGCATCGTCGAAGTCATGTCGGTGGCCCGCGATCCCGGCAGCCGTGCCAAGATCGCGGTTCGCTCCAAGGATTCCTCGATCGATCCGGTCGGCGCCTGCGTCGGCATGCGGGGGAGCCGCGTCCAGGCGGTGGTCGGCGAGCTTCAGGGCGAGAAGATCGACATCATCCCGTGGTCCAACGATGCCGCGACCTTCGTTGTCAACGCGCTGGCTCCGGCCGAGGTCGCCAAGGTGGTGCTCGACGAGGAGGCCGAACGTATCGAGGCGGTGGTCCCCGACGACCAGCTGTCGCTCGCCATCGGTCGGCGCGGCCAGAATGTCCGGCTCGCCTCTCAGCTCACCGGCTGGGACATCGACATCCTGACCGAAGCGGAGGAGTCGGAGCGCCGCCAGAAGGAATTCGCCGAGCGCACGCAGCGCTTCATCGAGGCCCTCGATGCCGACGAGATGCTGGCCCAGCTGCTTGCCTCGGAAGGCTTCGACTCGGTCGAGGAGATTGCCTATGTCGAGGAGAAGGAGCTCTCCTCGATCGACGGCCTCGACCAGGACACGGCCAGCGAGATCCAGGGCCGGGCCCGCGAATATCTCGCCAAGATCGCCGCCGAGCAGGACGCCAAGCGGCGCGAACTCGGCGTCGAGGACGGCGTTGCCGAAATCGACGGCATCACTCCGGCCATGCTGGTGGCCCTCGGCGAAGCCGGCATCCTCACGGTCGAGGATCTCGCCGGCTGCGCCACCGACGACCTGACCGGCTGGACCGAGCGCAAGCAGGGCGAGACGGTGAAGCATGAGGGAGCCTTCCACGGCCTCGACATCTCGGAAGCCGAGGCCGAGGCCGTCATCATGGCGGCCCGCGTCAAGGCTGGCTGGATCGAACCCGAGACGCAGGCCCCGGCCGAGCCGCCGCTCGAGGCGGTGCAGGCGGAGTGAGGCGCCCATGAGTCGCGGCGAGGCGATCGCTGACAGAGACCAGGACGGCGAGGCCGAGGTGGCGGAGCGCACCTGCATCGTGACCCGGGAGGTCAAGGACCCGGTAGAACTCGTCCGCTTTGCCAGGGCGCCATCCGGCGAGGTGGTCCCCGACCTCCGCGGCAACCTGCCCGGCCGCGGCGTCTGGGTCAGCTGTGCCGCCTCCAAGGTCGCCGAGGCGGCCCGGCGCAGGCTGTTCGCCCGGGGCTTCCGGGCCGACTGCCAGGCGGCGCCCGATCTCGCCGAGCGCACGGCTGCACTGATGCGCCAGGAGGCCCTGGCATGCCTGTCCCTTGCCAACAAGGCGGGGCTTGTCAGCGCCGGTTTCGAGCGGGTGGCGGCCGAGGCCCGCAAGGGCCGCACGGCCGTGCTGATCGAGGCCGCCGACGGGGCCCAGGACGGCCGTCGGAAACTCCATGGAAAATTCAAGGAGGCCGGGACTTCTCCAGAAATGATCGATGTCTTTGAATCCGCTGAATTGGGTTTGGCGTTGGGCCAATCACATGTGATACATGCTGCCATCGCCGAAGGCGGGCTTGCCCGCAAATTCCTCGCAGCGGCGCGCCGGTTTTCAGCATACCGGGAGCGCTAGCGCTGTTGGACACAAGAGAGCAGATGAACGATACGAACGATCCCGGAGATCGCAAGCAGCATGGTGCCGGACCGCAAGGGCCGACGGGCCGGACATTGAGCCTTCGCCGTCCGGCCGTCGAACAGGGCCGCGTCCGGCAGAACTTCCCGCACGGCCGCTCCAAGACCGTCGTGGTCGAAACCAAGCGCAAGCGCGTGATCCAGCCGGCAAAACCCGGCGAGCCGGAAGCTGGCGCCGCGCCCAAGGCGCAAGCCCCGGCGCCCGCGACGGCGCCCGCGCCGAGCGCCGCGGCGCCGCGCACTTCCCCAACGGCAGCTCCCTCGCGCCCGGCGGCGCCCGCGCCGGCTGCCGCGCCGCGCCCGGCCGCGAGCCCGGCGTCGGCCGGCGTCGACACCGCAACCATTGCGCGCCCTGCGGTTTCCCCGCCCGCACCGGCCTCGCAGCCTCAGGCGAGAGGCTCGGGTCCTGCCGCTGCGCCGCAATCCCGGCCGTCCGCGCCGGCCGCGGCTGAGGCGGCGCCCTCGACAGAGGCCGCCGCTGCGGCAGTGCCGCCGGCCGCGGCGCGCCCCACCGCATCCACCCCGCAAACTTCTGCAACCGCGCCCCGCCAGGCTCAGTCGGCAGCCGCCGCCGCCTCGGCGGCCCGCTCTCGCGATGCCGCAGCCCCGGCCCGCGGTCAAGCCCAGGTCGCCGCGCGGGGCGCCCAGCCGCAGGCCGCGCCCAGTCGCGGCGAGTCCGGCCGCCGCGGCGATGGCCCGCGGCCGCAAGCCACGCGTCCCGGGGTCGTGCTGCGCACCTTGACGGCCGACGAGAAGGAGGCGCGCGAACGTGCTCTCGCCTCCGCGCGGGTGCGCGAGGCCGAGGACCGCAAGCGGGCCGAGGAAGAGGCGCGCCGCCATGCCGAGGCGGCAGCCCGCGAGGCTGCCGAGCGCGAGGCCGCGGCCACCCGCAAGGCCGAGGAGGAGGCCCGCCGCCGCGCCGAGGAGGAAAGCAAGCGCCGCGCCGAGGAGACCGCCCGCACCCGCATCGGCGAGCCGCGCACCGCACCGGCTGCGACGACGGCCGTCGTCGAGGACGAGGAGAGCGAGCGCTCGCGCAGCCGGCTTCGCCGCGAGGTCAAGGTGCCGGCTCCCAAGGTCACCAAGACCGAGGCCGACCGTCGCCGCGGCAAGCTCACCGTTTCCAATGCGCTGAGCGAGGACGAGGAGCGCGCCCGCTCCCTCGCTGCCTTCCGCCGCCGAACCGAGCGCCAGCGCAAGCAGGCCTCAGGCTACCAGGCCAGCAAGGAGAAGATCGCCCGCGACGTCGTCATTCCGGAGGCGATAACCATCCAGGAGCTCGCCAACCGAATGGCCGAGCGCTCTGTCGACGTCATCAAGCTCCTGATGAAGCAGGGGCAGATGCACAAGATCAACGATGTCATCGACGCCGACACCGCGCAGCTCGTCGCCGAGGAGCTCGGCCACCAGGTGCGCCGCGTCTCGGAGGCCGATGTCGAGGAGGGCCTGATGGGCGTCACCGACGTCGCCGGCGACCTCAAGCCGCGCGCCCCCGTGGTCACCATCATGGGCCACGTCGACCACGGCAAGACCTCGCTGCTCGATGCCATCCGCAAGACCAATGTGGTTTCGGGAGAGGCCGGCGGCATCACCCAGCATATCGGCGCCTATCAGGTCGCCACACCCTCCGGCTTGATCACCTTCATCGACACGCCGGGCCATGAGGCGTTCACCGCCATGCGCGCCCGTGGTGCCCGCGCCACCGACATCGTCGTGCTCGTGGTGGCTGCCGATGACGGCGTCATGCCGCAGACCGTCGAGGCCATCAACCACGCCCGCGCCGCCGAGGTGCCGATCATCGTCGCCATCAACAAGATCGACAAGGCGGACGCCAATCCGACCCGCGTGCGCACCGACCTGCTCGCCCATGACGTGGTCGTCGAGAGCATGGGCGGCGACACCCTCGAAGTCGAGGTATCGGCCACCAAGCGCATCAATCTCGACAAGCTCCTCGAGGCCATCCTGCTCCAGGCCGAGGTGCTGAACCTCAGCGCCAATCCCGACCGCCCGGCCGACGGCATCGTCGTCGAAGCCCAGCTCGACAAGGGCCGCGGGCCGGTCGCCACCGTTCTCGTGCAGCGCGGCACCCTGCGCCCGGGCGACATCATCGTCGCCGGCAGCGCCTGGGGCCGCGTGCGCGCCCTCGTCGATGAGCACGGCGAGACTGCGAAATCGGCCGGGCCGTCGGTGCCGGTCGAGGTGCTCGGCTTCTCGAGCGCGCCCGAGGCCGGCGACCAGCTCGTGGTGGTCGAGACCGAAGCGCGCGCCCGCGAAATCACCGAATACCGCGATCGCAAGCGGCGCGAGACCCGTGGTTCCCCTGCCGGGCGCTCGTCGCTCGAGCAGATGATGAGCCAGATGAAGGATGCCGAGCGCAAGGAGTTCCAGATCCTCGTCAAGGCGGACGTACAGGGTTCGGCCGAGGCGATCGTACAGGCGCTCGAGAAGCTCTCGACCGACGAGGTCGTCGCGCGGGTGATTCATTATGCCGTCGGCGGCATCTCCGAGTCCGACGTCCAGCTCGCCTCGGCCTCCGGCGCCGTCATACTCGGCTTCAATGTCCGCGCCAACGCCCAGGCCCGCGACGCCGCCGAGCGCAACGGCATCGAGATCCGCTATTACAACATCATCTACGATCTCGTCGATGACGTGAAGCAGGCCATGTCCGGCCTGCTCGCCCCGACCCTGCGCGAGACCTTTCTCGGCAATGCCGAGATCCTCGAGATCTTCAACATCTCCAAGGTCGGCAAGGTCGCCGGCTGCCGCGTCACCGAGGGTGTCGTGCAGCGTGGCGCGAGGGTGCGCCTCATCCGCGACAACGTGGTCGTGCATGAGGGCACGCTGTCGACGCTCAAGCGCTTCAAGGACGAGGTCCGCGAGGTTGTCGCCGGCCAGGAATGCGGCATGGCCTTCGAGACCTATCAGGACATGCGGGTTGGCGACGTGATCGAGTGCTTCCGCGTCGAAGAGGTCAAACGCACATTGTGAAGACGCCAGGCCAGCGCCAGCTCCGGGTGGGCGAGCTGATACGCCACGAGCTCGCCGCCATCTTTGCCCATGGCGACGTTGCCGACGACTTCCTCGAGCATGCCGGCGTCACCATCGTCGAGGTGCAGCTCTCCGCCGACCTGAGACTTGCCACCGTTTTCGTACGCCCGTTCGTACCCGGACGTGAGGACGCCTTCCTCGCCGCCCTCGAGCGCAACCGCCGGCGCATCCGCAAGCTGCTCAGCCCCCGGCTCGAGCTCAAATTCATGCCCGACCTGCGTTTCCGCCTCGACACCGCGCTCGACTATGCCGCCCATGTCGACGAGATCCTCAACCGTCCCGAGGTCCGTCGCGATCTCGACCCCGAACCGGACCGCGAGCGACGAGAGCCTGATGACGTCATGCGGAACCGATCGATCAAACCTAGCTCGCTTTAGCTGATGACGGCACGGCGCAAAGGCGAGCCGGTCCATGGCTGGCTCGTGCTCGACAAGCCCGCCGGCGCGGGTTCGACCCGCATGGTGAGCGAGGTCAAGCGCCTGTTCGCAGCCGAGAAGGCCGGCCATGCCGGCACGCTCGACCCGTTGGCGAGCGGCCTCCTGCCCATCGCATTGGGCGAGGCCACCAAGACCGTTTCGTTCATCATGGACGGATCCAAGACCTATCGGTTCAGCATTGCCTGGGGCGAGGAGACCCCGTCCGACGACGCCGAGACCGCACCGACCGCACGCTCCGCCGAGCGCCCGACGGAGCAGGCCATTTTGGCCGCCTTGCCAAGCTTCACCGGCCGGCTGATGCAGGTGCCGCCGCGCTTTTCCGCCGTCAAGGTCGAGGGCGAGCGGGCCTATGATCTGGCCCGCGAGGGTCTCCAAGCCGAGCTTGCGGCGCGCCCGGTGGAGATTGCCCGGCTCGAACTGGTCGCCATGCCGGATCGCGACCATGCCGAATTCGAGACCGATTGCGGCAAGGGCGCCTATATCAGGGCGCTTGCCCGCGACCTCGGCCGGGCGCTGGCTTGCCTTGGCCGGGTTGCAGCGCTGCGGCGCACCCGGGTCGGCCCCTTCGCCGAGAGCGACATGATTTCACTGGAATCCCTGCAGCAGTTGCGCCATAAGGGCGCGGGGCCGGAAGGCCTCATTTCCTGCCTTCGCCCGCTCGAGACCGCGCTGGACGACATCCCGGCGCTGGCCGTGAGCCAGGCGGAGGCATCACGCCTCAAGCAAGGCCAGCCCATCCTTCTGCGCGGCAGGGATGCTCCGATCAGGCTCGATGCGGTTTACGTCACCTGGCGCAGAGAACCGATCGCAATCGGCCACATCGAGGGCGGGGTGCTGAAGCCGAGGCGTGTGTTCAATCTGGGTTGAGAAGGCCGAACCGGCCCCTGAAAGGAGACTGACGATGTCGATTGCTGCAGAGCGCAAGCAGGCCCTCATCAAGGAATACGCGGTGAGGAGCGACGACACGGGATCGCCGGAAGTTCAGGTCGCGATCCTGACCGAGCGGATCAAGAACCTGACCGGCCATTTTCAGACGCACAAGAAGGACAATCATTCCCGCCGCGGTCTCCTGAAGCTGGTCAGCCAGCGCCGGGTGCTTCTCGATTACCTGAAGTCCAAGGACGACTCGCGCTACAAGACGTTGATCGAGCGGCTGGGGATTCGCCGTTGACGATCGTGACGGGCGGCCTTGGACGCCGCCGCACTCCCCTCATGACGGCATCGGGCAATGGGGCCCTTGCCAAAGCGCCCAAACGGGGATGCCGCAGCCATATCACGCAGAAGCGAAAGCCTTGCGGCCAAGGGCAGAACGCAGGAAACGACGATGTTCGATATATTTGTTGAAGAGACCGAGTGGGGCGGCCGCGTGCTGCGTCTCGAGACTGGTCGCATTGCCCGCCAGGCCGATGGTGCCGTGCTGGCATCGCTTGGCGAGAGCACCGTGCTCGCCACCGTCGTCGGCGAGAAGGCGCCGAAGCCGGGTGTCGATTTCTTCCCGCTGACCGTCAACTACCAGGAGCGCACCTATGCCGCCGGCAAGATTCCGGGCGGCTATTTCAAGCGCGAGGGACGCCCGACCGAGCGCGAGACGCTGGTGTCGCGCCTCATCGATCGCCCGATCCGTCCGCTCTTCGTCGACGGCTACAGGAACGAGACGCAGCTCATCGCCACCGTGCTGTCGCACGATCTCGAGAACGATCCCGACATCGTGGCGATGATCGCCTCCTCAGCTGCCCTCACGCTGTCGGGCATCCCCTTCATGGGGCCGATCGGCGCCGCCCGCGTCGGCGTCCTCAAGGGCGAGTTCGTGCTCAATCCCACTGTCGAGCAGCAGAAGGAATCCGATCTCGACCTGGTGGTCGCGGGCACCCGTGACGCCGTGCTGATGGTCGAATCCGAGGCGCGCGAGCTCTCCGAGGAAACCATGCTCGGCGCCGTGATGTTCGGCCACCGCAGCTTCCAGCCGGTGCTCGACGCCATCATCCGCCTGGCCGAGCGGGCCGCCCGTCCGCCGCGCGAGCTCGTGACCGACGACGCTCACGACATTCTCGCCGGCGTCCGTGAGCGCGCCGGCGAGGGATTGCGCCGTGCCTACAGCATCCCCGGCAAGGAGGAGCGCCACCTCCGGATCGGCGACCTCAAGGAGAGCGTGCTTCAGAGCCTCGCCCCGGAAGGCTCCGAGGTCGAGCCCGAGAAGGTCGCCGGCGCCTTCAAGGAGGTCGAGAAGGAGATCGTCCGCGGCAACATCATCGACACCGGCGGCCGCATCGATGGTCGCGGCCTCGCCGACATCCGCCCGATCACCTGCGAGGTCGGCGTCCTCCCCCGCACGCATGGCTCGGCGCTGTTCACCCGCGGCGAGACCCAGGCCCTGGTGGTGACCACGCTCGGCACCGGCGACGACGAGCAATATGTCGATTCGTTGGAAGGGACTTACAAGGAATCCTTCCTGCTTCATTACAACTTCCCGCCCTTCTCGGTCGGCGAGACCGGCCGGGTCGGCTTCACCGGTCGCCGCGAGGTCGGCCACGGCAAGCTCGCCTGGCGCGCCATCCATCCGATGCTGCCGGGCCAGGATCAGTTCCCCTACACCATTCGCGTCGTCTCCGAGATCACCGAGTCGAACGGCTCGTCCTCGATGGCGACGGTGTGCGGCGCCTCGCTGTCATTGATGGATGCCGGCGTGCCGCTGAAGCGGCCGGTGGCCGGCATTGCCATGGGCCTCATCCTCGAAGGCGAGCGCTTCGCGGTCCTTTCCGACATCCTCGGCGATGAGGATCATCTCGGCGACATGGACTTCAAGGTCGCCGGCACCCGCGACGGCATCACCTCGCTGCAGATGGACATCAAGATCACCGGCATCACCGAGGAGATCATGCGCGTCGCCCTGTTCCAGGCCAAGGACGGGCGCATGCACATTCTCGGCCGGATGGGCGAAGCCTTGACCGAGTCGCGCCCGGGCTTGGGCGAGTACGCGCCGCGGATCGAGGTCATGACCATCCCGGTCGACAAGATCCGCGAGGTCATCGGCTCGGGCGGCAAGGTGATCCGCGAGATCGTCGAGAAGACCGGCGCCAAGATCGACATCTCCGACGACGGCACCGTCAAGATCGCCTCGGCCTCCGGCCCCTCGATCGATGCCGCGATCAAATGGATCAAGTCGATCGTCTCCGAGCCCGAGGTCGGCGAGATCTATGACGGCACGGTGGTGAAGATCGTCGACTTCGGCGCCTTCGTGAACTTCTTCGGCTCCCGCGACGGACTCGTCCACGTCTCGGAGCTGGCGCCGCGGCGCGTCGCCAAGGTCAGCGACGTCGTGAAGGAAGGCGACAAGGTCAAGGTCAAGCTCGTCGGCTTCGACCCGCGCGGCAAGGTGCGCCTGTCGATGAAGGTGGTCGACCAGGAGACCGGCGAGGACCT
>DATAOT010000241.1:0-8302 GCA_036265615.1 Aestuariivirgaceae bacterium
AATGGACAGCAAAATGAGCACAGCGGTGACCACGAATGAACTGGCGGCGGAGGCCGATCAGAGCCTGGCCGCATTCACGCGCCAGCTCTTTGCCGGAGCGGCGGAGGACGATCTCGCGGCCCACAGTGGCGAAGATCTCCAGGCCATCGCGGCGCGGGCCTACGACTTCTTCAGCGGCCGGGTGCCGGGACGCACCCAGATCCGTCTGTCGCCAGCAACCGGCAATGGCGAGCGAAGTGCGATGACCGCCATCGAGATCGCCAATGACGACATGCCGTTCCTGGTCGATTCGACGCTCAACGTCCTGAACGAGCTCGGCTACCCGATCCTGTTCGTGCTTCACCCGATCATCGCGGCCAGGCGCGATGCACGCGGCAAGCTGATCGAGGTGCTCGGTCCAGGCACCAGCGCCGAGGGCGACGTGCGCGAGAGCTTCATGTATATCGAGGTGGCCGGCGTCGTCAGCGAGGCCCAGCGCGAGCGGCTGAAGCAGGAGCTCGAACGGACGCTGGCCGATGTCCGCACCGCGGTCCTGGACTGGCGGCCGATGCAGCGCCGGGTTCTCGATGCGATCGAGGCCTATCGACGCAACCCGCCGCCGATTCCGGTCGAGGAGCTGACCGAAGGCATGGCCTTCCTGCAATGGCTGCTCGACAACCATTTCACCTTTCTCGGAGCGCGGGACTACAAATTTGCGCGCACCGCGGAGAGCGGAGAGCTCGAGCCGGTGCCGGGAAGCGGGCTCGGCATCCTGCGCGATCCCGACATGCAGGTGCTCAGGCGCGGCGGCGCGATGGTGACGATCACGCCGGAGATCCGCGCGTTCCTGATGCAGCCGGCACCGCTCATCATCACCAAGTCCGACGTCATGGCGACCGTCCATCGCCGGACCCCCATGGATTATATCGGCATCAAGCAGTTCGACGCTCAGGGCGAGCTCACCGGCGAGCTGCGCGTCGTCGGCCTGTTCACCTCGACCGCCTATACCAGGAGCCCGCGCGAGATTCCGCTGATCCGCCGCAAGATCGAAAGGGTGGTGGCAGCGAGCGGGCTCAACCCGCATAGCCATTCCGGCAAGGGCCTCATCAACGTGCTCGAGACGTTTCCGCGGGAGGAGCTGTTCCAGATCGACGTGCCCACACTCTCCAGCATGGCGCATGGCATCATGCGGCTGGCGGAGCGGCCACGGGCCCGCCTGTTCGTGCGCCGGGACAAGTTCGATCGCTTCATCTCGGCCTTCGTGTTCCTGCCGCGGGACCGCTTCAACACCGACAATCGGATCAAGGTCGGCGAACTGATTGCCGACGCTTACGGCGGCAAGGTGACGAGCTTCGAGCCGGCCTTCGGCGAGGGGACGCTGGTCCGGGTGCATTTCATCATCGCCCGCGATCCGGAAACGACACCGTCGCCCGATCCGGACAAGCTCGAAGATGCGATCCGCGATGTCATCCGGACATGGGACGACAAGCTCGCGGCAGCGGCAGCGGCGGCTTCCGGCACGCTCGAGGCGCAGCGCATCCAGGAGCGGTTCCGCGGGGCGTTTCCGGCGGGCTATAGCGAGCTTTACACCCCCGAGGAATCGCTCGAGGACATTGCCGAGATCGACAAGCTCAGCGACGGCAGCATCGCCATCGCGGTGTGGCGCAGCCCGGAAGACGGGCCCAAGACCTGCCGGGTAAAGCTCTATCGCTTCGGCCAGCCGATCCCGCTGTCGGCGCGCCTGCCAGTGCTCGAGGCGATGGGGCTCAAGGCGATCGAGGAGCACAGCTTCACGCTCAGCCCGATGATCGGCGGCTCGCGGCGGCCGGTGTTCGTCCATGACGTCGCGATGGAGGCGGCAAGCCCGGAGCTGCTTGCCGATCCGGGCGTGCCGAGCCGACTCGAGAACGCCTTTCTGGCGGTTTGGCACGGAATCGCCGAGAACGACTCATACAACGGCCTGATCCTGTCGGCCGGCCTCGATTGGCGCCAGGTGGTGGTGCTCAGGGCCTGCGGCAAATATCTGCGCCAGGCTGGGATCCAGTTCTCGGATGCCTATATCCGGCAGACGATCCTCAAGCACTCGGCAGTCGCCGGCGAGCTCGTCAAGCTGTTCGAGCTCCGGTTCGATCCGAGCAGCGGCCTTTCGGTCGAGGAGCGCCAGGCGCGCAGCAACCAGAAAATGGCCGAGATCGAGGGCCGTCTCGAAGCGGTGCCGAGCCTCGACGAAGACCGCATCCTGCGCCGGTTCCTCAGGCTGATCCGAGGGCTGCTGCGCACCACCTATTACCAACCGGCGCCCGACGACGAGCGCTATCCCATGGTGTCCTTCAAGATCGACAGCCGGTCACTCGAGGAATTGCCGGAACCGCGGCCGTTCGCGGAGATCTTCGTCTATTCGCCGCGGGTCGAGGGGGTGCATCTGAGGGCGGGACCGATCGCCCGCGGAGGCTTGCGCTGGTCGGACCGCCCTGAAGACTTCCGTACCGAGATCCTGGGGCTGGAAAAGGCGCAGAACGTCAAGAATGCGGTGATCGTGCCGGTCGGGGCCAAGGGCGGTTTCGTGCCAAAGCACCTGCCGGTCGGCGGCAGCCGCGACGCGGTGCTGGCGGAGGGGACGAGCGCCTACAAGCTGTTCGTATCGAGCCTGCTCGATCTCACCGACAATATCGTCGAGGGCAGGACGCTGCCGCCGCCCGATGTCATTCGTTTCGACCATGACGATCCCTATCTTGTCGTCGCGGCCGACAAGGGCACCGCAACCTTCTCCGACGTCGCCAACGAAATCGCGGCGAGGCATCATTTCTGGCTGGACGATGCCTTCGCCTCCGGCGGATCGGCAGGCTACGACCACAAGGGCATGGGAATCACGGCACGCGGAGCCTGGGAGGCGGTCAAGCGGCATTTCCGGGAGATGGACGTCGATATCCAGACGACGCCGTTCACGGTCGCGGGGGTCGGCGACATGTCGGGTGACGTGTTCGGCAACGGCATGCTGTTGTCGCGTCAGATCCGGCTCGTCGCGGCATTCGATCATCGCGACATCTTCATCGATCCGGAACCAAATCCGGAAACGAGCTTCGCCGAGCGGCAGAGACTGTTCGAGCTGCCCCGCTCGAGCTGGCGCGACTATGATCCGCGCAAGATCAGCCAAGGGGGCGGCGTGTTCTCGCGCGGCCTCAAGGCGGTGCCGCTGACGCCCGAGGTTCGGGCGCTGACCGGGCTGACAAAGGACAGAGTGACGCCCAACGAGCTGATCAGTGCGATCCTGAAGCTCAAGGTCGATCTGATGTGGTTCGGCGGGATCGGCACCTATGTGCGCGGGATCCATGAAAGCAACACCGATGTCGGCGACCGCGCCAATGACGCGGTGCGGATCAGCGCCGACCAGCTGCTGGCGCAGGTGGTGGGCGAGGGGGCCAATCTCGCCCTGACGCAGCACGGGCGGATCGATTTCGCCCTTCGCGGCGGTCGGATCAACACGGACGCGGTGGACAATTCGGCCGGGGTCAATTCCTCCGATGTCGAGGTCAACATCAAGATCGCAACGGGAGCGGCGGAAGCGTCGGGCAAGCTCACGCGGCCGGAGCGCAACCTGCTGCTCGTCGACATGACCGACGAGGTGGCGCGGGCAGTGTTGCGCAACAACTATCTGCAGACACTCTGCCTCAGCATGGCGCAAGCGCGCGGGATCGAGGAATTCGCGACCAATGCCCGGCTGATCCGGACGCTCGAGCAGGAGCAGCGGCTGGTGCGGCATCTCGAGCAGCTGCCGGACGAGACGGAGCTTACCGAGCGCGAGGCGGCAAAGCGGCCGCTGACCCGGCCGGAGCTTGCCGTGCTGATGGCGCATGCCAAGCTTGCGCTGTTCGATGAGCTCAACGGGTCGCGGGTGCCGGACGATCCCTATCTCGGGCGCGAGCTCCTTCGCTATTTCCCACGCAAGCTGTCGGAGGCCTTTCCCGACGAGGTCAGTCATCACCGCCTGCGGCGCGAGATCATCTCGACCCAGCTTGCAAACAGCATGATCAATCGCGGCGGGCCGAATTTCGTGTGGCGGCTCAAGGAGGAGACCGGCTTCGGAGTGACCGAGATCGCCGGCGCCTATGCGCTGGCGCGGGACAGCTTCGATTTCGTCGGCCTGAATGGGCTCGTCGATACGCTTGACGGCAAGGTCGGCGGCAGCAGCCAGCTCGATCTTTACATCGAGCTGCAGAGCCTGCTTCGGCGCGGCACGATCTGGTTCCTGCGCAATGTGCCGCCGACGGCCGGGCTTGCCGAGCTCGTGGCCCAATATTCGGCGGGAATTTCCGAGCTTTCACAAATACTCGAACACGTCCTGCCGCCGAGCGCGTTGGAGCGGATCGCCGATCGCCGCCAGGTGCTGCTCGAGCAGGGCATTCCCGCCGACGTGGCAGAGCGCTTCGCCGGCTTGCGGTATCTGCAGCGGGGACCGGACATCGTCCAGGTTGCCGCGCGGGTAAAGCAGCCGATCAAGGCGGTGGCGCAGCTGTTCTTCGAGGTCGGGAGCGCGCTCGCCATCGATCGGCTGGTGCGGCAGGCAATGCAGATCCCGCCCTCGCGCTTCCATGAGCGGCTCGCCATCAATCGCACCGTCGACGGCATTCTTCAGACCCACCGGGCGATCGCTGCCCGGGCCCTGAAAGGCGATGGGGGAGCGGCGCGGGGCTGGTCGGCCTGGAGCGCCGGTCGCGGCGAGCTGCTGCAGCGGACACGACAGGAGATCGACGAGCTGCTGAAGAAGCGGCCGTTCGACCTGGCGCGCCTGTCGCTTGCCGCCAACCAGCTGGCCGAGCTCGCCAAGGAGTAGGCAGTAGGCAGTAGGCAGTAGGCAGTAGGCAGTAGGCAGGAGGTCTCCCTCTCCCTCATGGCCGGGCTTGACCCGGCCATCCAGCTTTTCTTGCACCATCTCCTGGATGGCCCGCTCGGGGGCCGGCCATGAGGGATACAAGAACAGGCAGCAGGGACGAGCACCGCTCACTGCCTATTGCCTAGCGCCTAGCTGAAAGGCCTCACCCTTGAGGTCACCGCCGTTTTGCGCCAGTCTTCTTCCATGCGAGAGAAGCGTGACGTCGTCGTGGTGGGCGGAGCCGTGGTCGGCTCGGCGGTGGCCTATTCCTTGAAAAAGGCCGGCTTTCCGGGGAGCGTTCTGGTGATCGAGCGCGACCCGACCTATCGCAGGGCCAGCACGACGCTGTCCTGTGGCGGAATCCGCCAGCAATTCTCGACGGAGGAGAACATTCTTCTGTCGCAATACGGGCTTCGTCTCATCCGTGCCTTGCAGCGGGAGCATGGGTCCGATGCCGGGATCAGCTTTCGCGAGCAGGGCTATCTGATCCTGGCCACCGAGGAGGGCGCGGAAACCTTGGCCACCAACGTCGCGCTGCAGCGGCGGCTCGGGGCGGATATCGCGCTGCTCGATCGGAACGCTCTGACTGCGAAGTTCCCGTGGATCTCGGTCGACGGTCTGGCGTGCGGCGGCTTCGGGCAGAGCGGCGAAGGCTGGTTCGACCCCTGGGCATGGATGAACCTGCTGCGAAGCGGATCGCGAACGCTCGGCGCCGAATGGCTGACAGGCGAGGTCACTGCGGTCGAGCAGGACGGCGGTCTCGTCAGGGGCGTCGTTCTGGACGATGGGCAGAGGATCGATTGCGGCGTGCTGGTGAATGCCGCCGGGCCCTCCGCCGGCAAGATTGCGGGGCTGGCCGGCATTACGCTCCCGGTCGGTCCGCGCAAGCGTTATGTGTTCGTGTTCGATTGCCGCGATGCCTCGGAAGCGCTGCACCAGGCGCCGCTCACCATCGATGCGAGCGGCCTCTATTTCCGGCCGGAGGGTCGGCAGTTCATCACCGGCCTGTCGCCGGAAGAGGAGCGCGAGCCGGAGCAGCTCGATTTCGAAGTCGATCACGACTGGTTCGACGAGGAGATCTGGCCACGCCTTGCAGCACGCGTGCCGACCTTCGAGGCGATCAAGGCAACCAACGCCTGGGTCGGACATTACGACTACAATGATCTCGACCAGAACGCGATCGTCGGCCCGCATCCCCGCCTGAGGAATTTCTACTTCGCCAACGGCTTCTCCGGGCATGGCTTGCAGCAGGCGCCGGCGGTCGGCCAGGCCGTTGCAGAACACATCATGCATGGCGAGTACCGGACCATCGACGTGACGCGCTTCGGCTATCAGCGCATTGCCGCCGGCGCGCCGCTTGCCGAGCTCAATGTCATCTGAAGAACCGGCCGCGTGGCAACGGATGCCAGGCGACGGCGCAGTCGTCGCGATCTCATCCGCAGTGGCCTATGGCAATGTCGGGTTGCGGGCGACGGTCGCCGGCCTGCAGGCCTCGGGTCAGCGGGCGATCGAGCTGCCGACGGTGGTTCTGTCGAACCATCCGGGGCTGGGGCGGCCGGCGGGCGTGCGGCTTGCGGCCGCCGAGCTCGGCGCCATGATGGACGCATTGGAACAGCTCGGCCAGCTTGATCGTGCGGGCGCGGTGATGACGGGGTATTTCGCCAGCGCCGAGCAGGTCGAGGCGATCGCCGATCGCCTTGCGCGTCTGAAGGCCAGGCACGATGGCCTCATCATCCTCGTCGACCCGGTGATCGGGGATGAGGAAAGCGGCCTCTATGTCGAGCAGCCGGTAGCGGCGGCAATCCGCGACAGGCTTCTGCCCTTGGCCTCCATCGTGACGCCGAATCGTTTCGAGCTCGGCTGGCTCGCGTCATGCACGATCGCCGGCGAGCGCGAGGCAACGACGGCGGCGCGGGCGCTCAATATCCCCGAGACGGTCGCAACATCGGTTGCCGCCGCGGAATCGGAGATCGTGACGCTGGCCATCACGCGCGAGGCGGTGGCGCGGTCGGCGAGCCCCTGGCATGCCGCTGTGCCACATGGCGCCGGCGACCTTCTGGCCGGCCTCTATCTCGGTCGCCGGCTGGCCGGTGCCGATGCCGGCGGCAGCCTTGCTGGCGCGATGCGTCTGCTTCAGCCAGTGATCGAGCGCAGTGCCGGTCGCGAGGTCCTCGATCTGGAGATCCCATGCTGAACCGTCAGGCCATAGCATCGATGCACCGGCTGATCGCCCCCCATATCCGGCGCACTCCCGTGATCGACATCCGTCTCGAGGGCCTCGATCGGCCGGTGACGCTCAAGCTCGAATGCCTGCAGGTCACCGGCTCGTTCAAGGCGCGGGGCGCCTTTGCCAATATGGTGGGGCTCGAGCCGCCGGCGGCCGGGGTGACTGCGGCGTCCGGCGGCAACCACGGCATTGCCGTGGCGCGGGCAGCTGCGACGCTCGGGGTCAAGGCGCGAATCTTCGTCCCCGAGATCTCCTCGGCCGCCAAGGTGGCGCGAATCAGGCATGAGGGTGCCGAGGTCACGGTGACGGGGGCGCGCTATGCCGATGCACTCGCCGCCTGCCAGGCCTTTGCGGCGGAGAGTGGCGCGCTGGCGATCCACGCCTACAATGCCGAGGCGACGCTGCTCGGCCAGGGAACGATTGCGGCGGAGCTCGAGGCACAGGCCAGCGATCTCGACACGATCATGGTGGCGGTTGGCGGCGGCGGGCTGATCGGCGGCATCGCGGCCTGGTATTCCGGGGCGCATCAGATCCTGGGGATCGAGCCCTCAGGGTGCAATGCGCTGGCCGCGGCGCTCGATGCGGGCGGTCCGGTGGTGGTGGAGACGCAGGGGATTGCCGCCGATTCGCTCGGCGCGTCGCGGCTCGGCGATCTCGCCTATGACATACTGGCCCAGACCGGCGCCCGCTCCGTGCTGGTCGAGGATCGCGATATCAGGATGGCCCAGATCTGGCTGTGGGACAATCTGCGGCTCATCACCGAGCCCGGCGGCGCAACGGCGCTGGCGCCCCTTCTGTCGGGTCGCTACCAGCCGCATCCGCGCGAACGGATCGGTGTGGTGATCTGCGGGGCGAATGTGGATCCGCGGGCGTTCGCCGTGAGTAGTGAGGTCGTGAGTAGTGAGTAGTGAGTAGTTGAGCCGAGCGCTGCCCAACCACTCACTACTCACGACCTCACTATTCACTAAAACAAACCAACGATCTGGCCCTGCTTGTCGAGGCCGATGACTTCTGCCGAGGGAATCTTGGGCAACCCCGGCATGGTCATGACATCGCCGCAGATGGCGACGATGAACTCGGCGCCAGCAGACAGCCGGACCTCGCGGATCGGCACCACGTGATGGCTGGGCGCGCCCTTGAGATTGGGGTCGGTCGAGAAGGAATATTGGGTCTTGGCCATGCAGATGGGGAACTTGCCATAGCCTTGCGCCTCGAATTCGCGCAGC
>DATAOT010000242.1:0-19587 GCA_036265615.1 Aestuariivirgaceae bacterium
GCGCGAGGATCATTCCTCGTTCGCGAGCAAGGTCGCCGACCAGGCACAGCTCATGCGTGACCAGATCGGTCACTATCTCGACAGGGCGCGCATGGCTGCCCGGGCAGGAGCGATCGGACGCGTTACGCCCGTTGAAGCGACCGCCGAGCCGCTCGTCCGGGCAATCGAGCGCCTGCACGGCGAAAAGGGCATCGCCATCGCTTGCGCCATTCAGCCGGGAGCAAAATTCCAGGGCGAGAAGCAGGACCTCGAGGAGATGCTCGGCAATCTGCTCGACAATGCGTTCAAATGGGCGAAGAGGCGGATCAGCGTCGAGGTAACGGCGGCGCGCGGCGAAACTGCCGGCCGTCACTGGCTGTCGGTCAAGGTCGGCGATGACGGGCCGGGTCTGCCCGAGGACCGGCGCGAGGAGGCGCTGAAGCGCGGTCGCCGGCTCGACGAGACCAAGCCAGGCTCCGGCCTCGGGCTCAACATCGTCAACGAGACGGCAGCAATGTATGGCGGATCGGTCAACCTCGAGCGCTCAGTCCTCGGCGGGCTCATGGCAACGCTGCGGCTGCCGGCGGTGTGACAGGACTGTTCAGGCTGCAGCTCCGGTTTCGAGCGTCGGGATGCCCCGCTCGCGATAGGGAGTGCGGCCGTAGAAGGCCCGGTAGCATTTGGAGAAGTGCGACGGGGAGGAGAAGCCGCAGGCCAGTGCCACATTGATCACCGACATCTCGGTCTGCAGAAGCAGGGAGCGGGCCTTCTTCAACCGAAGCTCGAGATAATAGCGCTTCGGCGAGCGGTCGAGATAACGGCGGAACAAGCGTTCGAGCTGACGGGTCGACAGGCCGGCGCGCCTGGCCAGCAGGCTTGGCGACAGAGGCTCCTCCAGATTCTGCTCCATCTGGTCGATGATGCCGACGAGCTTGGGATGGCGGGCGCCGATGCGGGCGGGCAGCGACATGCGCTGATGCTCGCTGTGGTGGCGGATGGGCGAATGGAGCACCATCTCGGCCACGGCGGCAGCCAGCTCGGAGCCATGCTGGCTGGCGATCAGCGCCAGCATCATGTCGAGGGCCGAGGTGCCGCCGGCGCTGGTGAAGCGGTCGCGGTCGATCTCGAACAGGCTGCCGGTGATGTCGAGCTCGGGAAAGGCCTCGCCGAAGCCCGGCAGGTTCTCCCAGTGGATGGTGCAGCGATGGCCATCGAGCACGCCGGCCTCGGCCAGGACGTGAGCGCCGGTGCACAGCGCGCCGATATCGGTACCGCGCCGCGCCGCCCGACGCAGCCAGTTGATCAGTCGACGATCCATATGGTGCTGGACGTCGAGGCCGCCGCAGACCAGCACCGGTGCATGCTCGGGGATGGCGTCGAGGTCGCCGTCGGCCATGATCTGCAGTCCGTTCGAGGCCTTCACCGGCTCGCCATCGGCCGAATGCATGGTCCAGACATAGAGCTCCTTCTCGGCCTGACGGTTGGCCAGGCGCAGCGGCTCGATCGCCGAAGTCACCGGCATCATGGTGAATTCCGGGATGAGAATCAGTGCGATGCGCTGCGGCAGGGAACGCGGTTTATCGCCAAACATGACGGTCGACTCGATCAGGACTGCGGTGTATTCGCGACATTACATATGACAAAAACGGCATGGTCCGACAAGCCGGGGCGCAAAGACGGTTTCGACAGGCTGTCGGATTGGCTATTGCCTGCCCCACAGCACCAAGCGTGCGTCCGGGCGGGCAGCGGTGTCGAGGAACTGGCGAACATAGTTGCCGACGCTGCGAAACACATAGAGGTCGAGCGTTTCGGGTCTGTCGCTCACCACATGCACCATTGTCGCAAGATCGGCGAAGTTGAAGCGCCGCACCGTGCCGGCGATACAGTCCGTGTGCGTCAGATCGACGGAGGCGCCCTTCATCACCACCTCGCGCGCACCGATACCGCGGATGCGAAAGATCGAGCGGGCATCGGAGAGATCGACCGCGAGAGCGTGGAACGGGGCGACGGCGGCTTGCAGGCGCTCGGTCACCTGCTCGGAGCCGGCATAGGGCAGCACGATCAGCCATTGATCGGTCGAGAGCCACAAAACCGTGGTGTCGCCTGAGCTCAAGGAACTGCGGGGGACGAGCGGCAGATCAAGCTCGAGCACGGCCTTGACGGCGTCGAGAAAACCCGGCTCTGCGGGATCGCCCTTGAGGTCGATCATGCCGCGGTCAGTGCTTTCCTCGATGACGATCTCAGACATTCTGGCGCTCGCCTTGCGGGTCGTAGAAGACGGGGCTGACGATCGTGGCCTTGACGAGGCGCCCGCCTTCGAGAGGGAAGGTCAGGGTCTCGCCCATGCGGCTGCGGCCGTTCTCGATCAAGGCCATGGCAATGGAACGCTCGAGCGTCGGGCTCATATAGCTCGACGTGACATGGCCGATGGTTGCCATCGGCCCGTTCGCCTTCACTTCGCGCACGGCATGGGCACCATCCGGCAGCACCTCCCTGGGATCCTCGGTGAGGAGGCCGACGAGCTCCTTGCGGCCTTCGGCGCGCAGGAACGACTGCTCGAGCGAGCGCCGGCCGATGAAATCGCGCTTCGTCTTGGAGACCAGGCCATCGAGCCCAACATCACGCGGCGTGACGGTGCCGTCGGTTTCGTCGCCGACGACGATATAGCCCTTCTCGGCGCGCAGCACATGCAGCGCCTCGGTGCCATAGGCGGTGATGCCGAGGGGTGCGCCGGCGGTCATCAGCGCTTCCCACAGCCGCAGGCCGTCGCGAGCCGGCGTGGCGATCTCGAAGCTCAGTTCCCCAGAGAAGCTGATGCGGAAGATCCGTACGCGGAAGCCGCCAAGACGGCCGGCCCGCCACGACATGAAGGGAAAGCTTCCGGCCGTGACATCGACGTCGCTTTCGCCAGTCGCAGCCAACGCCTCGAGCACGGTGCGCGCCTTGGGTCCAGCGACCGCGAACTGGGCCCACTGCTCGGTCACCGGCGTGATCAGCACCTGGAGATCGGGCCATTCGGTCTGGAGCCATTCCTCGAGCCAGGCGGCGATGCGGTCGGCGCCGCCCGAGGTGGTGTGCATCAGAAAATGATCGTCGGCGAGGCGAGCGGTGACGCCGTCATCGATGATGAAGCCGAGCTCGTTGAGCATTAGCCCGTAGCGGCAGCGCCCGACCTTCAGGGTGGAGAAGCTGTTGGTGTAGATGCGATCGAGGAAGGTGCCGGCATCCCTGCCCCTGATCTCGATCTTGCCGAGGGTCGAAGCATCGAGCAGGCCGACGGCACGGCGCACGCTGAGGATCTCGCGGGCAATCGCCGCCGCCTTGTCCTCGCCGCCGCTCGGATAGCAATAGGCGCGGCGCCAATGGCCAACCGGCTCGAAAGTCGCTCCATTGGCAACGTGCCAGTCATGCACAGGGGTCTGCCGCACCGCCAGGAACAGCGGCCCCTTCTGCGCCCCGGCAACGGTGCCAAAAGTCAGCGGCGTGAAGGGCGGGCGAAAGGTGGTGACGCCAATCTCGGGGATCGGGCGGCCGGTCGCTTCCGACAGGATGCCGAGGCCGAGGACGCTCGAGGTCTTGCCCTGGTCGCTCGCCATGCCCCAGGTGGTGTAGCGCTTGGTGTGCTCGACCGAGCTGTAGCCCTCGCGCTGGGCCAGTTCGAGATCGGCGACGGTGACGTCGTTCTGGAAGTCGACGAAGTGCTTGTGACCGTCGTTGTAATGGCGACTGGCGGGCGCGAACCAGATTGGCTCGATGGCACCCTGACGGCGCGGCTTCAGCTGCGGCGCGACCATGTCGGAGGCCATGGAGCGAGCGAGCGCGCGTGCCGCTGCCTGCTCCCCGGCAAACCGGCTCTCGGCCAGCGCTGCCTCGAGATCGAAGGTTCCGTTGGCGGCGCCGACTGCCCACATGCGGTCGCGATGGCGGTCGGGACGGTAGGCGTGGATCGCCATGTCGTAACGAAGCTTGCCGCCATTGTGGCACCACAGATGGACGGCCGGGTTGTAGCCGCCGGAGACCGCGACGTAATCGCAGGGCAGGCGGGATTCCCGCAGCAAACGGCTCATGCCCGGCCGGAAGGCAGCAATGCGCACCGCCTCGATTGCCTGGCCTGCGGCGGTGGACTCGACCTGCGACACGACAGTGCCGGCGAGAATCGGGATGCCGGCGCGTCGTGCCTCCTCGACGAGAGCGCCCTCGGGATGCTTGCGGATGTCGACCACCGTGACCTCGCCGGCGCCGGTCCGCCTGACGAGCAGGGCGGTGCGGTAGGCCTCGTCATTGTTCGTGAACACGACGCCGCGCTCGCCCGGAGCCACGGCAAAGCGGGCAAGATAGCCGCGCGCCGCTTCCGCCATCATGACGCCTGGCCGATCGTTGTTGGCGAAGGCGATCGGCCGCTCTATGGCGCCGGTCGCGACGATCACCTCTTTGGCGCGCACCTTCCACAGGCGCTGTCGCGGTCCCTCGCCGAGGCAGCGCTCGGCGAGCAGCAGGTAATTGTGATGGAAATGGGCAAGGGCGGTGGTGCGGGTCAGGACCATGACATCGGGCGGAGCGCGAAATTCGTCGCTCGCGTCATAGAGATCAGCGACCCCGCCGAGGCTTGGCTGGTCCTCGGCCAGCATCACCCGGGCCCCGCTTGCTGCCGCAGCTTGCGCGGCTGCGAGGCCGCTCGGCCCGCCACCAACCACCAGCACGTCGCAATCGACGCGGATTTGTTCGTAGGCGGAGGAATCGCGCCCGCTCGGAGCGCGACCGAGCCCGGCAGCGCGGCGGATCAGCGGTTCATACAGATGATGCCAGAAGCTCTTGGGCCACTTGAACGTCTTGTAGTAGAAGCCGCCGGGAATGAAGCGCGAGAACACATCATTGATCTGGCCGATATCGAAGGACAGGCTCGGCCAGCGGTTCTGGCTGACCGCCACGAGCCCGTCACGAAGCTCGACGCGCGTCGCCTGCAGATTGGGTTCATGGTCGGCGCCAAGGCCCACCCCGACGAGCGCGTTCATCTCCTCGGTTCCGAGCCCGACAATGCCGCGCGGCCGGTGATATTTGAAGCTCCTGCCGACCAGCCGCCGACCATTGGCGAGAAGGGCGGAGGCGAGCGTGTCGCCGGCATAGCCCGACAAGCGTTGTCCATCGAAGGTGAAGCCGAGCGGCCGATCGCGGTCGATCAGTCGGCCGAGGCCCGCGGCATGAGGCAGGCGGTATGGGGCGGCAGTCCGGGTCATGTCGCTGGCGGTTCCTCGCGAATGCCATAGGTGGCACGGAACTCCATTGTCACCGTGTCGCGGGCGGCGTTGAACCACTTGCCGCAGCCGCGGTCGCAGCGCCAGCGTTCAAAATGAAGGCCACGCGGGTTCTTGCGCATGAATAGATAGTCGCGCTGTTCGCCGTCGCTGACGCGGTCGGGGCGATCGGTGGCCGGCCGCTTGACATGGGCCTCGCCACCATAGTGGAAGTCGGTCTCATCGCCTTCGACGCCGCAGACGGGGCATTTGATCAGAAGCATGTTTGATTCGTGAGTAGGGAGTAGTGAGTAGTGAGTAGTGAGAGGGCAGCACGCGGTCCCACTACTCACTATTCACTATCTCACTACGCACTCCCTTCAATGTGCCACCGCGGCGGCGATGCTTTCATCGATGAAGCGGCCTTCGAGGAAGCGGTTCAGTCCAAACGGTTCGGCAATCGTGTGCGGCCGGTCGTTGGCGATGGTATCGGCGAAGACCAAACCCGAGCCGGGGATCGACTTGAAGCCGCCAGTGCCCCAGCCGCAATTGACATAGAGGCCCTCGACATCGGTCTTGCCGATGATTGGCGAGCGGTCGCCGGTCATGTCGACGACACCGCCCCACATCCTCAGCATGCGCAGGCGCGAGATGATCGGGAAGGTCTCGACCAGGGCCGTGACGGTGTGCTGGATGGATGGGAAGGAGCCACGCTGCGAGTAGTTGTTGTACGCGTCGGTGCCGCCGCCGATCACCAGCTCGCCCTTGTCGGACTGGCTGATATAGCCGTGAACCGTGTTGGCCATCACCACGCAGTCGAGCACCGGCTTGATCGGCTCGGAGACCAGCGCCTGCAGGCAGAGACTTTCGATCGGCATGCGCAGGCCCGCCATCGCCATGAGCTGGGAGCTGTTGCCGGCCACGACGAGTGCTATCTTGCGGCTGCGTATATGGCCTCGGGTGGTGTCGAGCCCGGTGACCCGGTTGCCGTCGCGGGCGATGCCGGTGACCTCGCAATTCTGGATGATGTCGATGCCTCTGGCATCGGCCGCCCTGGCATAGCCCCAGGCTACGGCATCATGGCGGGCAGTGCCGCCGCGCGGCTGCCAGTAGGCGCCGAGGATCGGGTAGCGCGCGTCCTTGTCGTCATTGATGATGGGCACGATGCGCTTGACCTCGGCCGGGGTGATCATGCGGCAGTCTAGCCCGGCGAGGCGGTTGGCATGGGCGGTGCGGCGGAAGGCGCGCAGCTCGTGCTCGGTTTGGCACAGCATCATGACGCCGCGCGGCGAAAACATCACGTTATAGTCGAGCTCCTGCGATAGGTCCTCATAGAGCGAGCGCGCCAGCTCGTAGATCCGGATCGAGGGCTCCTGCAGATAGTTGGAGCGGATGATCGTGGTGTTGCGACCGGTATTGCCGCCGCCGAGCCAGCCCTTTTCAAGGACGGCGACGTTGGTCAGCCTGTGATTTTTGGCGAGGTAGTAGGCGGTTGCGAGACCATGGCCGCCGGCACCCACGATGACGACATCATAGGCCGGCTTGGGCTCGGGGCTGCGCCAGACCTCGCCCCAGTCGCGGTGACCGGTAAGGGCGTTGCGGGCGAGGGAGAACACCGAATAGCGGTTCATGGCCGGTACTTAGCATTGCGACCGGCGGGACGCATTCGGATTGCGACCTCGCTTCGGGTAACTGCGACACCCTTGCAATTTGCCGGCACCCGCCTGAAGTTCAGCGGATGCTCGTCTGGTCCGCTGCAATCCTGATGACTGCTGCCGTGCTGGCCGTCCTGCTCCTGCCGATGATCCGGCGCAGCGGACCGAACGATGCCGGCTCCGACCCGGCAACGACGGCGCTGACCCATGATCTCGCCGTCTATCGCGACCAGCTGGCCGAATTGTCGCGCGACGAAACGCTCGGGCGGATCGGGGCGAAGGAGGCGGAGGGCGCCCGCAACGAGATCATGCGCCGAATGCTCGAGGCGCAGGCGCGGCACGAGGCTTCCCTGCCGGTCGTCACCAGGCATCAGGATCAGCGGCGCCGCTGGGCCGTGGCGAGCGCGATCGTGCTGCCGGTCGGGGGCCTTCTTGCCTATGCGACGATGGGCCGCCCGGACCTGCCGGCGAGCCCGGCGGCCAGCCGGCTTGCCAGGGCGGTGGAGACGGGCGACTTTCCAGCCATGGTGGCCCGCGTCGAACAACATCTGGCGAAAAACCCGAGCGATGCCGCAGGCTGGCTGGTCATCGCCCCGGCTTACCGCCGGCTCGGCCGTCCCGACGATGCGGCCGAGGCCTATGCGACGGCGATCCGGCTCGGCAAGGGCTCGCCGGCGGTGATCGCCGACTATGCCGAGGCGCTGATGCTGGCCAATGGCGGACTGATCTCGGCCGAAGCGCGGCGAGCCTTCGGCGAGGTGCTGAAGCAGGACCCGACCTCGGCCAAGGCGCGCTTCTACCTCAATCTGGCGGATGGCCAGGAAGGCAAGCGCGAGCAGGCTCTGAAAGGCTTCCGCGACATGCTGGCGAGCGCGCCGGCCGACGCACCATGGCGGGCGGCGGTCGAAGAGCAGATCGCCGATCTCGAACAGACGCCGGCGCAGCGCGATGCGATGATCCGCGGCATGGTGGAGAGTCTCGACCAGCGGCTCAAGCGCGAAGGCGGCGATGTCGAAGGCTGGATGCGGCTTGCCCGGTCGCGGATGGTGCTGGGCGAGCGCGACAAGGCGTTGGCGGCGCTCGATGCCGCGACAGAGCGCTTCCGCGGCGATGCCAAGGCGCTGGACGTCATCGCTGCGGCGCGCAAGGAGCTCGGGCTTTAGCATGCACTGGCAGCATCATCCATGACCCGCAAGCAGCAGCGCGCCCTCCTGCTGATCGGCGGCCTTGCCCTGCTCGGCATCGCCGCCGGGCTCGTGCTCTATGCCCTCAACGATTCGATCGTGTTCTTCTACACGCCCTCAGAGGCGCTGGCGCGGCATGTCGCCGAGGGTCAGCGCTTTCGGCTTGGCGGGCTCGTGGAAAAGGGCTCCGTCAGGCATGACTCGAACGATGCGGTCACCTTCACCGTGACCGACAGAGACAGGGCGATGGCGGTGAGCTATCAGGGCCAGCTCCCCGATCTCTTTCGCGAAGGGCAGGGGGTGGTCGCCGAGGGCCGGCTCGGCCCGGGCGGCGTGTTCCAGGCCGACAGCGTGCTCGCCAAGCATGACGAGACCTACATGCCCAAGGAAGTGGCCGATGCCCTCAAGGCCAAGGGGGTCTGGAAGGAGGGATCGACGCCATGATTGCCGAGCTCGGTCACCTGGCCCTGGTGCTGGCGCTGGCAACGGCGCTCTATCAGACGAGCGTGCCGCTCTACGGCGCGTCGACGGGCGATCTCCGGCTGATGCAGGCGGCGGTCCCGGCGGCGCTCTGCCAGCTCGCACTCATCGCCTTCGCCTTCGCGGCGCTGACCTGGTCTTACGTCAATTCCGATTTCTCGCTGGCCAATGTCTATGCCAATTCCCATACCGCCAAGCCGTTGATCTACAAGATTTCCGGCGTGTGGGGAAATCATGAAGGCTCGATGCTGCTGTGGGTGCTGATCCTGGCGCTCAACGGCGCCGCCGTGGCGCTCGCCGGCGGCAATCTGCCGCCCGGCCTCAAGGCGCGGGTGCTGGCGGTGCAGGGCTCGATCGGTGTGGCCTTCCTGCTCTTCATCATCATTGCCTCGAACCCGTTCGACCGGCTCGATCCGGCACCGATCGAGGGCCGCGGCCTCAACCCGCTGCTGCAGGACCCGGCGCTCGCCTTCCATCCGCCGTTCCTCTATGGCGGCTATGTCGGCCTGTCGGTTGCCTTTTCCTTCGCGGTCGCGGCACTGATCGAGGGCAAGGTCGATGCCGCCTGGGCGCGCTGGGTCCGGCCATGGACGCTCGCCGCCTGGATGTTCCTCACCATCGGCATCGCCATGGGATCCTGGTGGGCCTATTACGAGCTCGGCTGGGGCGGTTTCTGGTTCTGGGATCCGGTGGAGAATGCCTCGCTCATGCCGTGGCTCGCCGCCACTGCGCTGCTGCATTCGGCGATCGTCGTCGAGAAGCGCAATGCCCTGAAAATATGGACGGTGCTGCTCGCCATCCTGGCCTTCTCGCTTTCGCTGGTCGGCACTTTTCTGGTGCGCTCGGGCGTCCTCACCTCGGTCCATGCCTTTGCCGTCGACCCGACGCGCGGCGTGTTCATCCTGGGGATTCTCGGCTTCTTCATCGGCGGTGCGCTCGCGCTTTATGCCTGGCGCGCCGGCAGCCTCAAGCCCGGCGGTCTGTTTCAACCGGTCAGCCGCGAGGGCGCCCTCGTCCTCAATAACGTCATTCTCGGGGCGGCAGCAGCGGCGGTGTTCATCGGCACCCTCTATCCCCTGGCGCTCGAGGCGGTGGCAGGCGACAAGATCTCGGTTGGCCCGCCCTATTTCAACCTGACCTTCGTGCCGTTGATCCTGCCGCTGTTGCTCCTCGTACCGCTTGGGCCGCTGATGCCGTGGAAGCGTTCCGACCTCAAGGGGGTGACCGAGCGCCTGCAGGCTGCCGCCGGGATCGCGCTGCTCATTGGCGTTGCCACCTTTGCGATCCGAGCCCGCGGGCCTTGGCTCGCACCCTTCGGCATCGCGCTCGGCGCCTGGCTGATCGCGGGCAGCTTCACCGATATCGTCGAGCGCTGCCAACTCGGCCGGATGCCGACGACGGCGGCTCTCAAGCGGCTTGCGGGACTGCCCGGGGCCGCCTGGGGCATGGCGCTCGCCCATGCCGGGCTCGGCATCGTGCTCATCGGCATTGTCGGGGTGACCGCCTGGCGCGAGGAGCGGATCATGGTGATGAAGCCGGGCGATGCGGTCAGTCTCGCCGGCCTCGATGTCACCTATGTCGGCGCGACGCCATTCACCGGTCCCAACTATACGGCGGACCGCGGCCGCTTCGTCGTACGCCGGGACGGGCAGGAGATCACCACGCTTGAACCGGAGAAGCGCGAATTCCAGCCCGGCCGCCAGGTGACGAGCGAAGTCGGGCTGCATCAGTTCCTGACCGGCGACCTCTATATCGTCATGGGCGAGGGGCGAAGCGGCGGCGGCCGCTCGGTGCGCATCTATTTCAATCCGCTGGCGAGCCTGATCTGGTTCGGCGCACTCGTCATGTTCATCGGCGGCGCGGTGTCGCTCACCGATCGGCGCTACCGCATCGGGGCGCCGCGGCGCAGGCCGCGTCTCGCGGTCAAGCCGGCCGAGCAGGGCTGATGCAACGGCGGCGGCTCGGCATCATCCTCGCCATCGCCCTGCTGCTGGCTCCGGCCGCGGCGCGAGCCGTCGAGCCCGACGAGGTTCTCGCAGAGCCCCGGCTCGAGGCGCGGGCACGGGCGCTCAGCAGCGAGTTCCGCTGCCTCGTCTGCCAGAACCAGTCGATCGACGACTCGGATGCGCCGCTCGCCAAGGATCTGCGAATCCTGATCCGCGAGCGGCTCAAGGCCGGGGCGAGCGATTCGCAGATCCGCGAATTCATGGTCGAGCGCTATGGGGATTTCGTGCTGCTCAGGCCGCGGCTGACCAGCGAAACGCTGCTTTTGTGGTTCACGCCCTTCGCGCTGCTGCTGGCCGGTCTCATTTTCGCCATCAGGGCGGGCCTGCGGCAGGACACCGCCAGCCCTGCAGAGGCGCCCTTGAGTGAGGAGGAGAGGGGGAGGGTGGAAAAAGTGAGCAGGCAGTAGGCAGTAGGGCATCGGCACTGCCTATTGCCTATTGCCTACTGCCTTCCATTAACAACTTTTCATCCCACCGAAAGATCGCGGTAACCCGGTCATACCTACATTTGCTTCAGTCAGATCCACCCCACCAGGGAACCCAATAATGAGCAAATTCCTCTCCACCTCGCGTCGGCGGACCGTTTCGGCCCTGGCGATTGCCGGCCTCCTCGGGGCCACGTCGCTGGCCACGATCAGCGCCTTCGATCACTCGACGTCGGCCGTGGCCCAGACGGCGATCACGCGCGCGCCGGCCGAAGGCTTCGGCGATCTCGTGGAAAAGGTGATGCCGGCGGTTGTGAGCGTCGAGGCCAAGCTCGGGGTGCAGACCTCGGCGAATATCCAAGGTGACGACGAGGAGGACAATGGGCCGCAGCAGTTCTCGATGCCCGACCTGCCGCCGGACAGCCCGTTCCGCCAGTTCTTCGAGCAGTTCCCGAAGCGGGGCTTCGGCGGGCAACCCTTCGAGTTCCAGCGCCCGCGCAGCGGCGGCGTGGCCCAGGGCTCGGGCTTCTTCATCTCCGATGACGGTTATGTCGTCACCAACAACCATGTGGTGAAGGGCGCGAGCGAGGTCACCGTCAAGCTCTCCAATGACGGCGAGTTCAAGGCGCGCATCATCGGGACCGACCCCAAGACCGATCTCGCGCTGCTCAAGGTCGACAGCGACAAGCGCTTTTCCTATGTCAATTTCGCGGCGAAGGAGCCGCGCGTCGGTGACTGGGTGATCGCCGTCGGCAACCCGTTCGGACTTGGCGGCACCGTCACCACCGGCATCGTGTCGGCGCGCGGCCGCAACATCGGCAACGGCCCGTATGACGACTTCCTGCAGATCGATGCGCCGATCAATCGCGGCAATTCCGGCGGTCCGGCGTTCAATCTCGAGGGTGAAGTGATCGGAATCAACACCGCGATCTTCTCGCCGTCGGGCGGCTCGATCGGCATCGGCTTTGCCATTCCGGCAGCGGAAGCGGTGCATGTCATCGAGGATCTCAAGGACAAGGGCTCAGTCACTCGCGGCTGGCTCGGTGTACAGATCCAGCCGATCACGGACGAGATCGCCGACAGTGCCGGCCTCAAGCAGTCGGAAGGCGCGCTCGTCGCCGATGTCACGGCGAACTCGCCCGCCCTCAAAGCCGGCATCAAGATCGGCGATGCCATCTTGCGGCTCGACGGCGAAACGGTGAAGGATCCCTCGGATCTGGCGCGCCGCGTCGCCCGCATGTCGCCGGGCAAGCCGGCCAAGGTGACGGTGATGCGCGAGGGCAAGGAGCAGCAGGTGGAGCTCACCATCGGCACGATGCCCGTCGATCAGAAGGAGGCCAATGCCAAGACCGACACCGAGGAGACGTCACCTGCCAAGCCGAAGCTTGGGCTGATGCTCGAGAAGTCGAGCGACGGGCATGGCGTGGTGGTATCGGCGGTCGAGCCTGACAGCCCGGCTTCGAGCAAGGGCTTCCGGGCTGGTGATGTGGTGCTGAAGGTCGGCAATGTAGACGTCAACGACCCGACGGCACTGGTGGCGGCCATCGAGCAGGCCTCCAAGGACGGGCACAAGAGCGTGCTCCTGCTTGTGCGCTCCGGCGAGCGTCAGCGCTTCGTCGCCCTGCCGACAGCCAAAGGCTGAGACAAAGAGTAGTTACCGGATGCGGTCTCCCCGCTCATCCGCATCCGGTCGCCCGCGCGGGCCCTACGCGTAACGGCCCGACATCCGGTTCCCCCCAACCCCGACCACTCGGGCCAAGTGGACCCGCGCGGGCACCTTCTTTGTAGGCAGTAGGCACTTGGGAAGCGTGCAACTCACTGCCTATTGCCTAATGCCTATTGCCTTCTTAGGCTTTGTCGCATGCGCATTCTGGTTGTCGAGGACGATCGCGAATCTGCGTCCTGGTTGATCAAGGGGCTGACCGAGGCCGGTCATGTGGCCGATCACGCGCGGGACGGGGCCGAGGGCGTGGCGCTGGCCCGCGAGCGGGTGCATGACGTCGTGGTCATGGACCGCATGCTGCCGCAGCTCGATGGTCTCGCCGCCATCCGAATGATGCGGGCAGAAGGAATCAACACCCCCGTGCTGATCCTGTCGGCGCTGAGCGATGTCGATGAGAAGGTCAAGGGCCTGAGGTCCGGGGGCGACGATTATCTTGCCAAGCCTTATGCCTTCACCGAGCTTCTCGCCCGGGTCGAGACGCTGGCGCGCCGGCGGGCGGCCGAGCCGCAGCCCACCAGGCTGCGCACAGGCGATCTCGAGATCGACCTTCTGGCGCGAACCGCCCAGCGGGCCGGCAAGCCCATTCTGCTGCAGCCGCGGGAATTCAAGCTGCTCGAATATCTCATGCGCAATGCCGGCAACGTGGTGACGCGCACCATGCTGCTCGAAAATGTCTGGGACTATCATTTCGACCCCCAGACCAATGTCATCGACGTTCATATCTCGCGGCTGCGCTCCAAGATCGACAAGGGGTTCGGCGAACCTCTGCTGCATACCGTGCGGGGTGCCGGATACACCATCCGTGCGAGCTAGAGCATGATGCTGCACCGCGCCTCGCGCGGCTCCTGGCGAGTCGGCCGGCGGCAGCGCAACGCAGGCTGGGTAGACCTGGCCACGTCATATCCCTATCTCAGCCTCGTCCGCACCTCGACCTTCCGTCTTGCCGCCATCTACGTTCTGATCTTCGCGCTGTCGGTCGGGGCAGTGCTGTTCTACGTCTACTGGTCGACCGCCAATCTTCTGGAGAACCAGACCGACAACGCCATCGGCTCGGAGGTCAAGGCGATCGCCGAGGTCTATCGCCAGAACGGGCTCCCGGGCGTGCTCGAGCAGATCATGCTGAGGACGTCCGAGGAGAACCATGGGGTCTACCTCTTCACCAATCCGCTGGGACGGCGGCTTGCCGGCAATCTTCCCGGGCTGCCGGTCGAGGCGACCGGCGAGCATGGCTGGATCGAGTTCGACTATGCCAATCAGGAGGGCCGCTCGCTCGCGCATCACAAGGCCAAGGCCTATTACACCGAGCTCGAAGGCGGCTTCCGCCTGGTTGTCGGGCGCGATGTCGAGGAGCGGCGGCGTTTCGACAGCATCATCAAGAATTCGAGCATTGGCGGGCTGACGCTCGCATTGGTGCTCGGGCTTGCCGGCGGGCTCCTGATGAGCCGCAATTTCCTGAAGCGCATCGAGCGACTGACCGCGACGAGCCGCACCATCATGGCCGGTGATTTCTCCCAGCGGATGCCGCTCACCGGCACCGGCGACGAGCTCGATCGGCTGTCGGCGGCGCTCAACGACATGCTTGACCGGATCGACCGGCTGATGGCCGGCATGCGCGAGGTGTCGAGCAATGTCGCCCATGACCTCAAGACACCGCTCACCCGCATCAAGGTGCGGGCCGAGGATGCGCTGCGCACCGGTGATGAGCGCGACTACCGCATGGCGCTCGAGCGCACGATCGATGAATCGGACAAGCTGCTCGCCACCTTCAATGCGCTCTTGTCAATCGCCAAGGCGGAATCGGGCGAGGCGCGGGAGGGAATCGCCCCGATTGATGCGGCCGAACTCGCCGCCGACATTGCCGAGCTCTACGACCCGACCATCGAGGAGGCAGGCGGGCGGCTCACGGTCAAAGCGCCGGAGCGCACGATGATCAGCGCCGATCGCCAGCTCCTCGCCCAGGCGCTGACCAATCTTCTCGACAATGCCATAAAATACGGCTTGGGGCCGGACGGGCGGCCCGATGTCGCGCTGTCGGTCAGTGCGCGGCACGGCGAGGCCCGCATCGAGGTCGCCGATCATGGACCCGGAATTCCGGTCGGGGATCGCGAGCGCGTCAAGCAGCGCTTCACCCGGCTCGACGAAAGCCGGACGCTGCCCGGCTCGGGGCTGGGGCTGTCGCTCGCCGAATCGGTCGCGCATCTGCATGGCGGCCGCCTCGAACTCGACGACAACCATCCGGGCCTGGTCGCCCGGCTGGTGCTGCCGGCGATGGAATAGACAGTAGGCAGAACTCACTTCGCCCAGCCCTTGCGTTAACCCCTGGTCTGTGGTATACCACAGACCAATATGACCTCTGGCACCACTGTCACCGCGACCAAGGCGACGCCGGCCAAGGGCTCCAAGCTGGAGTTCAAGCCGGTTGGCGGCAATTTCAGCCTGAAAGAGCACATTTACGAGGTGCTGAAGAACGGCATCACGGCGATGAACATCTATGACGAGGGGGCGGATCTGCGCCTCGACGAGCGCCAGATGTCGGAACAGCTGGGGATCTCCCGCACCCCGATCCGCGAGGCCCTGGCCCGGCTCGAGCAGGAGGGGTTCATCGAGATCCAGCCGCGGCGCGGCGTGTTCATCAAGCGCAAGTCGCTCGAGGAAATCCTCGAGATGATCACCGTCTGGGCGGCGCTCGAGAGCATGGCGGCGCGGCTTGCCTGCGAGCGCGCGAGCGAGGAGGAGATCGCCACGCTGCGCAGCGCCCTGCCAAGCTATCGCAAGGACGAGCTCAGGGCCCATATCGACGAATATTCCGAGGCCAATATCTCCTTCCACCAGCGCATTCTCGAGCTTGGCCGCTGCCGGCTGCTCAAGGACATTGCCGACGGGCTGTTCCTCCATATGCGCGCCATCCGCGAGCGCGCCATGGCGGAAGGCGACCGGGTGCGCCGGTCGGTCGAGGATCACACGCATATCATCGAAGCGATCGAATCGCGCGATGCCGAGCGCGCCGAGAAAGAGGTCCGCGAGCACACGATGCGGCTTCACAGCCATGTCCGGCGGACCTGGACCGATATCGACCGCGAACACCGCGACCCCGATCAACGCCAAGGCGCGTGACATCTCTGTACGAAGAAGACTGGAAGGAAAGGCGCCCCAATCATGTCGACCGCCACGGACACGCTGCACAGGAAGAGCCTCGACACCAACGTCGTTTCGGGAGGACGGCTTGTCGCCAAGGCGCTCAAGAACGAGGGCGTGGACACGATCTTCACCCTGTGCGGCGGGCACATCATCGACATCTATGACGGCTGTCTCGATGAGGGCATCCGCATCATCGATGTCCGCCACGAGCAGGTGGCGGCCCATGCCGCAGACGGCTATGCGCGCCAGACCGGCAAACTCGGCTGCGTGGTGACGACGGCGGGGCCGGGCTGCACCAATGCGGTTACCGGCATCGCCACCGCTTTCCGCTCCGAAAGCCCGGTGCTCCATATTGGCGGACAGTCGTCGCTCAGCCAGCACAAGATGGGCTCGCTGCAGGACCTGCCGCATGTCGAGCTGATGCAGCCGATCACCAAATTCGCCGCCGGCGTGTTCTCGACCGAGCGGGTCGCCGACATGATCGCGATGGCGGCACGCGAAGCCTTCGCCGGCGCGCCGGGGCCAGTCTATCTCGAGATCCCGCGCGACGTGCTCGACCGCGAAATCACCGTCGACAAGGCGGTGATCCCTGAACCCGGCCACTATCGCGCCTCGACCCGCGGAATCGGCGATCCGCGCGACATCGAGACGCTCGCCGACATCCTGGTCAAGGCCGAGCGCCCGGCCATCCTTTATGGCCAGCAGGTGTGGACGGCGCGCGGGCAGGATGAGGCCATCGCGCTGCTGCGCGGCCTCGACATTCCCGGCTATTTCAACGGCGCCTCGCGCGGCCTGCTGCCGCCGGGCGATCCCCATCACTTCGACCGGACGCGGTCGCTCGCCTTCTCGAAGGCCGATGTCATCGTCATCGTCGGCACCCCATTCGACTTCCGCATGGGCTATGGCAAGCGCATCGACGTGCCGACGCTGGTGCAGATCGACATGGACTACCGCACGGTCGGCAAGAACCGCGACATCACGCTGGGCCTCGTCGGCGATCCAGGCGCCATTCTCGGTGCCGTGCTCGACGCGGCCTCGGCGAAGATCGACAAGGGCAAGCGCCAGGCGAGGGCGCAATGGATGAAGCAGCTGAGCGAGGCGGAAGCGGTCGCGACCGAGAAGCTGATGCCGCTTTTCACCTCCGACCGGTCGCCGATCCACCCCTATCGGCTGGCCTTCGAGATCAACGAATTCCTCGGCGAGGACACGATCTATATCGGCGATGGCGGCGATGTCGTCACCATCTCGGCGCAGGCGGTGCGGCCGCGCCGGCCTGGCCAGTGGATGGATCCGGGAGCGCTCGGCTCGCTCGGCGTCGGGACGGGCTTTGCGCTCGCCGCCAAGCTCGCCAACCCGAAGAAGGAGGTGATGTGCCTGTTCGGCGACGGCTCGTTCGGCATGACCGCCTTCGACATGGAGACCGCCAACCGCTTCAACGCGCCGTTTCTCGCCGTCATCGGCAACAACTCGGCGATGAACCAGATCCGTTACGGCCAGATCGCCAAGTACGGCCCGCAGCGCGGCGATATCGGCAACAAGCTCGGCGATGTCGAGTTCTCGAAATTCGCCCATATGCTCGATGGTCATGGCGAGGAGGTGCGCGAGGCCTCGCAGATCGGGCCGGCGCTCAGGCGGGCGCGGGCTGCCATCGCCAAGACCGGCCGCTGCGCGGTGGTCAATGTCTGGATCGACCCCAACGAATATGCGCCGGGGACGAAGAATCAGACGATGTACAAATAGGCAATAGCGAATAGGCAATAGGCAATAGAGAATAGGAGCAGAGTTCCAACTATTGCCTATTGCTTACTTGCCTATTGCCTTAGGGAGGACCCAGCAACATGCAAGCACTCGCCGACATCAAAGTGCTCGACTTCACCCATGTGCAGTCGGGGCCGACCTGCACGCAGCTCTTGGCCTGGCTCGGGGCCGATGTGATCAAGGTCGAGCGGCCGGGCGAAGGCGATCCCACGCGCGGGCAGCTGCGCGACATCCCCGGCGTCGATTCCCTGTATTTCACCATGCTCAACCACAACAAGCGTTCGATCACGCTCGACACCAAGACGCCAAAGGGCAAGGAGGTGCTGGAAGGCCTGGTCAGGACATGCGACGTGCTGGTGGAGAATTTCGCACCGGGGGCGCTCGACCGGATGGGCCTCACCTGGGAACGCATCCAGGAACTCAATCCGCGGATGATCTACGCCTCGGTCAAGGGCTTCGGACCGGGTCCCTACGAGGACTGCAAGGTCTATGAGAATGTGGCGCAATGCACCGGCGGCGCTGCCTCGACCACCGGCTTCCGCGACGGGCCGCCGCTGGTCACGGGAGCGCAGATCGGCGATTCCGGCACGGGCCTTCATCTCGCTTTCGGCATCGTCGCAGCACTCTACCAGCGCGAGCGGACCGGCAAGGGCCAGCGGGTGCTCGCCGCCATGCAGGACGGGGTGCTCAACCTCTGCCGCGTCAAGCTGCGTGACCAGCAGCGGCTCAAGCACGGGCCGCTCAAGGAATTCAGCCAGCACGGCAAGGGCATTCCTTTCGGCGAAGCGGTGCCGCGGGCCGGCAACGATTCGGGCGGCGGCCAGCCCGGCTCGATCCTCAAATGCAAGGGTTGGGAGAACGACCCCAACGCCTATGTCTATTTCATCACCCAGGCTGCCGCCTGGGAGAAGGTGTGCGACGTGATCGGCAAGCCGGAATGGAAGACCGATCAGGCCTATGCCACGCCGCCGGCCCGGCTCGACAAGCTCGACCAGATCTTCGCCACGATCGAGGAGTGGACCAATACCAAGACCAAGTTCGAGGTGATGGCGATCTGCAATCCGCTCGACATCCCCTGCGGGCCGATCCTTTCAATGAAGGAGCTGCTCGAGGAGCCGAGCCTGCGCGAGACCGGCACCGTGGTGGAGGTCGATCATCCCACGCGTGGTCCCTATTTCACGGTAGGGATGCCGGTGAAGCTGTCGGCCTCGCCGGCCGAGGTCAAGCGGTCGCCGCTGCTCGGCGAGCATAATGGCGAGATCCTCAAGGACGTGCTGGGCTATTCGGCCGAGGAGGTCAAGGCAATCACCGCCTCGGGCGCCATGGGTGCGGCAAAATCCAGGGCGGCGGCGGAGTAGAAGGTCATGCGGATCATCGTCAACGGCCAGCAGGCTTTCGGCAAGGCGGCGCTCGAGACCATCCTGAAAGCCGGCAAGGACGAGGTGGTTGCCGTCTACACGGCGCCGGACAAGGAAGGCCGTCCGGTCGATCCCTTGAAGCAGGCGGCGCTCGACAACAAGATCCCGCTCCATCAGCCGGCCTCCTACAAGGACGAGGCGGTCGGCGCCGAGATGAAGGCGCTCAAGCCCGATCTCATGGTCATGGCCTACATGATCATCTTCGTGCCGGAGAGCGTTCGTTCCATCCCGCGCCACGGCTCGATCTGCTTCCATCCCTCGCTACTGCCGAAGCATCGCGGGCCGTCATCGATCAACTGGCCGATCGCCTCAGGCGCGACCAGGACGGGCCTGACCTGGTTCTGGCCGAATGACGGGCTGGACGAGGGCGACATCCTGCTGCAGCGCGAGGTCGCGATCGGGCCCGACGAGACGCTCGGCGATATCTATTTCAAGAAGATCTTTCCATTGGGCCTCGAGACGACCCTCGATGCCATCGAGCTCATCCGTGCCGGCAATCCGCCGCATATCAAGCAGGACGACTCGAAGGCCACCTATGAGAGCTGGTTCAGAAAGGACAATGCGCGGATCGACTGGGAGAAGGACGCGGC
>DATAOT010000243.1:0-8529 GCA_036265615.1 Aestuariivirgaceae bacterium
TTGTGGGAGTTTCCCGGCGGCAAGGTCGAGCCCGGCGAGCGTCCGGAAACGGCGCTCATCCGCGAGCTCAAGGAAGAGCTCGGCATCGACGTGACGGCGGCCTGCCTCGCACCGTTGACCTTCGCAAGTCACGGATATCCGTCGTTCCATCTGCTGATGCCGCTCTATGTGTGCCGGCGCTGGACGGGGGAGATCAGGCCCGGCGAAGGCCAGAGGATCGCGTGGGTGCGGCCGAAGGGATTGCGCGCCTATCCGATGCCGCCGGCGGATGTTCCGCTGGTTGCGCATCTGATCGACGCGCTCTGATCGCTTCTTGTCGAACTGTGGCCCCGGGGAGGGGCAGGGCAACAAGGGAGCGTCACCAATGCTTCGCAGCAAGACGGCAGATGCCGCGGCATGCGCGCGCCGAGATGGGCAGGGGCCATTCACGATCGAGTATTCATTGATCGCGTCGGGTATCGCTTGCGGAATCCTCGCCGCCATCGGGGTCATCGGCAACACGCTCGGCAGCGGTCTGTTCTACTAGGCAGCAGGCAGTTGGCAAGGGCACTGTTCGCTGCCTATTGCCTATTGCCTTTCTCCGGCCGCAGCGCGTCGGCGAGGCGGAACCTGGCGGAGCCCGGCTTCAGCGGCCGCGGCTGGTCGGGATGGGGAGCAAAGGCGGTCAGATAGGCGATCTCGAAGGTCGCCCGAATCCGGCCGTCGGCATCGGCGAAGCGGTCGAGATATCGCTCGACGACGCGTGCAAGCAGGCGGCGGGACAGGCCGCGCCGGGTCCGCTCGACCAGCATGTTGGACCAGCCAAGGCGTTTCAGCTCACGCATCAGCGCCAAGGGATCGGCATAGCGAACCACCAGCCGCTCGCTGTCGACGACCGGCAGTGAGAGGCCGGTGCGCAGCATGAGATTGCCGAGATCGCGCAAACCGGCGAACGGAACGACCCGCGGCGTGGCGCCGCCGGTCAGCTCGGCTTCAGCGAGGCTCCAGGCATCGCGCAGCTCGCGCAGCGTCTCGCCGGCGAGTGCGGCGCCCAGAAACAGCCCGTCCGGCCGCAATGACCGCCGGATGCCTGCGAACAGGCCGGCCAGGTCGTTGACCGTCTCCGGCCCGAACAGCAGCAGCAGGCAATCCAGGCTTTCCGCCTTGACCGGAACGGCGTCGGCCGCCACCACCAGATCGGCGTCCGAGGTCAGGACCGTTGCAGCCCGGAGGGTGTGCATCCCGTCCTGCAGCAGCAGGCCGGGGCGGGTGCCGTGGGCCAGCGCAAGGGCAAAGCGCTGCTGCGAAAGAGCAAGCCTGGACAGGATCTCGCCAGCCGCATGCTCATGCAGGAAGCCGGGAAAGCCCGGCGCCGAGATCGCACTTGCAAGGCGTTGACGCACGCGCTTCTCATCGAATATGGGGGTCGGGCCTGGCACGGGGTCATCGATCCTCGGAAATCAGGTCGGGTGCCGCTCGGGGTTTATCGTTGTCCAATCTCGTTGCCCGAATCGGCTCGGTCGGCCGGGAGCTCGTCGACATGGTGCTGCCGCCGCGCTGCGTGACCTGTCGGGAGCTGACCATGGGCCAGGCCGGACTGTGCCCGCGATGCTGGAGCTGCCTGACCTTCATCGATGCGCCGCGCTGCGCCGTGAGCGGCGTGCCGTTCCCATATGGGGCCGAAGGCGACGATCTGGTCAGCCCGGCGGCACTCAAATCGCCACCGCTCTATGAGCGGGCGCGGGGCGCTGTCATTTACGACGACCATTCGCGGCTGCTGGTGCATGCCCTCAAATACCACGATCGGCATGAAACCGCGCTGCCGATGGCGCGGCTGATGGCGCTGGCGGGGCGGGACGTGATCGCGTCCAGCGACCTGCTGATGCCGGTCCCGCTTCATCGCTGGCGGCTGTGGCGCCGCCGCTACAACCAGGCCGCGCTGCTGGCGAACAGGATCGCGCGCCGCGTCGGCAAGCCGTGCCACCATCACGGGCTCTTACGCATTCGGGCAACAGCGAGCCAGGTCGGGCTCGACGCCAAGCGGCGGGCCCGCAATGTTCGAGGGGCGTTTGCAGTGTTGCCGGCGCTCGAGCCGGAGGTGAGCGGGCGGCGGGTGCTTCTCATCGACGACGTGCTGACCACCGGCGCTACAAGCAACGCCTGTGCGCAGGCGCTGCTTCAAGCCGGTGCAGCAGCCGTGAATGTTCTGGTGTTCGCACTTGCCGCCGGCAGCCACCGGCTACATATATGACAATAATAAGCAAATTCACGCTCTGCGGGCGCACCAGATGTCGGATATCACGATCTACACCACGCGGTTCTGCCGCTATTGCGTGGCCGCCAAGAACCTGCTCCGCGACAAGGGAGCGAAATTCCAGGAAATCGACGTTTCATTCGATCCATCGCAGCGCAAGACCATGAGCGAACGCGCCGGCGGGCGGCGCACCGTGCCGCAGATCTTCATCGGAGACCAGCATATAGGCGGCTGCGATGATCTCTACGCCCTCGATCGGCGCGGGGATCTCGATCCGCTTCTGGGCGCGTGAGTGCCGTGGCCGTTCTGCGTATCGGTCTTGTCCAGATGTGCTCGGGCCTGGAGCCCGAAGCAAACATTGCCGAGGCGAGCCGCCTCATCCGACGCGCCGCCGATGCAGGGGCAGGTTTTGTCGCGACACCGGAAATGACCAACATCATCGAGCCGCGGCGGGCGGTGCTCAGGGAGAAGGTGCAGGAGGAGGGCGAGGATCCCTCGGTTGCCGAGTTCGCAGCGCTGGCGCGCGAGCTCGGCATCTGGCTCTCGGCAGGATCGCTGGCGCTGCGATCGGGCGACCGGCTGGTCAACCGCTCGCTGCTCTATCGGCCAGACGGGCAGGTCAAGGCGCGATACGACAAGATTCACCTCTTCGACGTGATGCTGCCGAATGGCGAAAGCTATCGCGAGTCGTCGAGCTATGACGGCGGCAACGAGGCGGTCAGCGCCGATGTCGGGCCGTTCCGGCTGGGCTTGAGCATCTGCTACGACCTGCGCTTCCCGCAGCTCTATCTGGCGCTGGCCAGCGCCGGTGCCACCGTGCTCAACATCCCCTCGGCATTCACCCGGGTCACGGGCGAGGCGCATTGGCACGTGCTGCTCAGGGCGCGCGCCATCGAGACCGGCAGCTTCGTCATCGCGGCGGCGCAGGGCGGCCGCCATGCGAGCGGCAGGGAGACCTACGGCCACAGTCTCGTGGTCGATCCGTGGGGAGGGATCATGGCCGAGGCGGACGCGCAGCCCGGCGTCATCCTGGCGGATGTCGATGCCGACCGGGCGAGCGAGGCGCGTGCACGCATCCCGACGCTCAGGCATCAGCGCCCGATCACGGTCGAAGCGGTCGGAGTCGGACGATGATCCGCTACGATCTCATCTGCGACAAGGCGCACGCATTCGACGGCTGGTTTCGCGACAGCGAAGCCTATGATGCGCAGAGTGCCGCGGGTGAGCTTCAATGCCCGGTCTGCGGCTCGACGGTGATCGACAAGCAGCTGATGACCCCGGGCATTCCAGCGAAGGCGAACAGGCGCGGCGAGAGCCGCAGGCCGGTCTTCGCGGCCCAGAAGGAAGGCAAGGTTGCCGAGCTGATCGAGGCGGTGCGGAAGCTCCGGCGCCAGGTCGAGGAGAACGCCGACTATGTCGGCGACCGGTTCGCCGAGGAGGCACGGAAGATCCATTACAACGAGGTCGAGCCGCGCGGCATCTATGGCGAGGCCTCGCTCGAGGAGGCGAAGTCGCTGCTCGAGGAAGGTGTCGAAGTGCACCCGCTGCCGCCGCTTCCGGAGGATGCGAATTAGGCAATAGGCAATAGGCAGTAGGAAGTGAGCGGTGCACTTCCCTATTGCCTATTGCCTCTCTTGTTGCGCGACCGTCATGTAGTTCACCGCGCAATCGGCCGAACGCGACCAGCTCAAGGTGAGCGGGTTGAATATGACGCCGTCGGTTGCCCGCACGGAGAGGCCCGCCGCTTCAAGCCAGGTGGCGAGCTCTTCCGGGGTGACGAACTTTTCCCATTGGTGGGTGCCTTTCGGCAGCCAGCCAAGGACATATTCGGCGCCGATGATGGCGAGCGCGAAAGAGCGGAAGGTCCGGTTGATCGTTGCCACGATCAAGACGCCGCCCGGTCTGAGCATCCGGGCGCATTCGGCAAGGAAGCGGCCGGGGTCCCTGACATGCTCGACGACCTCCATGTTGAGGATGATGTCGAAGGTTTCGCCGGCCGCGGCGAGTTCCTCGGCGGTGGCAACCCGATAGTCGATCGCAAGCTCGCTTTCGGCAGCATGAACCCGGGCGGTGAGAATGTTGCGCTCGGCCGGATCGATGCCGACGACGTCGGCCCCGAGGCGTGCCATCGGCTCCGAGAGGAGGCCGCCGCCGCAGCCGATATCGAGCAGGCGGCGGCCCTTGAACGGCCTGAGCGCCAGCGGATCGAGGCCGAGCCAGGCGGCGGCCTGCTCGCGGATATAGGCGAGCCGTACGGGATTGAACTTGTGCAGCACGGCAAACTTGCCGGCAGGATCCCACCATTGCGCGGCAATTGCCGAAAATTTCGCCAGTTCGGCCTCGTCGACCGAGGTTTGCAGCGGCGTCGCCATGGTGTCAGGCCGAACCTCTTCGCAGCAGGGATTGCAGGCAGCCACTATTGCATATATGACGCGCCGGAGAACCAGTTCTCCGCAGCCCCGCTGGGCTAAGCTGTTCCGGGAACCTGATTTAAGTTCGTTACCACCGGTCCCTCGCAAGGCAAGAGACAGGCATGGCTCGATTGGTGATGAAGTTCGGGGGAACCTCGGTCGCCGATATCGGGCGAATCCGCAATGTGGCGCGCCATGTCGAGCGGGAGCTCAAGGCCGGCCACCAGGTCGCCGTCGTGGTTTCGGCGATGGCCGGGACGACGGACCAGCTGGTGGGATGGTGCCGCGAGGCGGCGGTGAAGCATGATGCGCGCGAATATGATGCGATTGTCGCTTCGGGGGAGCAGATCACCGCCGGACTGCTGGCGATCGTGCTGCAGGACATGGGAATTCCTGCCCGCTCGTGGCTCGGCTGGCAGGTGTCGGTGCGGACCGACGGCGTCCATGGGGCGGCCCGCATCCTCGAAATCGACGATCAGGAGATCCGGAAGCGGTTGGAACAGGGGCAGGTGGCGGTGATGGCCGGGTTCCAGGGGATCGGTCCGGACCGGCGCATCACGACGCTCGGCCGCGGCGGGTCAGACACGAGCGCGGTGGCGCTGGCGGCCGCCCTCGATGCGCGGTGCGACATCTATTCCGATGTCGACGGCGTGTATACGACCGACCCGCGCATCGTCGAGAAGGCGCGGCGGGTGGACCGGATCACCTATGAGGAGATGCTGGAAATGGCCTCTCTCGGTTCGAAGGTCCTGCAGACCCGGTCGGTCGAGCTCGCGATGGTGTATAAAGTGCCGTTGCAGGTCCGCTCCAGCTTCGAACCGCCGGATTCGCCGATCCAGAACCGGCCGGACGGCACCGGTCCCGGCACCATTGTTTGCGACGAGGACAAGATCGTGGAACAGCAGGTTGTCAGCGGCATCGCCTATGCCAAGGACGAGGCCAAGGTGTCGATACGCGGCGTGCCCGACCGGCCGGGCGTGTCGGCGGGGATTTTCGGGCCCCTGGCCGAGGCCAATATCAGCGTCGACGTGATCGTGCAGAACGTGTCGCCGGACGGCAAGATGGCGAACATCACCTTCACCATCGCCACCAAGGATCTGAGAAGGACGCTCGAGGTGCTCGAGGCGGCACGCGACAAGATCGGCTATGCGGAGCTCTCGCATGCAACCGGCATCGCCAAGGTGTCGATCATCGGCATCGGCATGCGCAGCCACGCCGGCGTCGCGGCCAAGATGTTCAAGGCGCTGGCGGAGAAGGGCATCAACATCCAGGCGATCACCACGTCCGAGATCAAGGTTTCGGTGCTGATCGATGCCGCCTATACGGAGCTCGCGGTGCGGGCGCTGCACAGCGTCTATGGCCTCGATGCGGTGTGAAGCGGAAGGACGGGATGATTGCCGAGAGCCGTGAAAGACCGCCGAGAAGGGACGCACGCTGATGGTTCCACCCGCCTTAGGCCCGCGTGTCCTGCTCCGAAGGCTGCGCGAGGTCATGGCGGAGCCGGTCGCAGCGCAGCAGAGGCTCGACCGCATCGTGACGCTGATCGCCGCCAACATGGTGGCGGAGGTGTGCTCGATCTATGTGCTGCGGCCGGGCGGCGATCTCGAGCTGTTCGCGACCGAAGGCCTGAACCGGTCGGCCGTCCATAAGAGCCGGCTCAAGCTCGGGGAGGGTCTCGTCGGCCGGATCGCGCGCGACGGCACGCCGCTCAATCTTGCCGAGGCGCAGTCGCATCCCGACTTCAAATATCTGCCGGAGACGGGCGAGGAGGTCTATTCGTCCTTTCTCGGCGTGCCGCTGCTTCGGCTCGGCCGGGCGATCGGCGTGCTGGTCGTGCAGAACCGCACCAAGCGGCAATATATCGAGGAGGAAGAGGAAGCGCTGCAGACGGCGGCGATGGTGCTCGCCGAGGTCATTGCCTCGGGCGACCTCAAGGAGCTGGCGCAGGCCGGCGAGGCGGAGGCGGCGCGCCAGCGCAGCCATCATCTGCGCGGCGAGAGCATTGCCGAGGGGCTGGCGCTCGGCCATGTCGTGCTGCATGAGCCGCGGGTCATCATCAGCAATCTGATCGCGGAGAGCATTCCGGACGAGAAACGGCGGCTCGAGGAAGGGATTGCGGCGCTGCGCCAGCAGGTCGATACGCTGATCGGGCGCTTGAGCCTCGGCGAGGGCGGCGAGCACGACGAGGTGCTCGAGACCTTCCGCATGTTCGCCCATGACCGCGGCTGGGTGCGGCGGATCCGCGAAGCGGTCGAGACCGGCCTCACGGCGGAGGCGGCGGTGGAGCGGGTCCAGGGGGAGAACCGGGCCCGCATGGTGCGCCAGAGCGATGCCTATCTGCGCGACCGCATGCATGATCTCGACGATCTCGCGAACCGGCTGTTACGCATCCTGACCGGCCAGACCGGCACGGCGGCGCAGGGGCAGCTGCCGCGCGATGCCATCGTGGTGGCGCGCACCATGGGGCCGGCCGAGCTCCTCGATTATGACCGGACGCGGCTGCGCGGCCTGGTGCTGGCCGAATCCGGGGCGAACAGCCATGTGGCGATCGTGGCGCGGGCGCTCGGCGTCCCGGCGGTCGGCCAAGTCAGCGACATCATCGATTTCGTCGAGACCGGCGACCCGATCATCGTCGATGGCGGGCTTGGCGAGATCCATGTCCGGCCCTCGCCCGGCATCGAGCAGGCCTATGCCGAAAAGGTCAGGTTCTACGCGCGGCGGCAGGCAAAATATGCCGAACTCAGGCATCTTCCGGCGGTGACGCTCGACGGGCAGCGGATCGCTCTCCACATCAATGCCGGGCTGATCGTCGATCTGCCGCATCTGACCGATTCCGGGGCCGACGGCATCGGCCTGTTCCGGACCGAGCTGCAGTTCATGCTGTCGCGGCGGTTTCCGCGGCTCGAGCAGCAGGCCGGGCTCTATGATGCGGTTCTGACCGCTGCCGGCGAGAAGCCGGTGGTGTTCCGCACCCTCGACATCGGCTCGGACAAGACGCTCCCCTACCTGCATGTCCCGCGCGAGGACAACCCGGCGCTCGGCTGGCGGGCCATCCGCTATGCGCTCGAGCGTCCGGCATTGCTCAGGCTGCAGGCGCGGGCGCTGCTGAGGGCCGGTTCCGGGCGAAATCTCAGGATCATGTTCCCGATGGTGGCCGAGGTTGCCGAGTTCGTTACGGCGCGGGCCGCGGTTCTCGAGGAACTTGCGTTCCTCGAGAAGCAGGGCCATGAGCCGCCGCGCTCGCTGATGCTCGGGGCGATGATCGAGGTGCCGTCACTGCTGTTCCAGCTCGATGCCTTTCTCGCCGAGGTGGATTTCGTCTCGATCGGCTCCAATGACCTCATGCAGTTCCTGTTCGCCTCCGACCGCGGGCATCCGAAGCTCGCCGGGCGTTATGATCCGCTGAGCCCGCCGGGCCTATCCGCGCTCAGATGCGTGGCCGAACGGGCGGGGGCGTTCAACGTGCCGGTGACGCTGTGCGGCGAGATGGCCGGGCGGCCGCTCGATGCCATGACCCTGATCGGGCTTGGCTACCGCTCGATCTCGATGGCGCCGGCCGCCATCGGACCGGTGAAGTCGATGGCGCTGATGCTCGATGCGGCGAAGCTCGAAAACTTCCTCATGCCGCTTCTCAAGCGCGGCGACCACAGCATCCGCGCCGAGCTCATGAGCTTTGCCGCCGACAACAACATACCGGTTTAGGGCATGCTGCGCCGAAGTGAAATCGCTTCGGCTGCACGGTCTCCCTTTCCCTCATGGCCGGGCTTGATGGGGTGGATGGCCCCCTTGCGGCATCGATGTGCCAAAGTTGGAGATTGTGAACCAACTGACGGGGACCATCCATGGACCAGATTAGCATTGTCGGGATCGATTTGGCGAAGAGCG
>DATAOT010000244.1:0-1670 GCA_036265615.1 Aestuariivirgaceae bacterium
TCTTGGGCGCGTCCTTGAAGACGTCGGTATTGTACATCAACACGTTGGGCCCCCACTGGTAGGGCACGCCGTAGTGCTTGCCGTCGACGGTGTGCCAGGGCGCGTTCTGCAGCCGCTCGTCGATCGTCTTGAAGCTCGGGATGAGGTCGAGGTTGAGCTCCTGCACCTTGCCGCCGGCGACGAGCCGCAGGCTGGCATCGCCCGAGGCGGTGACGAGGTCGAAGCCGCCCTCGTTCATCAGGGCCACCATCTCGTCCGAGGTGCCGGCGGTCTTCACATTGACCTTGCAGCCGGTCTGTTTCTCGAAATCGGTGACCCAGTCATATTTCTTGTCGGTCTCGCCGCGCTCGATGTAGCCGGGCCAGGCGACGATGTCGAGCTGGCCTTCGCCCTTGCCGATCTCGGTCTTCATCTCGGCGGCGCTCAGGCTTGTCGGAGCGCCGGCGGCAACCACCGCCAGCACCATGGCAGGTAGCAAATTCCTCATGAACAACCTCCCTGTCTCATTCTTTTACTCCGCTCGCGGCTCGGCATACTGGCCGGCCCGGCGGAAACGGTAAAGATAGGCTGGAACCAGCGTCTCGATCCCCTCCGGCACGATGCCGAGCCCCTCGAGCGTCCGCCCGTCGTTGCGCGCGCCGGCACTGACCACGGTATCGCGCTTGAGCAGCCGCACCTGGTCGACGGTGAGCATCGGCGACGGCAGCAGGCCGAGAACGGCGCCCTGCACATAGGCCAGCCACCACGGCACCGGCAGCAGCAGCCGCCGGCGGCAAATGGTCCGCAGCACGAATTCCATCAACTGACGGAACGTCAGGATCTCCGGGCCGCCGAGCTCGAGCACCTGCCCTGCCGTGGCGCTGCGATCGAACAGGCGCACCACCGCCTCCCCGACGTCGCCGGCATAGACCGGCTGGAAGCGGGTGCGGCCGCCGCCGATCAGCGGCAGGGCCGGCGACCATACCGCCAGCGCAGCGAAGCGGTTGAAGAAGCTGTCCTCGGGCCCGAACACGATGGCCGGACGGATCACCGTGGCGCCGGAAAATTCCTGAAGCGCTGCGGCTTCCCCCTCGGCTTTGCTGCGCCCATAGGCGGAGCTGCTTGTCGGATCGGCACCGATGGCCGACACCTGGATGAAGCGCTCGGCCCCGGCATTGCGCGCCGCCCGAGCCGCCGCCCGGGCCCCCTCGACATGGATGGCCCTGAAGGTCTGCGCTCCGCGCTCATGCAGGATTCCGACCATGTTGATGACCGCAAACGCGCTGGCCGACGCGCGCTCGAGAGACTCGGCAAACCGCACATTGGCCTGCACCGGCATGATCTGACCGGGAGAGCCGAGCGGCTGCAGATGATTTGCAAGATCCGGGCGGCGCACCGCCACGCGCACCCGGTAGCCGCTGCGGGCGAGCGCTTGCACCACGTGGCGGCCGACAAAGCCGGAACCGCCGATCACGACCACGATCCGATCGGAGGTGTTCACCCGATACCCTTGAGCTGCCTGACGCAATGAGCGAGAAGGGTTTGTAGCGGCAATGCAGAGCCGTTGACAAGCAGGGAGGCCGGCCATTAAGTCAGGCCGCCTGCCCAGATGGCGGAATTGGTAGACGCGCTAGTTTCAGGTACTAGTGCCGCGAGGCGTGGAGGTTCGAGTCCTCTTCTGGGCACCACTT
>DATAOT010000245.1:0-24268 GCA_036265615.1 Aestuariivirgaceae bacterium
TTTGCGGTCGTGGCGCTTGCCACCGTGATCGTGCTGACCCTCATCGCCATCTTCACCGGCGCCGCCGTTGGCGCCTTCCTGTTCATCATGCTGGTGGTGGCAGCCGCTTCCATCTGGCAATCCCTGCGGCGGCCCAATGGCCGCAAGCCGTCCCCCTAGGCCATGCGATGCGGACACGTGGCGGCGGCATCCGACAACCTCAGAGTGCACAAACATGTGAATGCCGCCGGCAGGAGGCTTGCGCGCCGATAAAACCGTGCTAAACGCTCATTCAACGCCCGGGCCGGTGCTCCCCGTGAGGCGGCACGGAAGCGGGGCTAGGGAGATTGCACGCGGCAAATGCTGGTCAAGCTTTACCGGGGCGACCTGCCGGCAACGCTCGATCTCGGGCGAGAGGTCGCAATCGACACCGAAACCATGGGGCTTAGTCCCCATCGCGACAAGCTCTGTCTCGTCCAGCTCTCGTCGGGCGATGGCGATGCCCATCTCGTCCATATCGACCGCGAAACCTTCGAGGCGCCGCGGCTCAAGGCGCTGCTGACCGATCCCGGCATCCTCAAGATCTTTCATTTCGCCCGCTTCGACGTCGCTGCCCTGAAAGTATGGCTTGGCGTCGACGTGGCGCCGATCTACTGCACCAAGATCGCTTCCAAGCTCGCCCGCACCTATACCGACCGCCACGGTCTCAAGGATCTCGTCCGCGAGATGCTCGGCATCGAGTTGTCGAAGCAGCAGCAAAGCTCCGACTGGGGCCTGCCGGTGCTGTCCGACGCCCAGAAGCAGTACGCAGCTCTGGATGTCATCTATCTCCACGAGATCCGATCGCGGCTTGACGCCATGCTGCGACGGGAGAACCGGTTGGAGCTTGCGAAGGCCTGCTTCAACTTCGTGCCGGTCCGCGCCGCTCTCGATCTCGGCGGCTGGACGGAGGAGGATGTCTTCGCGCATTAGAGTCCCGCCTCGATACAGGCGATACGTCTTTTCTCTCCTCGCGCTGCGCCGGCGGGGAGAGGGCGCAAGGGTGCGCAGCACCGGGTGAGGGGTCGTTGAGCTTGCGAGAAAATTCCCTCGTCCGCCCGTCAGGGGCACCTTCTCCCCACTTCGCGGGGCGAAGCGAGAATGGGGGGCGCCTGATCGCCAACCTGAAGGGATCGGCCTTCGCGGCGGGGTCGCGGCCGGGCGGACGGCGGGCCAGGGTTCGCCTGCCGCTGATCATGAGCTGGGTTTTCGTGCTGCTTGCAGGAGTGCTGGTCATCGGCTTCTTCATCAAGGTGGGCACCTATCAGGGGATCGAGCAGCTCGACCGGCATTCCGGCCAGAAGGGCGATGGCGGCCCGGCCAGCCGCACCGCCGTCTCGACCTCCACCTTTTCCGGCTTCGACAAGAACGAACAGCCTTTCCAGATCGCCGCTGCGAAAGCGGTGCGCGACGCATCCGATCCAGGCGCGGTGGCGCTCGAGCAGGTTTCAGGCAATGTCCGCCGAGACGACGGCGCGGTCCTCAACTTTTCGGCCCGCCAGGGCCGCTACATGATAAAGCCGAAGCTGCTCACGCTGACCGGCGATGTGCACCTTGTCTCCGAAGGGCGGTTCGTGGCAAGTCTGAGCCAGGCCGACGTCGACGTCGACAACAAGGGGCTGGTGTCGAACCACCCCGTCGTCGTGCAGTTGACGGATGGCGTGATCCATGCCGGCACCATGGCCGTCAGCGACAATGGTGACCGGGTGCTGTTCACCGGCAGGGTGAAGGCTCATTTCGGCAACAATGGCGGCAAGTCCGATATGCAATGAGAGCCTCCTGCCTCGTCCTCACCCTCACCCCGCTCGTGATCGGGCTCGCGCCGTCCGGCGATGCCCGCTCGCAGGCGGTCGACGCAGCCCCGATCGCCGAGGCGACCGGCCAGGGCAAGGACGTCAACATCGAGGCCGACAACATGGAGGTTCTCGACAAGTCGAAGCAGGCGATCTTCACCGGCAACGTCAATGCCGAGCGTGGCGGCGTCACGATGAAGAGCAGCCGGCTTGTCGTGTATTATCGCAGCAGTGCCGCAGGCGGGACCGGCACCGACAAAAAGGCGCAAGCAAAGAGCGGGGCTGGCAACGCCGGCGGCGGCGCTGGCAGCCAGGTCACCAATCTCGACGCGACCGGCAACGTCATCATCATCACCCGCACCCAGAAGATCACCGGCGACAAGGCTCTGATCGACGTCAAGGCCAACACCTTGACTGTCGAAGGCAATGTGGTGGTGGAACAGGGATCCTCGGTGGTGAAGGGCAGCAAGCTTCTCGTCGATCTCACCAGCAACCGCAGCCAGATGACCGGAGGACGCGTCAAGGGTCTCTTCACGCCGAGCCAGAAAAGCCAATGACCGGGAGCACCGCTGCGATGCCCTTTCACCCGATCTTAAGACAATTGGGGCGGTAATGGGCGCGTGGCGGAACGGTCCCGGCATCACCCCTGATCAAGCCGCCGAGCCTGCCGATGAGGGCCTTGTGGCGATGGAACTCGCCAAGGCCTATCGGCGCCGGCCGGTGGTTCGGGGGGTCAGCCTCGCTGTCCGTCGCGGAGAGGCCGTGGGACTGCTCGGACCCAACGGCGCGGGAAAGACCACGGTGTTCTACATGATCACCGGGCTCATCGCCGCCGACGAGGGCACGATCACGCTCGATGGGGCAGAGATCACCCATCTGCCGATGTACCGGAGGGCACGCCTCGGCATCGGCTATCTGCCCCAGGAAGCGTCGATTTTCCGAGGACTCACGGTGGAGGACAACATCCGAGCCGTTCTCGAGCTGCATGAGCGCAGCCGGCCGGCACGCGAGGAGAAACTCGGTGAGTTGCTCGATGAGTTTCAGATTTCGCATCTCCGGCGTTCGCCTTCTGTGGCGCTGTCTGGCGGCGAACGCCGCCGGGCTGAGATTGCCCGCGCTCTCGCCGCCGAACCGCAATTTATGCTTCTCGACGAGCCATTTGCCGGAATCGATCCGATTGCGATCAGTGATATCCGCCAGCTGGTGCGCCAGCTCACCTCTCGGGGAATCGGGGTGCTTATTACGGATCACAACGTGCGCGAGACGCTCGAGCTCATCGACCGGGCGCTCATCATCCACGAAGGCCGGGTTCTGATGGAGGGGGCGCCGGAAGAGATCGTCGCCAGCCCCGACGTTCGGCGTCTTTACCTTGGCGAGGGTTTCAGCCTGTAATCGGCCTATGGTAGAGCAGTCTTTTCGGCATCCAAGGCCTTGACCCGGAATGGCTCTCGTCCAGAAGCTCGAAATGCGTCACGGCCAGTCGCTGGTCATGACGCCGCAGCTGCAGCAGGCGATCAAGCTGCTGCAGATGTCGAACCTCGAGCTCAAGGCCTTCATCGAGGAGGAAATCGAGCGCAATCCCCTGCTCGAGCGGGCGGCCGAGCCGGCCGACGACATGCCCGATGCTGGCCCCCTTGCAGCAAAGGGTGCTGCCGAGTCCGCCGACGAGGCGGAGGCCGAACCTGCCGCGATGGTGCCGGAGATAAAGGATTCCGGATGGCTGAGCGACCGGGCCGGCATGCGGCCGGCGGCCGTCGACCAGGAATTCGCCGCCTTGATCAGGGAGGAGCCGACGCTTGCCGGTCACCTCACCGACCAGCTCAACATCGCCGTCACCGACCCCGAGCGCCGGCTCATCGGGGCGCATCTGATCGGGATGGTCGACGAGGCTGGCTATCTGACCGCCGATCTCGACCAGATCGCTGCGAGCCTCGGAGTCCCGCTCGACCTCATCCTCGAGGTGCTGGACGAGCTCCAGACCTTCGATCCGCCCGGCGTGTTCGCCCGCGACCTCAGGGAATGCCTGAGCCTGCAGCTCAAGGACAAGGACCGCCTGGACCCGGCAATGGCGCGGCTGGTCGACAACCTGCCACTCGTCGCACGGCGCGATTTCAACGCCTTGAGGACGGCTTGCGGTGTCGACATCGAAGACATCAAGGACATGGTCGCCGAGCTCAGGCGCCTGAACCCCAAGCCCGGCAATGCCTTCGGCGCGCTCGTGGTGCAGCCGGTCATCGCCGATGTGATCGTCAAGCCGGCCCCGGACGGCGCCTGGCTGATCGAGCTGAATTCCGAGACCCTGCCGCGGCTGCTGATGAACAGCCAGTACTACGCCATCGTCTCGCAACACGCCCTCAATCACGCCGATCGCGCCTATCTCGGCGAATGCCAGGCCAATGCCAATTGGCTGCTGCGAAGCCTCGACCAGCGGGCCCGCACCATCCTGGCGGTGGCCCGAGAGATCGTTCGCCAGCAGGACGGCTTCCTGGTGCATGGCGTCAAGGCACTGCGGCCGCTCAATCTCAAGGCCATCGCCGACGCCATCTCGATGCATGAATCGACTGTCAGCCGGGTGACCTCCAACAAATACATGGCGACCCCGCGCGGCACGTTCGAGATGAAATATTTTTTCACCGCCGCCATCTCTTCCGCCGAAGGCGGCGATTCGCATTCTGCCGAGGCAGTGCGCCAGCGAATCCGGGAAATGGTCGAGCGGGAGGCCCCGGGCCGGGCGCTGTCCGACACCGAAATTGTCGACAAGCTGCGCCAGGACGGCATTGACATCGCCCGCCGTACGGTGGCCAAGTATCGGGACGCGCTTGGAATTCCATCTTCCGTCCAACGCCAGCGCGAGCACCGGTTGAGCCGCTGAGACGGGCGGGAGAACGGCCAATTGGCAGTTGACGTTGCTGCCGGGTGCAACTAGTGTCCGCCCGCTCCGGCGCCGGACAGTGGGGGAAGGTCGGGGAGACGGCACATCATGAAACTGTTGATCACCGGCAAGAACCTCGACATGGGTGAGGCGTTGCGCAACCGCATCGAGGAGCGCATTGCGAGCGGCGTCGGCCGGCTGTTCGATGGCTCGGTCAAGTCGCAGGTGGTGATCGAGAAGCAGCGTGGCTTCTTCCACAGCGAATGCATCCTCGATCTGCCGACCGGCCTCAGCCTGCAGGCTCACGGCCGCGGCGCCGACGCCCATGCCAGCTTCGATGAGGCGGCCTCCCATCTCGAGCGCCAGCTCAAGCGTTACAAGAAGCGCCTCAGGGACCACCAGCAGTCGCGAACCGAGCCGGTCAGGGCCTTCTCCGCCGCGAGCTACGTGATCGCCGGCAGCGGCGAGGAAACGCAGGAGCCCGACAGCCTGGCGCCCACCATCATCGCCGAGACCACCGCCGATATTCCCGAGCTCTCGGTCGGCGAAGCGGTGATGCAGCTCGAGATCTCCAACCTGCCCTTCCTCCTGTTCAGAAACCGGGCCGGCAGCGGATTCAATCTGGTGTATCGCCGTCATGATGGCCATATAGGCTGGATCGATCCGGGACGGGCGGGATGACGACATGCAGCTGAGTGAAATCCTCCGCCTGGAAGGCGTGGTTCCGAATCTCAAGGCTGCCAACAAGAAGCAGCTGCTGCAGGAGCTTGCCGGCCATGCCGGCCGCCTCACCAAGCTCGATCCCCGGGCCGTGCTCGAGACGTTGCTCCGGCGCGAGAAGCTCGGCTCCACCGGCTTTGGTCACGGCATCGCCATTCCCCATGGCAAATTCGCCGGCATCGATCGGGTTCATGGAGTGTTTGCGAGGCTCGCCCAGCCCGTCGACTTCGATGCGGTCGACGATCAGCCGGTCGATCTGGTGTTCGCCTTGCTCGCTCCCGAGACCGCCGGCGCCGACCACCTCAAGGCACTCGCCCGGATTTCCCGCTTGTTTCGCGACCAGACCGTCGTCCAGAAGCTCCGCGGCACCGGCGACCGCGAGGGCCTTTACGCCATTCTGACCGAGCCCGCCGCTTCAGCGCCGCATGCTGCTTAGGAACGGCAAGAGATACACCCCTCACCCGATCTTGCTTCGCTCGCCCCCATAGCCGGAGGGGCGGATGAGGGGACCACTTTTAATGCACGCTCATTGGCAGGAGATCGTGTTCGAAGGCATTGGCCATTGCCGCCTCGAAGCTTGCGGAGATGGCAAACGGCGTGCCATCGGCCATGTAGAGGCAGAACAGCTTCGAGCCCGATGGCAGCTCGACCTCGTTGCCGAGCAGGGCTAAGGCCTTCTCCGGCGCGATCTCGCGAATATAGGCCACATGGCCGTCGCCAAGACCGGCCAGGTCGTTCCGGCTGATGATTCTTCTTGTCTGGTTTTGCATGGTCGCTCCGCCGGCCCGCTTAGCCGCCTGCAATCTCGATCCGACGCGAAACGCGCTCGGGCTGGGGCTGTTCGAGGTCGATTGACAACAGACCGTCCTTCAATTCCGCAACTTTGATCATGATGCCGTCAGCCACGACGAAGGCCCGCTGAAACTGCCGCGCTGCAATCCCGCGATGGAGATACTGGCGCTCGACATCGTCCTTCTGCTTTCCGCGAATCACCAGCTGGTTTTCCTCGAACGAGACTTCCAGGTCTTCCCGCGCGAAGCCGGCCACGGCCAGCGTGATTCTGAGTCTTTCCGGCTCTGACCCGTTGCGCGGCAGGCGCTCGATGTTGTAGGGCGGATAGCCGTCTCCCGCCGTCTTCGACGCTCTGTCGATGAGGCGTTCGATTTCCTCGAACCCGAGAAGCAAAGGCGAAGAACGTCCGTTGCGAGACATCGGCCAAGCCCTTTCTAGTGAAGCAGCTCTTCCAATGAAAGTTCCCGCAGTCCCGAACGGGGCCCCGCGGGGGCGGCGCTAGATATGGCTCCGTCCCCCTTTCCTTTCAAGCACGAGCAGAGGACCCATTGCCACATCCGGTTGAGATCTTGATGGTCGAAGGCGGCCGGGCGCTGCAGGAGTTCGTCAGGCTGCCGCGCGAGCTTTACAGGGGGCTTCGAGGCTATTCCGCCCCGCTCGACCTGCAGAAGCGCGAGGAGCTCGACCGTCGCAAGAACCCCTATTTCGCCCATGCCGAGGCGGCATTCTGGCTGGCCAGGAGAGAGGGCAGGCCGGTGGGGCGGATTTCGGCCCAGATCGATCGGCTCGAATCGAGCTTGCGCCCGGGCGTCGGCCATTTCGGCCTGCTCGCCGCGATGGATGACGATGCTGTCGTCGAGGCGCTCTGCCGCCGCGCCGAGGCGTGGCTCGCAAGCCACGGAATCCGCCACGTGACCGGCCCGTTCAACCTGTCGATCAACCAGGAGAGCGGCCTTCTTCTCCACGGCCACGAGCAGGAACCGATGTTCCTGATGCCGTGGGATGGACCATGGCTTCCTCACCGTCTCGAGGCGCAAGGCTACCGGCCCGCCCGCGATCTATTCGCCTATCGCCACGACGTTCTCGATCAGCCGCAGATCAAGGGCCGCCGGCTGCTCGACCGGATCGGTCGTGACCCGACCGTCAAGGTCCGCTTCGCCGACCTCCGTCGGCTCGATACCGAAATTTCCGTCATCGCCACCGTGTTCAACGATGCCTGGGCCGACAATTGGGGCTTCGTGCCGCTGACCCTCGAGGAGGTCACCCACATGGCCAAGGAGCTCAGGCCCTTTATCACCAATGAGAGCATGAGCGTCATCGAGGTGGACGGCGAGGCGCAGGCTTTCGCCCTTGCCTTGCCCAACCTGCTCGAGCTGTCCGACGGGCTCGACGGCCGGCTTCTCCCTTTTGGCTGGGCCCGCGTTCTGACCCGCTACCTCACGCGGCCGATCCGCAGCGAACGACTGGCGTTGATGGGGGTCAAGCGCCGCTACCGGGACAACCCGCTTGGCGCTGCCCTGGCCTTTCTCGCCATCGAGAAGCTGCGCGAGGGATCACGCAAGCGCGGCATCCTCAGCGCCGAGCTCGGCTGGGTGCTCGACACCAATCATCGCATGCGCAGCATGCTGGAGGATGCCGGCGCCCGCCACTACAAGACCTATCGGGTCTATGAGAAGTTCCTCGAGCGCGCCGACGCGGCGCCGCAGTCACAGTCCTGACTTTGTTGCTCGTCGCGCTGCGCAGGGCGTGCAGAAAATTCTTGATTTTTTCAATCCGAAGCCCTACTTGCGGACTTGCCCAATTTCGCACGTGCCTGTGGTCGCGCTTCGTCAATGTGACACCGCGGCTTGAAGCAACGACGGAACGGGCTTTTTCGACTTTTCCAGTTCAGCTGGAACACCGAAGAGGCTTGTCCATCTTGCCACGCGTGCGGAACGGGTAATCCCGATCCAATCCACGGCAGCATCGCAATCGGGGGCGGTTTCCGCCCGCAACAGCCATTGGGGATCGAGTGACATGAATGCCCGAATCCGCGATTTCCTTTCCCGACGAACCGAGGACGGGCCCTGCCTCGTCCTCGATCTCGATGTCGTGCGCAACAATTACCTGGCGCTCGCTCGGGCGCTGCCTGACACCCGGGTGTTCTATGCCGTCAAGGCCAATCCGGCCCCCGAGGTGCTGAACCTGCTCACCGCGCTCGGCTCCTGCTTCGACGTCGCCTCGATAGGCGAGGTCGAGATGGTGCTGAAGACCGGCGCCGGACCCGAGCGTATTTCCTACGGCAACACCATCAAGAAGGAGCGCGACATTGCGCGCGCCTATGAGCTTGGCGTGCGGCTGTTCGCCGTCGATTCGATGGCCGAGGTCGACAAGGTGGCGCGCGCGGCACCGGGCTCGCGGGTCTTCTGCCGCATTCTCTGCGACGGACAGGGCGCCGACTGGCCGCTGTCGCGTAAATTCGGCTGCGCTCCCGAGCTTGCGCCTGACATTCTCGAACATGCCAAGCGCAACCGTCTGCACGCTTACGGCGTATCTTTTCATGTCGGCTCTCAGCAGATGAATCCCGACGCCTGGGATGCCGCCCTTGCCGCATCGGCCGAGATCTTCCGGATCTGCGCCGAACGCGGCATCGTGCTCGGCATGGTCAATCTCGGCGGCGGCTTTCCGGCGCGCTATCTCAAGAAGGTTCCCACCGTCGAGCGATTCGGGGCGGCGATCTTCCGCGCTCTGTCGAAGCATTTCGGCAACCGGCTGCCGGAGACCATCATCGAGCCTGGGCGCGGTCTTGTCGGCAGCGCCGGCGTGATCGAGGCCGAGGTGGTGCTGATTTCCAGGAAATCGGCCGACGAGGAAGTGCGCTGGGTCTATCTCGACATCGGCAAGTTCGGCGGCCTTGCCGAGACCATGGAGGAGGCGATCCGCTACCCGATCCGCACCCCGCGCGACGGCGACAGGAAATCGCCCTGCATCATCGCCGGGCCGACCTGCGATTCGGCCGACGTGCTGTATGAAAAGCAGCCCTATGCCCTGCCGGTCAGCCTGGAGATCGGCGACAAGGTCCTGATCGAAGGAACCGGTGCCTACACCGCCACTTACTCGACGGTGGCGTTCAACGGCTTTCCGCCGCTTCGATCCTATGTGATATGACCAATGGCTGATTTTCCGCTTCACGCAAACATTGCCGGGCCGATCGTCATGATCGGCTTCGGCTCGATCGGCCGTGGCACGCTGCCGCTCATCGACCGCCATTTCGGCTTCGACTCCTCGCGTCTCACCATCATCGATCCGGCCGATGTCGACCGCGACGAGATCGCCCTGTATGGCGGAAAATTCCTCAATCTGGGCGTTACGCGCGACAATTACCGCGAAGTGTTGGGGCCGCTGCTCACCGCAGGCCGCGGCCAAGGCTTCTGCGTCAATCTCTCGGTCGATACGTCCTCGCTCGAGATCATGGAATTCTGCCGCGAGATCGGCGCCCTTTACGTCGACACCGTGGTCGAGCCCTGGGCCGGCTTCTATTTCGACGACCGGCTCGGCCCGGAAGCCCGCTCCAACTATGCCCTGCGCGAGGAGATCCTGGAGGCCCGTCGCCGCCGTCCGGGCGGCGTCACCGCGATCTCCTGCTGCGGCGCCAATCCCGGCATGGTGTCGTGGTTCGTCAAGCAGGCCCTGATCGACCTCAAGCGCGACCTCGGGCTTGGCGGCGACGAGCCGAAGGACCGCCAGGGCTGGGGCGAGCTTGCCGCCCGCCTCGGCATCAAGGGAATCCACATCGCCGAGCGCGACACCCAGCGCGCCCGCTACCCCAAGCCCCTCGATGTGTTCACCAACACCTGGTCTGTCGAGGGCTTCATCTCCGAGGGCCTGCAGCCGGCCGAGCTCGGTTTCGGCACCCATGAGAAATGGATGCCGGAGAATGCGAGGCGGCACGAGAGCGGCTGCGGCGCGGCGATCTATCTGCTGCAACCGGGCGCCAACACCCGCGTCCGCAGCTGGTGTCCGACCCCGGGTCCGCAATTCGGCTTTCTTGTTACCCACAATGAGTCGATCTCGATTGCCGACTATTTGACCGTGCGTAACCCCGCGGGCGACGTCGTTTACCGACCGACCTGCCACTATGCCTACCACCCCTGCAATGACGCCGTCCTGTCGCTGCACGAAATGTTCGGCCGCGCCGGCCAGCGCCAGACGAGCATGCACATTCTTGACGAGAACGAAATTGTGGACGGCAAGGACGAGCTCGGGGTTCTGCTGTTCGGTCACGAGCGCAATGCCTATTGGTACGGCTCGCAGCTCTCCATCGAGGAAACGCGTAAGCTTGCCCCCTGCCAGAATGCCACCGGACTCCAGGTGTCATCGGCGGTGATCGCTGGCATGGTCTGGGCCCTGGAGAATCCCGAGGCCGGCATCGTCGAGGCCGATGACATGGATTACCGCCGCTGCCTCGAGATTCAGAAGCCCTATCTTGGTCCGGTGGTCGGCGCCTATACCGAGTGGACTCCGCTCGACCATCGCGCGCAGCTCTTTGCCGAGGACCTCGACCGGAACGACCCCTGGCAGTTCCGCAATGTCCTGGTGCGGTAGGAAGTGGGGCAGCAGGCAATAGGCAGTGAGCGGGGCTACCGCCTACTCCAGCTCATCCGCCGCAACCCCCTGCCGCTTCGCCAGCGCCCGCATCGTCGTCACAATTCCCGGCGCCAGCGGCACGCCGTTTCGCCGCGCCTCGCGGGCCCGCTCGAGCGCCGCCTCGCCCGGCAGGCGGACCGGGCTTTGAGGATCGAGCGGCCGCGATCCATGGCAGGCGGCGATCAGCCATTCCACCTGGCGCCGGAACGCCGCTTCCCCGGCGAAGCGTGCCGGCGAGAGCGCCAGCACCAGCACCGATGCGCCCCAGTCCGTCGGCTCGTCGGCCCGCCCATGACCGCTCAGGCCCTGCGTCAGGCACTCGACCAGGAGGCCCAGCGCATAGCCCTTGTGGCCGTGATCGAGCCCGCCGATCGGCAAGAGCGCGCCGCCCTCGCTGAGCACCCGCGGATCATCGCTCGCCGTGCCGTCGGGCGCCAGCAGCCACTGGCCGGGCATCGGGCGCCCCTCTGCCTTGCGCCACCCGGTCAAGCCGCCGGTGGTGATCGACATCGAGACGTCGATCAGGATCGGATCGGGATCGGCCGGAATGCCCGCGGCGATCGGATTGGGGGTCGTGAGCGGCGTCGCGCCGCCATGCGCTGCGACCATCCTGGCGCTTGGATCGGAGCTGAAGATCAGGATGAACGTGCCCTGCCGCGCCGGCTCCTCGAGGAACGCCGCGAGGCAGGCGATATGGTGGCTGCGCCTGAGCGCGACGGCGCCGAGGCCGAACTCATCGGCCAGAGCCGAGGCCCGCTCGACCGCCAGTCCCGTTGTCCACACCCCGGGGAGCCGGCGCGCATCCCAGGTCTCGACAGCGCCGTGGCTGTGCAGCACCTCTGGCACCCCGTCGCGCGCCATGCCGCCATCCTCGATGGCCTCTACATAGTCGCCGAGAAGGTGCAGCCCATGGGTGCGGTGGCCGTAGAGATCGGCCTGGAGCAGCCCCGAGGCGACCGCCGCTGCCGGCGCAGCGGGAACGCCTGCCGCCTCGAGGATCTGACGGGCGATCCGCGCCAGCGCTTCCGCTTGATAGAGAGCTGCCATGGTCCTCACTTCGATCAGTGCCGTCGCCGCTGCGAGATGTGCCAGGGAATGGCAAGCCGCTCGATGAGCGTCACGATGCCGAACAGCGTGAGCCCGAGCAGCGTCAGCAGGAAGATTCCGGCAAAGGCGAGGTCCGGCCGCATGTTGCCTGTCACGATCTGGATGTAGAACCCGAGGCCCTGATCGCTGCCGATGAATTCGGCGATCGTGGCGCCGACGGTGGCGTTGATGGCGGCATATTTGAACCCGACGAAGCATTGCGGCATGGCGGCCGGCAGCCGCACCTTCAGGAAGGATCGGAGCGGTCCGGCACCGGTTGCGCGCACGAAACGCTCGAGCTCCTCCGGCAGCGAGCCGAAGGCGAGGATGGCGTTGAGCACGATCGGGAAGAAGCAGACGAGAAAGACGATGATGACCTTGGGCAGGAGCCCGAAGCCGAGCCACGAGATGAACAGCGGAGCAAACGCGATCTTCGGCGTCATCTCGATGCTGACGAAGAACGGATAGATCGTCCTGCGCAATATGGACGAGAACGCGATTGCGAGCCCGAGCGGCACCGCGATGAGCACCGCCGCGACATAGCCGAGCACGGTTTCGACGCCGGTGATGTAGGTGTAGTAGATGAGCCGGTCGAAGTCGGCGGCGCTCTTGACCACGATCTCCGACGGCTTCGGCAGGATGTAGGCGGGAATGCCGAACCAGTCGATCGAATATTCCCAGAACAGGAAAAATCCGACGAAGAAGGCAAGAAACGGCCAGGAGCGACCGAGCTTGGCGGCGAGCCGGGCCAGCGCCGCTCTGAGCGCCCGCGAGCGGCCGGACGACCGGGCCGCACCGCTCTCAAAGGACGCCGTAGCCATGGAAGATTTCCTGGATCTCGCCGAGGTAGGAGGCGAAGGCCGGGCTCTTCTTCACCTCGAGGTTCCGCGGCCATGGCAGGTCGATATCGATCACCCTGTCGATTCGGCCCGGCCTTGGCGTGATGACGCAGATCTTGCTCGACAGCTGGATCGCTTCCTCGATGCTGTGCGTGACGAACACCACCGTCGGCCGCCGCTCGAGCCACAAGGCCTGCAGATCGACGCGGATGCCCTCGCGCGTCATCGCGTCGAGCTTGCCGAGCGGCTCGTCGAGCAGCAGCGTGTCCGGCTCATGGACCAGCGCCTGACAGAAGGCCGCGCGCTGCTGCATGCCGCCCGACAGCTCGAATGGCTGCCGATCGGCGAAGCCGTCGAGCCGCACCGCCTTGATCATCGCGGTGATCCGTTCGCCATAGCGCTGCTTGTCGAGCGCCCGCAGCTCGAGCTGGAGCTCGATATTGCCGCGCACCGAGCGCCACGGCACCAGCGTATTGTCCTGGAACATGATGCCGATCGCCGTCTGCGGTCCGGCCACCGGCCGGTCATTGACCGCGATCGAGCCGGCAGACGGGTCGAGCAGGCCGGCAATCATCAGAATGACCGTCGACTTGCCGCATCCTGACGGGCCGAGCAGCGACACGAACTCCCCTGGCGCGATCGCAAGGTCGGCGGGTCCGAAGGCGTGGACCGCGCCGTCAATCGTGTCGAAGCTCTTGGATACGCCGCAAAGGGCGATCGCGCTGCCCATGTCCTCCTACTTCACGAACTCATTGGTGTAGAACGCGCTCGCCGGCTTGTCGGTCTCGAGCCCGTTGTACTTCTTCATGAGGTTCAGCATGTCGTCCCAGTCGGATGCGACATGCAGCCCGAGCTTCTTTTCGGTATTGGCCTTGGAGTAGAGAACGCCGAGCGTCACGTCCAGCACTGCCCGCGCCTGCGCCTTGCCCTGGTCCTCCGCCATGGTGCCGCCGACGATGTCGGCCATCGCCGCGATCGCTGCATCGGGATTGCCTTCGGCCTCCTTGTAGGATTTGAGCGTCGCCTCGACGAAGCGCTTCACCAGGTCGGGATTCTTCTTCAGCGTCTCGGTGCTCGTGACGATGCAATAGCCCACCTGATTGACGCCGAAATCCGAATAGGCGAACGTCACCGGCACGGCACCGCCATTGGCCTTGATCTCGGCCGGCTTGTCGTCAAGCCCGCCCAGGATGCCGACCGATCCCCCTGCTCCTTGGAGATAGCTCGACACCAGCGCGCCGTCCGGCACGTTGGTGATCTTCACATCGCCTTCGTTAAGCCCGCCGTTCTTCAGAACCAGCGGGAAGAACGTGTTCACGCCGGCATTGGCCGTGGTGAGGATGCTCTTGCCCTTGAGATCGGTGAGCTGCTTCACCCCCGCATCGGGCCGCACGATGACCGCCTCGGTGCCCATCGCGTCGATCACCGCCACCGAGATCAGCGGCGCTCCCTTGGCCGCGAGATTCACCATCGAGGCGCAGGAGCCGTAAGAGAACTGGCTGTCGCCATTGGCCACCAGCCGGTGGGCCGAGCCCGAGCCATTGCCGGAGCGGATGTCGAGATCGATTCCGGCATCGCGGAAGTAGCCCTTGTCCTTGCCGAGCGCGAAGGGCGCATGCGAGCCGTAATACATCCAGTTGAGCCTGAGCCGCACCGGGTCGGCGGCATTGGCCGCGGTCGGCAGCACCGCGCCGACAACGAGTGCTGCAGCCAGCACCAGTCGATTGAGCCTGGTCATGTTTCCTCTCCTTTTCTATCCGAGCGGGAAGCAGGCCGGTCCCGCCGGTTCATAGGTTTTGTAGGCAAGTGCGAATTCCTGGTGGCCGAGGGCTTCGGAACGGCTCTGCTCGCCGCTTGCCAGCGCCACGATCTTGCGCAGGATGTGTTCGCCGACCTCCTGGATCGTCTCCTGGCCATCGGCAATGGTGCCGCCATTGACATCGATGTCGTCGGACAGTCGCTGGAACACCCGGGAATTCGACACGCCCTTGATGATCGGTGCGATCGCCTGTCCGACCACTGACCCTGCCCCGGTCGTGAACACGATCAGCTGGCAGCCGCTTGCCACCATCTCGGTCACCGTCTGGGTGTCGTTGATATTGGGGATGCCGAGCCGTACCGGTCCGTCATTGACCGTGTCCATGAGGTGGAGGCCCGGCCGCCGCGGCCGGTCGCCGGGCTTGAGCAGGCCGACGATCGGCCGGCTGCCGCTTTTGGCATAGGCGCCGACCGACTTCTCTTCGACGGTCGACAAGCCATGCTTGATGTTGCCGCCGCCGAAGCTGCCATGGCCCAGCGCGCGGTGATAGGCATCCGCCTTGGCCACCGCGGCGACGAGAGCGGCGCCGAGCTCCGGCGTGACGGCGCGACTAGCCATATGCTGCTCGCAGCCGATCAGCTCCGGCGTCTCTTCGAACATCACCGTCGCGCCCTGGTCGATCAGGAGATCGAAGGCATGGCCGACGGCCGGATTGATGGTGATGCCGCTCAATCCGTCGGACCCGCCGCATTTGGTGCCGACCGTGAGCTCGGCGAGCGACAGCGGCACGGTCGCGGCAGCCTTGAGGCGGGCAAGCTCGGCGGCCGCGAAGGCCCGGCCTTCATCGATCGTCGCCCGCGTGCCGCCGCGGTCCTGGATCACCAGGAGCTCGACCGGGCGTCCCGACCGGGCGATGGTCTCCTTGAGGTCCCCGCGCCGGAACTCCTCGCAGCCGAGCGACACCAGAAGCACGGCACCCACATTGGGATGGGTGCACATGGCCTCGAGAATCCGATGGGCATAGTCGCTCGGGTAGCAGCCGGGGAAGCCGATCAGCTGCGCCCCCTGCTCCTGGAACGGCTCGGCGATGCGCCGCGCCACGTGATGGGCGCATTCGACCAGATAGCCGACGGCCAGATAGTTGCGGATGCCCTTGCGCCCGTCCTGCCGCGGATAGCCCCGCATGCGGCTGAGGTCGAGCCGCGGGATCCTCGCCAGCAAATCCGCCTGCGCGTCACTCATAATGGTCGACCTCGTTTTCGAGATACTGGCTGCGGACATTGTGGACGTGCACCAGCATGCCCTTGGCAATGGCCGCCCGTGCCAGCCCGACCGGCATGCCGAACCGCACGATCGGCTCCTCGGCGACGATCGGCCGCAGCGCGATCTTGTGCCCGAGCGGGATGTGCTCCCGCGCCGTCACGGCAAGTTCCGCCCGATCGACCGCCATCTCGCCGGCGGCGATATCGCTCAACGCCACCGCCACATTGTCGGCCGCAGCCAGCTTCACGATATTGGCGCGCCGCTCCATGGGCATCACCCATCTTTCAGCCGCGGCACGCCGGTCTGCCGCATCATCTCGAGCGCCGCTGCCCGATAGGGCTTGCGGATGTCGCGGGTGGGCGGCCGGCAGCGGCTCGATGGCAGGCCAATCAGCTCCATGCACAGCTTGTCGAGATAGCCATCGCCGCTCGTATAGTCCCTCTCGATGCGGGTCCACAGCTTGTAGAACGGCATTGCCTCTTCCACCATCATGCGGGCGATCTCGGCATGATTGCCTCGGTTTACCTCATCGATAAGCTTTACCCCCCATTCCGGCCAGTAATTGCACAGGTGAACCTCGAAGGCGCGGGCTCCCAACGCCGGCATCGCCGAATAGGGAAAGAACAGATTGTTGTCGATGATGGTGAAGCGGCCGGAGAAATGCGAGGTGACATCCTCGAATTCCATGGCGTCGCTGCGCGGCGTTGCCCATTTCAGCCCGACGATATTGGGGATCCTCGCCAATCGCTCGACCATGCCGAAGCTGAGATTCGTCGCGGTCCAGAAGGTGTTGTAGACGATGACGCCGACGTTCTTGGCCGCCGCCGCTCCGGCCGTGACGAACTCCTCGAAATCGGCTTCCGTGTGAGTGAAATAGAACGGGCACGACACCTGCAGGAAATCGAAGCCCATCGCCGATGCCGCATCGGCAAGCCGGGTGAGCTCCCGCGTGCTCGTCGTCTGGCCCCCGAAGGCGAGCGGCACCCGGCCGGCCGCCTCGTCCATCACCGTCTCGGCAACCCCGAGCCGCTCCTCGAAGCTCATGGTCGAGAAATCACCCGCAGCACCGCCCGCCAGCAGCGTCGCATTGTCGGCGTTGAGCCCGTTGTCGAGCAGAAACCGCACGAAGCTCCGCAAGCCCGGGCCGTTCACCGGCAGCTCGGGCGAATCCATGAAGGGCGTCGGGATGGTGACGTAGCAGCCCTCGAGCCGCCGTTTGAGCCGATCGAAATCCATGCCTGATCATCGCAGCAAAACCGGTAGGGAATTGACCTGAAGCGACAAATCCTTCTCAATGGGCGCCAGTCTGCGAGAGGCCCTCATGCTGGACAAGAGCCGCACCGTCCCCCGCTTCGTCTTCCTGCTGCAGCCGGAGTTCCCGATCAACGCCTTCATCCTCGCGACCGAGGCGCTCCGCATCGTCAATCAGAACAGCGGCCGCACCCTGCTGACGACCACCATCGTCTCGGAAGACGGTCGTGACGTCAGGGCGAGCAATGGCATGTGGATCAAGGCGGACGAATCCCTCGCCACCATGCCGGCGGCCGAGGTGGTGCTGGTGTTCGAGGGCAATTTGCCGGTCCAGCGCAACACCAATCGCCTTCTCTCGGCCATTCGCGCCGCCCGCCGCCACGGCTCGCTCATCGTCGGCATCGATACCGGCGCCTTTGCCCTGACCCAGGCGGGTCTCCTCGATGAAACCGGTGCTGCCGTCCATTGGGAGGCCGCTCCGTCCTATCGCGAGCGCTTCCCCGGCCGCATCACTGTCGACCGGCTGTTCGTCGAAAGCGGCGCTGTCGCCTCCTGCGCCGGCGGCGTCGCCACCCTCGACTTCATGCTGACGCTGGTCGAGCGCTTCCATGGCCGCGCGCTGGCGCTCGAGGTTGCCGATGCGCTGGTCCACACGCCGCGGCCGGGCAGCTCACCGCAACGGCGTGTCGACCAGTCGCGGGAGACGACGCCGTCGCTGTCGCGGCGGCTGATCGCCCTCATGGAACGCAATCTTGACTTTCCCCTGGCGCCATCGGCATTGGCCGCCGAGCTCGGCATCTCGGTCCGCAAGCTCGAGCGCCACTGCCGGCGCATCTACGGCCAGTCGCCGATGCAGCTCTATCTCAAGGTCAGGCTGCAGGCGGCGCGCAATCTGCTCTTCTACGAGGAGCAGACCATGAAGGACATCGCCGACGCTTGCGGCTTCTCCTACCCTTCGGTGTTCACCCGCGCCTTCAAGGCCCAGTTCGGCGAAACCCCGCGCGCCTTCCGCCTCGCACTCCGCCGCCGGCAGGGCGTAGGCCAGACGGTGCGGCCGGAGATCGCGCGCCTCGCCCGGGGCGGCATCAGAGCGGGATGAGGGGCAGTTCATGCCCTAGTCGCGGGCCTCCATGAGCTCGGCTGGCGGGATGTGGCAGCGGATCGCATGGCGTGGCCCGGCCTCGTTCAAAGCTGGCTCCTCGGTTTCACAGATGGGTCCGATCTTGCGCGGGCAGCGGGTCTGGAAGACGCATCCGGGCGGCGGCCCGAGCGCGCTCGGGATCTCGCCCTGGAGTCGAATGCGCGCGCCATGACCGCCGCTGATGTCGGGCACGGCCGAGAGCAGCGCCGCCGTGTAGGGATGATGCGGTCCGGCAAACACCTGCTCGGCCGGCCCGATCTCGACGATGCGGCCGAGATAGAGCACCGCGATCCGGTCGGCCAGATAGCGCACCACCCCGAGATCGTGCGAGATGAAGATGTAGCTGACTTTTTGCGAGGCCTGCAGATCCGCCAGCAGATTGAGGATCGCCGCCTGCACCGACACATCGAGCGCCGAGGTCGGCTCGTCGCACACGACCACCTTGGGTTCGCCGGCAAAGGCCCGGGCAATCGCCACCCGCTGCTTGAGGCCGCCGGACAGCGCTCGCGGTTTCTGCGGCAGATAACGGTCCGGCAGCTGCACGCTGCGGGTCAGCGCCAGGAGCCGCTGCTTGAGCGCCGCGCCGCCAAGTCCCGAGAGCTTGGCGATGGCGCGGCCGATCAGCCGCCGCACCGCATGCGACCGGTTGAGCGCCGAGTCGGGATTCTGAAACACGATCTGCAGTGCCTTGACGTCGCCGGGCACGCGGGCACCGATCCGCGGCGGCAGCGTGCGGCCATTCATCACGATCCGGCTCGCCGGATCGGCCGCCGTCAACCCGAGCAGCGAGCGCGCCAGCGTCGTCTTGCCGCTGCCCGATTCCCCGACCAGCCCCAGGGTTTCCCCCGCTTCGAGGTCGAGCGATACCTCGCGCAGCGCCTTGAGCGCTTGATCGCCGACCCTGTAGGTCTTGCTGAGCTTGTCGATGGTGAGGATGGGACCCGACGGGGACGGCACGAGCGGTTCGGCCATCTGCACCGCCTCGGCCCGCGGCAGATCGGCAGCGAACTCGTGATAGTGGCACCGGCTGAACCGTCCGCCGAGATCGATCAACGGCGGCTCCTCGCGCCGGCAAAGCTCGGTCGCGAGCGCACAGCGCGCCGTGAAGATGCACCCCTGCGGCGCCGCTCCGGGCATCGGCGGGAAGCCCGGAATGGTGTCGAGCCGTGACGTCTTCTTGCGGCGCTCCGGCCGTGGCAGGCAGCGCAGCAGCCCGACCGTATAGGGGTGGCGCGGCGCCTCGAACAAGCTCCGGGTCGGCCCCTCTTCGACAAGACGCCCGGAATAGAGCACGCCGGTGCGCTCGCAGAGCCGGGCGACGATCGCCAGATTGTGGCTGATGAACAGGATGGCGGTGTCGAACTCGAGGCGGAGCTTCTCGATGAGATCGAGCACCTCGGCCTCGACCGTGACATCGAGCCCGGTCGTCGGCTCGTCGAGAATGAGCAGAGCCGGGTTGCGTGCCAGCGCCATGGCGATCGCCACACGCTGCTGCATGCCCCCCGAAAGTTGATGCGGGTAGCGTTCCATCACGCGCTGCGGGTCGGAGATCCGCACCCGGTCGAGCATCTCGGCGCTCTTGGCCATCGCCGCCTCACGCTCCATCCCCGCGAGCGCGAAGACCTCGGCGATCTGTTGCCCGACCCGGATCGATGGATTGAGCGCCCGCCCGGGATCCTGATACACCATCGCCACCGCCGTCTGCCGCAGCGACCTGAGCGCGCGCTGGCCCATGCTCATGAGGTCCTGGCCGTTGACCCGGATGCGCCCCGCCGTCACCGCGCCATTGCGCGGCAGGTAGCGCACGGCGGCAAAGGCGGCGGTGGACTTGCCGCAACCGGATTCGCCGACCAGCCCGTAGGTCTCCCCCCGCCTGATCCGGAACGACAGTCCGCGCAGCACCGTCCGCGGCGTTCCGCGGACCAGATAGCTGACATCGACCTCGTCGAATGCGAGCGCGTCTTCAGCCATTGACCACCCCCTCGAGCCCGTCGGCGAGGAGATTGACCCCGATCACCAGCGATGCAATGGCAAGCCCGTCGAACAGCACCGTCCACCAGTAGCCGCCGCCGATCAGGCCGTAATTGGCGGAGATCGACAGGCCCCAGTCGGGCGACGGCGGCTGGATCCCGAAGCCGATGAAGCTCAATGTCGCGACGGTGAATATCGCATAGCCGAGCCGCACCGTGGTCTCCACGAGGATGGGCGGTGCCACATTCGGCAGGATCTCGGCAAACATGATGTGAAGCGGCCCTTCCAGCCGCAGCTTCGCGGCTGCCACATAATCGAGCTCGCGTTCGGTCAGCACCGCCGCCCTGACGGTGCGGGCAATGATCGGAGCGAAGCCGAAGGCGATGACGAGCACCACCGTCATCTTGGAGGTGCCGAGCGCCACCAGTGCCAGAAGGGCGACGATGACCGTCGGCAGCGCCAGAAGGGCATCGACGATCCGGCTCAGCACCTCATCGAGCAGGCCGCGCGAATAGCCCATGAGGAGGCCGAGCACCGTGCCGCCCAACGTCCCGAGAAGCGTCGCGAGCGGCGCCACGGTAAGAATGTCCCGCGACCCGGTGATCACCCGCGAGAGCACGTCGCGGCCGAGCGAATCGGTGCCGAACGGATGCTCCCGCGACGGCGCCAAAAGGGTGTTCAGCATGTCGTCCGCATAGGGATCATAGGGCACGACCGAATGGCCGAAGATTGCGCAGGCGCTCCAGAAGGCGACAATGGCAAGGCCGATCAGGAAAGTCGGCGAGGCGAGAAGCTGGGCCAGCCGTTCCCGGCGCTCCTGTGCGACGGTGATTTCCGGCACGATGGTCGGCGCCGCCGAGGTTTCGCTCATTCGCCTGCCCCATAGCGGATGCGCGGATTGAGCCAGGAATAGATGAGGTCGGCCAGCAGAGATGCCACCGCGAAGACGCAGCCGACGGTCAGCACGCCGGCCTCGAGCATGGGAAAATCCTTTTTGTTGGCGGCGATGAAGATGAGGCTGCCGATGCCCTGGTAGTGGAACAGCGTCTCGATCACCACCAGCCCGCCGACCAGATAGGCCGTCTGGGTGGCGATCACGCTCACCGTCGGCAGAAGCGCGTTGCGCAGGACGTGCCGCCACAGCACCGTCCCCTGCGGCAACCCCTTGAGCACCGCAGTGCGCGTGTAGTCGGCATCGAGCGCCTCGATGGTTCCCGCCCGCGCCATGCGCGCGATATAGCCGAAAAGAACGAGCACCAGCGGAATCGAAGGCAGCAGCAGGTGATGGAGCTGGCCGAACAACCCGGACCCGGCCGGCCAGGTCGCCGAGATCGGCAGCCATTTCAGCCACACGCCGAAGATCAGGATGAGGATGATGCCGGAGACGAATTCCGGCACGATGGTGGCCGACATGCCGGCGACCATGATGATCCGATCGGCGGGCCGCCCGACATGGAGCGCCGCCACAACGCCCATGAACAGGCTGAACGGCACGACGAGCAGGAATGCGACTGCCGCAAGCTTGGCCGAGTTGGCGAGAGCCGTGCCGACGAACGGCGCGACAGGCGCCCGATAGGCATAGGACCGCCCCATATTGCCCTGGACGAAGCGGCTGACCCAGTCGCCATACTGGACAAGAAGGGGACGATCGGTCCCCATCTCATGGTTGAGCGCGTCCACGGCCCGCTGGTCGGCAAACGGCCCGAGCATGGCGCGGCCGACATTGCCCGGCAGCACCTGGCCGGCGGTGAACACGATGACGCTGAGCAGCCACAGGGTGATGACCGAGAGCGCCACCCGTTTGAGGAGGAACCGTGCCATCGCCGAGTTCGGGCTGGGACTCCTCAGCCGATCGTCGTCCTGGCGAGCAGCAGCTGGCCCATGGCCGTCGTCAGAGTGCCGCCGACACCCTTTCTCACCACAGTCAGATAGTCGTAGAAATAGCTGAACATCACCGGCGTCTCATCGAGCAGCAGACGCTGGATCTTGCCTGCTGCCGCCTGCTGCGCCTCGAGGTCGAGGCTCGAAATATAGCTCGTGACCAGCTGGTCGTACTCCTTGTTCTTGAAGTGGGCCGCATTCCACGTGCCGTCGCTGCGCAGCGGTGCTGCGAGGAACACGTTGGGCACGCCGCGATGGCCGTAGTCGGTGATGCCCATCACGGAATCGAGCCATGGCGACTTGCCATAGACGGCATCGCCGTAATAGGCGCCCTGGTCGAGCACGTTGAGATTGATCTTGCCGCCGATCTCCTTCACGGCATTCTGCACGAGCACCGCATAGTCCGGGATTTCGAGATAGCGCTCGGTGGTCAGCGTCGTCTCGAAGCCGTTGGCCATGCCGGCGGCGGTCATCAGCTCCTTCGCCTCGGCAATGTTGCGTTCGCGTTGCGGCACGCTCTTGTCCGTCATCGGGTAGACGGCGGCAAACGGGCTGTCATTGCCGATCTTGGCGCGACCCTTCATCAGGCCTTGCACCAGCTTCGGCCGATCGAGAGTGAGCGCCACCGCTCGCCGGACCCGCGGATCCTTGAACGGTTCCATTTCATTGTTCATGTGAAGCTGCTGATGCGCCGTCGAGGGCAGGCTGATGACCTCGAAATTCGGGTCGTTCAGCAGCGCCACGCTCTGCAGCACCGGCGCCTGCAGGATGATGTCGGCCTGCCCGCCCTGCAACGCCAGGATCTGCGGCTGGATGTCGGCATAGAATGTTGCCTCGACCCGCTCCGGCGCGACCTGGCCGCCCCAGTAATCCGTGTTCCTGACGAAGGACGCACCGACCTGCGGCGTATATTTCTCGAGCTTGAACGGACCTGTCGCGATCATGCTCTGCTCGAAGTTGCCGGCATAGTCGGCGGGCAGGATGATCGCATTGTAATTGTCGGAGGACACGAGATAGGGGAAGCTGCCATTTGCAGCATCGAGGTGGAACTCGACCGTGCGATCGTCGACCTTGCGCGTGCCGCCCTTCGAGAGATAGCCGGTAAAGGCCGACAACGCATTCGAGCCGTTTGCGGGATCGGCAAGCCGCTCGATGCTCGCAACCACATCGTCGGCGGTCATCGGCTTGCCATTGTGAAATTTGACTCCCTGCCGCAGCTTGAAGGTCCACACCGTGCCGTCCTTGTTGGGTGTCCAGCTCTCGGCGAGCATCGGCTCGAGCGTGAGATCATTGCGGTCGAAGCACAGGAAGTCGCCGACATAGGACAGGATGGCGAGCCCGCCGCCATCGGCGACCTTGACCGGGTCGATGGCGCTCGCCGGCACGAACTGCGCCACCCGGACCGTGCCCCCCGCCGCAGCCCGCGCCAGCTTCGGCTCGGCAAGGAGACCGACGCCTCCGGCAATGGTCCCGAGGGTCGTCAGGCTGAAGCCGAGGCAGCTGCCGTGGCGCATGAATTCGCGTCGGCTCACCCGGCCGGCAAGCAGGCTGTCGATCAGCTGATTGTGCACCTCGCCATGGGTGCGCCGGAAATGGTCAAGAAGAGCGTGGCTGACTTTCATGCTGGTCTCCCGTGGTAACTCTCGGGAAAGACTATGAAACGCCAGGCGGACGTCTGCCAAGCCGATTTGGCGAGGACAAAGCCTGAGCCCTACCGGGTCGGACGTGGCGCCGGCTGAGCCCGGCTTCGCCCGCGCACGCCAGGCCCTGCGCCGCAAAATCTGACCAGGAGGGTAGCGATGGCAATCAGCGTCAGGCCGACGGCCAGCGGCGCCAGCAGAAAGCTCCAGTCGGCAGATTGGGTCATCACCACAAAGGTTCCGATCGAGGCTGGCGGATGCAGCATGTCCAGCGACAGCATCAGGAACACGGCACCGCCCACCGCCACTGCCAGCGTCGAAGGACCGAGCCCGAGGAGCTTCAGCGTGATCAGCCCGACGATCGAGCAGATCAAATGGCCGCCGATCACCGCTTTGAGGCGCGCCGCCGGGTTGTCGGGCATCGTCGCCAGCACGACCAGCGACGCGGTGAATGGAATGAGCGTGAGCGCGATTCCGCCCGACGCGGCGAGCGCCGCCATGACCCCGACGCAGCCACCGGCAAGAAGTGAACGCAATGCGTGGGCGCGAAACCCACTGCCCGACACGACAAACATGACCGCCCCCGGCTGGTTGATGGGCCGAACTCGCCCGCGCC
>DATAOT010000246.1:0-18158 GCA_036265615.1 Aestuariivirgaceae bacterium
CCGCCCGGCAGGCGCGTCCAGATTGCCGCCATGATTGGCGAGCCTGGCGAGCTTGCGGCAGTAGCGGCCTTCGAGAGGCTCGGCCTTGCCCAGGCCAGGCCGGTGGCAGTGTCGGCGAGCTGGATGTCCGACCTGCCGCTCGCCGGCACGCCGCTGCTCGCCCGCCATGAACCCGATGCTGCGCTCGCCCGGCTGGTCGCCGGCGTGACCCGGCTCCAGGACACGCATGCGGTGCTGTTCCGGCTGGTCCCCAATGACGCCTGGTTCGGGCAGATGCTGTGCCAGGCGGCATGCCGGCTCGGCGTCCCGCCGCCAGTCGTGCTCGAGCCCTTCGAGCGCGCAGGGCTCGACACGGGCATCGATTTCGACAGCTGGTTCAATGCCAACTTCGCGCGCAAGCGGCGCAAGGAGTTCCGGCGCCTCAAGGCCCGCCTCTCCGAGCAGGGCACGCTCGAGGCCGTGAGTCGAATCCCGGACGAAGCGCTCTCGCCCTGGATCGAGGCGTTTCTCGCCCTCGAAGGCGCCGGCTGGAAAGGGCGGCGCGGCACGGCGCTGGCGTCCTCGCGCGATGCCGCCCGCTTTCTCGCCGAGGCTCTCGACCGTCTCGACGAGCGCGGCGAGCTCCTGTTCTGGCGCCTCGCCCTCGATGGCAAGCCGATTGCGATGCTGTTCGCCATGGTCAGCGGCGGCACCGCCTTTCTCGGCAAGATCGCCTATGACGAGACCTTCGCCCGTTATTCTCCGGGGGTTCTTCTGATGCTCGAGGCCACCCGCAGCCTCCTCGGCCGGCCGGATATCAGGCGCGCCGATTCCTGTGCGGTGCCGGGGCACCCGATGATCGACAATCTGTGGCGCGATCGCCTGCCGGTCGCCGACATGCTGGTCGCTGCCCCGGGGACGCCTGAGGCGCTGTTCCAGGTTGTCGCGGCCGCCGAACGGATCCGGCGGCCGCTGCGCGCCGCCGCCAAGTCGCTTCATCACCGCCTGCTGAAAGGATGACGCCATGCCCTTGATCGAACTTGACCGCGCGCAAGCCCGCGCCAGGTTCCACCGCGCCCCCTTTGCCATGAAGCACGGTCTCACCGGCCACGATCTCTTCACCCTGCCGCGCCTCGTCGCGCTCGCCCAGTCCATGCCGCGCGACCGCATCGAATACAATTCCGGCAAGCTCGAGCCGGGGGTCAGGCCCGAGAACGTCCCGGGCATCGCCATGCCCGCCGAGGACGTCATCCGCCGCATCGAGAACGCCAATGCCTGGCTCGTCATCAAGGGCGTCGAGCTGAACCCGGCCTACCGAGCCCTCCTGCGGGCGTTCCTCACCGAGGTGTCGAACGCCGCTGGCCCTGACACCGAGCTCTTCGAGGACCTTCAGGGCTTCATCTTCATTTCCTCTGCCGGCTCGGTGACGCCGTTTCACTTCGACGCCGAGGAGAACATCCTTGTGCAGATCCGAGGCGACAAATACGTTCACATTTTCGACAATTCCGATCGCAGCCTCGTGCCCGAGGGAAGCCTCGAACTGTCGCCGTCCAAACATCGCAACCAGCCTTATCACGTCGAGTTCGAGCGCCGCGCCGAGGTGTTCTCGCTCATCCCTGGCGATGCCGTTCACATTCCCTATCTCTGGCCGCATTGGGTGCACACCGGGGACAGCTGGTGCGTCTCGATGGCGATGACCTGGAAGACGCCGGCGGTCAGGCGGCTGAACAAGATCCGGCTGATGAACGGCACGCTGCGCCGCTATGGCCTGCCGCAGCCGGCGCCCGGTCTGTCGCAGCTGGGCGATGCGGCCAAGGTCGCGCTGCATGACGGGGCGCGCCTCGTCACGGAGCCGCTGCGCCGCTCCGAAGCTCTGCGGCGGGGCCTGCGCGGCCTCATCTATGGCAGCGGCGCCAATTATTATTACCGCGGCTCATGATTGCAGTCGGTTATTTGCTGCTTGCTGCTGCGCTGTTTCCCCAGCGTTCGGCGACATAGGTCTCGACGATATCCTTGAACTGCTGGCCGATGTCGCTGCCGCGCAGCGTCTTGACCTTCTTGCCGTCGATATAGACCGGGGCGGCGGGGACCTCGCCGGTGCCGGGCAGCGAAATGCCGATATCGGCGTGCTTCGATTCGCCGGGGCCGTTGACGATGCAGCCCATCACCGCGAGCTGCAGGGTCTCGAAGCCGGGATAGGCCTTCTGCCACACCGGCATGCGGGTGCGGATGTGGCTTTGAATATCCTGGGCGAGCTCCTGAAACACCGTGGAGGTGGTGCGGCCGCAGCCCGGGCAGGCAATGACCATCGGCATGAAGGAGCGAAGCCCCATGGTCTGGAGGATTTCCTGGGCCACGGTCACCTCGCGGGTGCGGGCGCCGCCCGGCTCGGGGGTGAGCGAGATGCGGATGGTGTCGCCGATGCCTTCCTGGAGCACCACCGCCAGTGCGGCCGTCGAGGCGACGATACCCTTGGAGCCCATGCCGGCCTCCGTCAGGCCGAGATGCAGCGCGTGGTCGGTGCGGCGGGCCAGCTCGCGATAGACGGCGATGAGGTCCTGGACCTCGGAAACCTTGGCCGAGATGACGATGCGGTCGGCACCGAGGCCAAGCTCGACGGCCCGCTTCGCGGAGGAGACGCCGGACTGGACAATCGCCTCGTGCATGACGAGGCGAGCATCCAGCGGATCGGGACGCCGGGCGTTGTCGTCCATGAGCCGGGCCAGCATCGACTGGTCGAGCGAGCCCCAATTGACGCCGATCCGGACCGGCTTGCCGAACTGGCAGGCCTTCTCGATCATCATCGCGAAATTGCGGTCCTGCTTCTCGCCGAACCCGACATTGCCGGGATTGATGCGGTATTTGGCCAGTGCCTCGGCGCATGCCGGATGGTCGCGCAGGAGGGTGTGGCCGATATAATGGAAGTCGCCGATGAGCGGCACGGCGAAGCCCATGCGGTCGAGTGCATCGCGGATATGTGGCACGGCGGCAGCCGCCTCGCTGCGGTCGACGGTGACGCGCACCAGCTCGGAGCCGGCGCGGGCCAGCTCCGCCACTTGGCCCGCAGTCGCCTGGACATCGGCGGTGTCGGTGTTGGTCATCGACTGGACAACCACCGGGGCGCCGCCGCCTATGGTGACGCCGCCGACCCTGACGCCGATGCTGTGCCGACGCGTCGTGATTGCCGAATAGCCCATTCATTCACCCTGAAATTGCATCAACCGATTCGTCTTCTTGCCAGATTTCTGCAGGTCTCGGCAAGGGTTGGGCCGCCCGCTCACCCCTTCGCGCCGGCGCAGCCGAGACAGCGGCCGAGAAGCTCCACCACGGTGCGGCGGGGAGCGAAGCCGGTGACGCGGGCGGCGTCGGCCAGCGCCGCCATGCTGGCCGCGGCCTCGAACTCGGCCACCGCGCCGCAGCCGTCGCAGACGAGGAGCACGGCCTCGCCTTCATGCTGGCCATGGCTGCAGGCGACAAAGGCGTTGCGGCTCTCGATCTTGTGAACGAGGCCGTGCGAAGCCAGAAAATCAAGGGCACGGTACACCGACATCGGGGCCGGACGGCGACCCGAGGCGGCGAGTCGCTCGATGATGTCATAAGCGCCGGCCGCCTCGTGACTCCTGGCAACGGCGACCAGAACCTTGCGGCGCAGGCCGGTGAGGCGGCTGCCGCGGCGGGCGCACACCCGCTCGGCCCGGGCAACGAGGTCGCCGGTGCAGGCATCGTGGTCATGGTCGGCGGCCAGAAAGCCGCCAGAGCGGGGCTTGCTGTTCATTCGCCTACAATGTAAGCGCGAAAGCCCCGTTCCGCCAACCTTTTGCACCGGCCGAGCGGATCGGCTAGGGTTTGAACGAGTCCCTCCGGAGGTCCCGTCCATGCCCGTCACAGCACGCCAGTCCCGTTCCGAACCTCGCGAGATGATCCTGATCGAGCATCTGCCGTTCGAAACCGACGCTGGCATCGGCGAGCGGGGGCGGATCGGCCTCATCGTGCTGGCGAGCGACTTCACCATCGAGCACGAATGGCGGGCGATCTTCGGGGCGCTGCCCGGCGTGGCGCTTTACGAGAGCCGGCTGTTCAACGATCCGATCATCACCCCGGAATCGCTTCGCGCCATGGAGCCGCGGATCGCACCGGCGGCCGGCCTGATCCTTCCCGGCAACCCGCTCGATGCGATCGCCTTCGGCTGCACCTCGGCGTCGATGGCAATCGGCGAGGAGGAGGTGTTCGCCCGGATCCGGGAGAGCGGTCATCAGGCGCCGGCGACCACCCCCGTCACCGCCGCCTTCGCGGCATTCACCGCGCTTGGGGCGCAGCGGATCGCCGTCCTCACGCCCTACCGTGCCGAGGTCAACCAGATCGTTGCCGACTACATCACGGCGCGCGGCTTCGAGGTGCCGGTGTTCGGCTCGTTCAACGAGGGCAACGACCGCGTGGTTGCGGCCATCACGCTTGCGTCAGTGAAGGCGGGCATCCGGCGCATTCTGACGGCGGCCGCGGTGGATGCGGTGTTCGTCTCCTGCACCTCGGTGCGGCTTGCCGAAGCGGCAGCAGAGATCGAGGCGGAAGTCGGCATCCCGGTCACCTCGTCAAATCATGCCATGGCCTGGCATGCCGTGAGGCTTGCCGGCATTCAAGATAGCCTGCCGCAATTCGGAAAGTTGTTCACACTTCCAATCGCTTGATGCGAAGCGCCAGGCTTGGCCCTATTGCTGCCGTCATGAACCCTTAGCGGGGCCGCACGGGAATGCCGCCCGCTTTGGTTTGTGCGGGCGGAGGGGACGGGCAGTCCAACATTAGAACTTCCTTAGGATCGGTCGGCGCAGGATCGCGCAAACACGATTCTGCGGGGGCGTTGGACAATGTACGGAGCGACAGATCCGATGGGGAATGGCCAACAATCCGATCAGGGACAGATCGAACGGGGACAGACGTCGTCCAAGCGGAGGGCCCGCGAGGTGAGCCCGGAACTGAAAGAGTTCATGCACATGCTGAAGACGATCGAGGATCAGGCCGAGACGGCCGGTCGCCCCGACGAGGAATGACCCCAAGGGCTAAGCGGCCGGTCTGCGTCCGAGGCTCAAAAGGGCTGCGAGCTCGCTGCGGCCGGTCGGTTTCTGAATCACGGCGTCGAAGGCGGTCCGGGCCGTGTCGCGCAGGCAGTCGGTCGCGCCATATCCAGAGAGTGCAATGATCGGCGTGTCGGCGGGATCGATGCGGGAGCGGATGATTCGCGCGGCCCGGATCCCGTCGATGACCGGCATGTCGATGTCGAGCAGAATCAGATCATAGCGGGACGAGGACGCGCGCGTCACGGCATCGGCGCCATCCGCGACGGCCTCGATATCGCAGCCAAGACCGCGCAGCAGGGCGGTGGTGAGGAGGCGTGAGGCGGCACAATCCTCGGCCAGAAGAATGCGCAGGCGACGATCGGCGTTGCCGCGAGACGGATCGGCCATGCCGGCCGAGGTCGGAGGGTGCATGTCCGGGGCTCTCCTTGTGGCGCCGGTTTCGCAAGATCCAGCGCGGCAGGGCAGCACCGTCCTTGGCTTATGCCAAGCTCTCAAAAAAAAGTTGCCAGCTCTTCAAAGAGAGGCGGACAAGTGATTGTAAAATTTCCCCGGATCAAAGATTGAGCATCCACGCCATCGAGAGAAGCAAAAAGCCAGTCGCAAGAAATGCGGTATGACGCGTGGGGGCGATAAACATGAGTTATTCCCGCTTCTTATTCCGAATCTGATCCCCGGCAGATCTTACTATGCTCCCAACTCAGCGAGATGGACGCTGAACCGTTCGTTCATCTTCGGTTTACCATGCGACGAGACACGGAAAGTTAACCAAACTCGGTCCTAAATGGTGGCAGCTGGATATCGGGGCTTGGACTGCCATGAGTGCAACGCTGTTCATCGGGGCCATGGGCCTCACGGTCAACATTGCCTTGGCGATGCTGGCCTTGCGAATGGTCATGCGGCTCGATCAGCCGCTACCGGGTCTTGAACCTGCCGACGAGCCGGCGGTCATGGGCGAGGCCGCGACCGCGGACCAGCCGGCACAAGCCTGAGGCCAGGCCGTTTCATGATCGGGTGAGCGACGGGAATTGCGCGCGGCGCGCGCATCAAGATTGACAATGATCGCTGCCGATTTCACCGTTCCCGACGGGGAGCGGCCTTTGATTCGGCGAGCGGTGGATGCGCAACGCACTTTCAAGCGCGGCGGCGAGCGGGGATTCCGAAGGGTTTGGCCTGCCGGCCACCTGGGGCCACGCGCCTTCAACGAGCGGGATATTCAGCGATCTGTTCGGCATTGCCCGGCCGATCGGCCAGGTGATCTGCTGGGATTATCTCGGCCACCAATATCTCTGCAAGATCTATGACATCAGCCAGCGGCCGGAGATCGCGCGGGCGGTCTACATGTTCGCCGAGCGCCTGGGGGATTGCTATCTGCCGCGGCAGATCGGCCATGCCAAGTCGCCCGAGGAGGGCGTTCCCTCGGTCGAGCAGTTCACGGCAGCCGCGGCGGCCGGATGCAGCCATGTGCTCGTCCATGACGCGCCATCGATCTTCACCGATCTTGCGGAAATCGAGCGGCGACTGGTCGCGACATTCGATCCGGTGATGAACAAGCGAAGTCGCGAATAGTGAGTAGCGAATAGCGATCCGGACCCTCTAAAGCTAGCGAACCAAGGACGTTCCTAATTTTCCCTTCTCCCGGTTTCTACCCGGGTCTCGCTGTGCTCGCCAGCCTCTCCCCGCTGACGCGGGCGAAGGGAAAAGAAGGATCGCTTGAGGCCGGACCCTATTCACCATCTACCAAAAACGGTGCCCCGCCGCGCACTTCATCCTGGCGCCGGCGGGGCTTGTCATTCTCTGTTTGAGAGGCCGGACTGGGCCGGCCAGCTTTTGCGGAGGCTCGCACCCTGCGCACAGGCGCTTGCTCATCCGCCATAATATCTCGATTGTGTTTTGATCACAGGCAGGAAGACAACGACCAACGTTGGTTCTGCCGGCGGCCTCGTCAGTCGCGAGGCCCTGAGAGATTGCCCGGTGGAGTCATTCCCGTACCTCTCTGGATCAACTAGCAGCCTTGCACTGCCGTTCCCTAGAGCTTGGCACGATCATGCCGCATGTCAAGGGTCAAGGTTGTCCGAGGGGGCGATCGGCTGGCAGCGGCAAGTCCGGCAAGGGAATGAATTCGCTGTCGCCGGGGACCGTGTCAAATCGGCCGGCGCGCCAATCGGCCTTGGCCTGCTCGATCCGGTCCTTGCGCGAGGAGACAAAATTCCACCAGATGAGGCGCGGTCCATCCATGGGCTCGCCGCCGAGCATCAGGAAGCGGGCGTTGGTGCGGGCGCGTATGGTGATGCGGTCGCCGGGCCGGAACACCAGCAGCTGGGCCGGGCCGAAGACGTCGCCAGCAATGTCGATCTCGCCAGAGACGGTGTAGATGCCGCGTTCCTCATAATCGGCGTCGAGGGGCACGGCCGCACTCGCGGCTAATGACACATCGGCATAGAACATCGCGCTCGAGGTCCTGACGGGCGAAGCGGCACCGAAAAGGGTCCCGGCGATGATGCAGGCCGTCTGCCCAGGCTCAACAATGACCGGCAGCTCGTCCGCCTGGTAGTGCACGAAGTCCGGCGGCGTCTCCTCATCCTTGGCCGACAGGGCGACCCAGCTCTGGATCCCGAACAGCGAGGAACCGGTTCGACGCAGGCCTGGTGCAGTCCGCTCGGAATGAACGATGCCGCGGCCGGCCGTCATCCAATTGAGCTCGCCGGGCCGGATCGCGAGCTCGGTGCCGAGCGAATCACGATGCGTGACTTCCCCGGCAAACAGATAGGTGACGGTGGAAAGTCCTATATGGGGATGCGGGCGAACATCGATGCCCTGGCCAAGCAGGAATTCCGCCGGTCCCATCTGGTCGAAGAAGATGAACGGCCCGATCATCTGGCGCTGTGGCGAGGGCAGGGCGCGGCGAACTTCGAAGCCGCCAAGATCGCGGGCGCGCGGCACGATCACGATGTCGATCAGATCGCAGGCCCGGCGGTCACCGGGCCGGGGGTCGTCACAGGGCTGCCAGCTCATGGCTCGTTGCTACACCCCACGCCGGCGTTTTGAAAGAGGACGATCGACCGCACTGCCAGGGGCCCGATCGGCATAGGCGCGGATGGTGTCATAAAGATCGCGAGACAGCGTCAACCCGGTCCTGGCCAGGTTCTTCCTGCTCGCCTCGCGCCGGGCATTGGGCAGCCGGGCACCCTCCTGGGCGAGGATCGAGCGCACGAGCGCCCGCACCTGCTTGTCGAACTGGCCGCCGGAGAAAATTTGTGGGTTCAGCGCGATGAAAAACTGGCCGCAATCGATCGGCCTGCCGTCATTGGCGGTGAAGGAACCCATCTCGGTTCCGAGCAGTGCTCCCGAGAGTGCGGCGCACATGGTCTCGACAATCAGACCCTGGCCGAAGCCCTTGTAGCCGCCCGATGGCGCCATCGAACCCTCTAGACCCTGCTCCGGGTCGGTGGTCGGGCGCCCCTCGCTGTCGAGCGCCCAGCCGAGCGGGATCGAGCGTTTCTCCTCGGCGGCGCGCTTGACCGCGGTCCAGGCGACGGCCGAGGACGACTGATCTACGAGAAAGGCGATCCTGCCGTTCCGGGCAGGGACGGCAAAGGACAGGGGATTGGTGCCGATGACCGGGGTTCTGCCGCCGACCGGGGCGATGGCGGGGGTCGAGTTGGTGAAGCCGAAGGCGAGAAGGCCATGGCGGGCCAGATGGCCGGTGTGGTAGCCGAGGGTCGCGGCATTGTAGGAATTGTGTACGGCAAGCCCGGCAATGCCGTATTTGAGGGCCGCCGGGACCAGCTTGGCAAAGCCCCTTTCAATGGCGGGATGGGCAAAGCCATGTCTGGCGTCGGCACGAAAGGCAACCGGGGACAGGCGCTTGATCAGCGGCGTGACCCGGCCGTCGACCTTGCCGCTTTCGAGATGGGCGCAATAGAACTGCAGCCAGTAGAAGCCGTGGCCGGAGAGGCCCGACAGCTCGGTGTCGATGATGCCGTCGGCGAGGAACTCGACATTGTCGCGACGGGCGCCGGCGCCGACCAAGGCGTCGAGGACGAGCTTGCGCGCCGCTTTAGGCTTGAGGACGATTTCAGACATTGGATTTCGACTGGTTTCATTGCGGCAGCAGGCAGTAGGCAGTAGGCAATAGGCAGTAGGCAAGGGGCCAATCGTCTGATGCCCATTGCCCTTCCATGAAAAGTGAATCAAGGTTCACTGTTCACTTGTGTCGCCGGCAGCGATGGCGCATGGTACGCCCCACCCTCGAGCCTTCGGGAACGATTGGCCCCGTGCACGCGGTTTCGCTGGACGACAAATACGAGCTCGCCCAAGGGCGGATCTTCCTCACCGGCGTCCAGGCGCTCGTCCGCCTGCCGCTCGTTCAGCGCCGGCGCGACCGCGCGGCCGGCCTCCACACCGCGGGTTATGTCACCGGTTATCGCGGCTCGCCGCTTGCAACCTACGACCTGCAGCTCGACCGCGCCCGCAAATGGCTCGAGGCCGAGGGAGTCCGCTTCCAGCCCGGGTTGAACGAGGATCTCGCATTGACCTCGGTGTGGGGAAGCCAGCAGGCCGAGACGCGCGGCGATGGCAAGCACGATGGCGTGTTCGCGCTGTGGTACGGCAAGGGGGCGGGGGTCGACCGCTCCGGCGATGCGTTCCGCCATGGCAGCAATGCGGGCGCATCGCGCCATGGCGGCGTGCTCATCCTCTTGGGCGACGACCACCGGGCGGAATCCTCGAGCGCCGTCCATGCGAGCGAGTTCAGCATGGTGGACTTCAACATCCCGGTGCTCAATCCGGCGAACATCGAGGACATTCTCGATTTCGGCCTCCTGGCGATTCCGATGTCGCGCTTCACGGGCTCGTGGATCTCGCTCAAATGCAGCCACGACGTGGTGGAAAGCGGCGGTTCCATCCTGGTCGACGACCATCGCGCAAACGTCGTCCTGCCCCCCGATTTCACTGTCCCTCCCGACGGGCTGAACATCCGCATCCCCGATACGCCGCTGGCGCAGGAGCGCCGGGTCATCGAGGGCCGCCTTCCCGCGGTCAGAGCCTTCGCTCGCGCCAATGGCATCGACCGGACCATCTTCAAGCCCGAAAAGGCGCGGATCGGGATCGTCACCACGGGCAAGACCTATCTCGACGTCCTGCAGGCGCTCGAGGATCTCGGGCTCGATGCCGGAAATGCCGCGGAATTGGGCCTTGCGCTCTACAAGGTCGGCATGCCGTGGCCGGTCGAGCCGGTCGGCATCAAGGCGTTCTGCGGCGGGCTCGAGACGATCATCTGCGTCGAGGAGAAACGCGCGCTGATCGAGCCGCAGCTCAAGGACATGCTGTTCGAAGACCGCGGCGTGCGGAGCGTTCTCGGCAAGCTCGACGAGAGCGGCCAAGCGCTGTTCCCGGCCACCGGGACGCTGTCCAGCAACCGCATCGGAATCGAGATCGGCAGGCGGCTGCTCGCCAGGCGGAGCGATGCGGGGCTGCAGCGGCGTCTCGAGGAGCTCGAAGGCCGCGAGGCACCACGCAACAGCACCGTCCTGCCATTTGCCCGCAAGCCGTATTTCTGTTCCGGCTGCCCGCACAATCGCTCGACCGTGGTGCCGGAAGGGAGCCGCGGCGGCGCCGGGACGGGGTGCAACTACATGGTCATGTGGATGGACCGGCGCAGCGACGGCTACACCCAGATGGGCGCCGACGGGACCAACTGGATCGGCGAAGCGCCGTTCAGCAACCGCACGCACGTGTTCCAGAACATGGGAGACGGCACCTACAATCACTCCGGCCTGCTGGCGATCCGCGCCTGCGTGGCAGCCGGCGTCAACATCACCTTCAAGATCCTCTACAACGATGTCGTGGCAATGACCGGCGGCCAGGAGCATGACGGCTCGTTGAGCGTCGCCCGAATTGCCGGCCAAGTCCTTGCCGAAGGGGCGCGCAAGGTCGTGATCGTGGCCGACAGACCTCAGCGCCATTCGGCGATCGCCGGCGTCGAGGTCCGTCACCGCGACGCGATCGATGCGGTGCAGCGGGAGCTCAGGGACATCGCCGGCGTGACCGTGCTGATCTACGATCAGATGTGCGCCACCGAAAAGCGGCGGCGCCGCAAGCGTGGCCTGATGCCGGAGCCGCAGCGCCGGGTGTTCATCAACCACCAGGTGTGCGAAGGCTGCGGCGACTGCGGCGTCAAATCCAATTGCGTGTCGATCCTTCCGGAGGAAACCGCCTTCGGTCGAAAGCGCAGGATCGATCAGCACTCCTGCAATAAGGATTACTCATGCATCGACGGCTTCTGCCCGAGCTTCGTCACCGTCGAGGGCGGCCGGCTGAAGCGCCCGGCGCCGCCAGCACATGAGCGGCTCGAGGCGCTCGCCGAGCCGGCCTTGCCGGCGCTCGAGCGCCCGTATGGCATCGTGATCTCGGGCGTCGGCGGTGCCGGCATCGTCACCACCGCCTCGGTCCTCGGCATGGCGGCGCATCTCGACGGGAAGGGGTGCACAACTCTCGACATGATGGGTCTCGCCCAGAAGGGCGGGGCGGTGACCAGCCATGTCCGGATCGCCCGCGATCCGTCAGCCGCCCGCGCCGCCCGCATTCCGCAAGGTGCAGCCGATCTCGTGCTCGGCTGCGACATCATGAGCCTCGGCGGCACCGAGCCGCTGTCGAGCATGGCGCACGGCCGCTCGCAGGTCGTCGTCAACACCCAGGAGATCATCCCGGGCGAGTTCACCCGCACGCCCGACTACCGGTTTCCGGGCCAGGCGCTCAGGCTTGCGATCGAGGCAGCGGCCGGGCCTGAGATGGTGCGCTACCTCGACGCGACGGGGCTCGCGACGGCGCTGACCGGCGATCCGATGAGCACCAACATGCTCATCGTCGGTCTTGCCTATCAGCTCGGTCTCGTGCCGCTGTCGCGCGGAGCGATCCGCCGCGCCATCGACCTCAATGGTGCAGCGGTCGAAGCCAATCTCGCAGCCTTCGAGGCGGGCCGGCAGCTTGCTGCCAAGCCTGACGAGGCAACGCGGCTCGACCATGGCTCGCAAACGAAGGCGGATCCAACGCTTGGCCTCGATGCGCTCGTCAAGGCGCGCACCGCCTTTCTCGCCGGCTACCAGGATGAAGCCTATGCCGGGCGCTTCCGCGATCTCGTCGGCGAGGTCCGCGCCGCCGAGACGCGCGTCGCACCCGGGTCGCTGGCACTGACCGAGGCGGTTGCCCGCAACCTATCGAAGCTCATGGCCTACAAGGACGAGTATGAGGTTGCGCGACTCCATGCGAGTGCCGAATTCAAACGCGATCTCGCCGCCCAGTTCGAGGGAGACTACCGGCTGAAATTCCATCTGGCGCCGCCGCTTCTGGCGCGCCGCGATCCGATCACCGGCGAGCTGCGAAAGATCGCGTTCGGCCCCTGGATGATGAGCGTGTTCCGGATGCTGGCGGCGCTCAAGCGGCTGCGCGGCACCCCGCTCGACATTTTCGGCTTGACCGAGGAGCGCCGGCGCGAGCGGCAACTGGTCAGCGACTACGAGGCAACCGTCCGCGCGATCATGGCCGAGCTTCGTCCCGACAACCATGCGCTCGCCATCGAGATCGCAGATCTTCCGGAAATGATCCGCGGCTACGGCCATGTGAAGCGGGCATCGATCGAAAGGGCCAAGGCGCGCGAGGCGGAGCTGGTCGCCGCCTACCGCCAGCCCTCGATCATGGCAGCCGCCGAATAGCAGGGAGGAACATGGGCAAGAATGTCATCGTGATCGGAGCCGGCGTGGTCGGCATGGGTTGTGCCAGCTATCTGCAGCGCGCAGGTCACAGCGTCACCGTCATCGACCGGCTCGAGCCGGGTCGCGCCACCTCGTTCGGCAATGGCGGCGGCATCGCCAGCACCTTCGTGCTGCCGCTTGCCATGCCCGGCCTCATGAAGAAATACGTCAAATACTATTTCGACCCGGAAGGCCCGGTGTCGCTGCGCTGGTCGCATATGCCGGCGATGGCATCGTTTCTCTGGCAGTTCTGGCGCAATTGCCGTCCCGACCGGGTGAAGCATTGCACCGAGGCGCTCGCCGCCTTCATGCCGCCGGCCTATGAGGCCTGGAAGCCGCTGTTCGAGGATGCGGGCCTGATGCCGCTGGTTCGCCATGACGGAGGCCTGTGGATCTACAAGGATGAGGCCGCACTGGAGCACGACTGGCGGTTCTGGCAGGGCCGCAAGGACAAGGGCCTCGAGTTCCATCGGCTCGACGAGAACGAACTGCGCCAGGTCGAGCCGGCCGTGTCGCGCGACTTCAAGGCGGCGGTGCTCGAGCCCGACTGGCACCATGTCCGCGATCCCTACAAGGTGGTGGCAGGCCTTGCCGGTCTGCTGCGCCGGCGCGGGGGTGCGATCCTCAAGGAGGAGGTCAAGGATTTCGAGCGCGGTCCTGAGAGCGTGCGTGCGGTGGTGACCGATGGCGGCCGACATGCCTGCGACGCCGTCGTCATCGCCTGCGGGGCATGGTCGCACAAGCTCGCGCGAAAGCTCGGCAGCAAGGTTCCGCTCGAGAGCCAGCGTGGCTATCACGTCACCCTGCCGAATGCCGGGGTCGAGACCCGCCATCTCGTGGTCGTCGGCGCCGCCAAGATCGCCATCACCACCATGGATGTCGGGGTCCGCATCGTCGGCGCCTCGGCCTTTCCGGGCGTCGATGCGCCGCCCGACTGGCGGCAGTCGAAAATGGTCCTCACCTGGGGCAAGCGGGTGCTCCCCGGCATCAGGGAGGAGGGCTTGAGCGAATGGTTCGGCGAACGGCCGCTCACGCCCGACTCGCTCCCCGTGCTCGGCCGCTCACCGCATTTCGGGAATGCGTTCTACGCCTTCGGCCACAGCCATATGGGACTGACCACCGGCGCGATCACCGGCAAGCTCATCGCCGAGCAGGTGAGCGAGCGCCCGACCAGCATCGATCTTACGCCGTTCCGCATCGAGCGTGCCTATTGTTAGAATGCAACAACCAGCACTGGGGTGAAGCCATGCCGAAATACAAGGTCAGATCCGCCGATACCTACGGACATGCGATCGGGATTCTGCTGCTCGACTATCGCGGTCCGTTCATTCCGGGCGACGTCGGCAATGCCTCGACCTATCGCTACCCGGTGCTCTACAAGCCGGTGAAGGGGCTGACCTTCGACCGTGTTCTGGCCAGCGACCCCGACTGCGAGCCGCTGATCGTCGCGGCGGCGAAGGAGCTCGAGACGGCAGGCGTGCGCGGCATCTCCAGCGACTGCGGCTTCCTCATCGCCTATCAGCAGGCGGTCAGCAACGCCGTCAAGGTTCCGGTGTGCCTGTCGAGCCTCATGCAGCTGCCTTTCTTGAGCCAGCTTTTCGCGGAAGGGCGGCCGCTCGGCTGCATCACCGCCACCCGCCGCAGCCTCGGCAATCGCGTGCTCGAGCTTGCAGGCGTGCGCGACGGCATGAACATCGTCGTCAGCGGCATGGAGGACCGGCCACATTTCGCGAGCGCGATTCTGGGCGGTGCCGACGAGCTCGACTCCGATCTCATCGAGGAGGAGACGGTGGCGGCTGCCCGCGAGCTTCAGGAGGACCATCCCGATCTCGCCGCCATCGTGATCGAATGCTCGATGCTGCCGCCTTATTCCTGCGCCGTCCAGCAGGCGACCGGGGTGCCGGTTTTCGATTTCATCTCGATGATCGACTACGTCCAGAGCGGTGCGTATCAGCGCGCCTATCAAGGACTTTATTGAGGAGACGAGGGCATGGCCGAAATCGAAGCCAAGCTTCAGAAAATGGGGCTGATCCTGCCCAAGGAGCTGATCACGCCGGCAGGCCTCACGCTGCCCTTCAAGCCGGTCGTGCTGCGCGGCAACCGCGCCTATGTTTCGGGTCACGCTCCCCAGGAGGCGGGAGGCGCGATCACAGGCCCCTTCGGCAAGGTGGGGCAGGAGCTCACCATCGAGCAGGGTTATCAAGCCGCCAAGCTCGTCGGACTCTCCATGCTCGGCAGCCTGAAGCGGGCGCTCGGCGATCTCGACCGGGTCACCGCCTGGCTCAGGGTGCTCGGCATGGTCAATGTCGCGCCGGGCTTCAACAAGACGACGCTCGTGGTGAACGGTTTCAGCGAGCTGATCCTCGAGCTCTATGGACCCGAGCGCGGTGCCCATACGCGCTCGGCCGTCGGCATGGCGGCGCTGCCTCTCGACATCCCGGTCGAGATCGAGGCCGAGGTGGAGATCGCGGTCTGAGGCGCAAGGAGCAGGCAGCGATGGCCGTCTCCGTTCAAGTCGTCGAGCCCGGCATCGTCTGCGTGACGCTGAGCAATCCAGGCCGCATCAACGCGCTCGACGGTGCGATCTTCGAGGGTTTGGCGGAACTGTGGCCCCGCCTTGCAGCCGATGATTCGGTGGCTGTCGTGCTGGTGCGGGGCGAAGGGGACAATTTCAGCTCCGGCGCCGATCTCGGCTCGCATCTCGACCGCCGCTCCGACATCGACGAACTGATCGACCGGGCGCTGCTCAAGACGCGGTTCTTCGCCGTCCCGCTGGTTGCGGCAATTCGCGGCGCCTGCGTTGCCGGCGGGCTCGAGCTCGTGCTTGCCTGCGACATTCGCATCGCTGCCGATGATGCCCGGCTCGGCTTTCCCGAGACGAGCTGGGGAATCCTGCCGTCGGGCGGCGGCACCATGAAGCTTGCCGACCAGATCGGCCATGCGAGAGCCATGGACCTGCTGCTCACCGGCCGGCTCATATCGGGCAGGGAGGCCGAGCGCATCGGCCTTGTGAGCGAATGCCGACCCGCCGATCAGGTGTGGGACACGGCGCTGGCGAGGGCACGCGCGGTTGCGGCGACGAGCCGGGTGGCAGCCCGTGCCACCAAACGAGCCGTGGCGCTTGGCCACATGACGCGCTATCAAGCGCAGGAAATCGCCGAGCGCGGCATCGTTGCCGAGGTCCGGTGCAGCGGGCATCCCGAGGAGGGCAAGGCTGCCTTCCTGGAAAAGCGGCGGCCCGTGTTTGGCCGCATGCCGTCAGGCGGGGGAGGGGAGCAAGCATGAGCATGAGGGACGCGGCGACCAGGCGCCGCCCCGTGGCGGGGGAAGCGCCGCGCAAGCTCACGCGCGCCGAAAAGAGCCAGAAGATCAAGCGCGATCTGCTCGCCGCCGCCGCCAAGGTGGTCGGCAAGGTCGGCTACTCCAATGCACAGGTGTCGCGCATCACGGCGGTCGCCAATGTCGGCCAGGGCACGTTCTACAATCATTTCGAGTCACGCCAGGATTTGTTCGACCAGCTGCTGCCCACGCTTGGCGGCGAGCTCCTCGATTTCATCCGGGTGAGGGCGGCGGACGCGCCGAACGCGCTCGAGCGCGAGAAGCGGAGCTTCAAGGCGTTTTTCGAGTTCCTGAAGGAGAACCCGGAATTCTACCGCATCCTCTATGAGGCGGAGGTGTTCGCGCCGAAGGCGTTTGCCGCCCATATCGAGCGGATCGCCGGGGCCTATGTGCGCACCCTCGAAAGGGATGCGACGCAGGGCGGTGTCGCCGCGATGGACAAGAATGCGCTCGAGGTCCTGGCCTTCACGCTGATGGGGGCGCGCCACTATCTCTGCATGCGCTTTGCGCGCAAGAACGGGCGGGTGGTCGATCCGCCGGAATGGGTCGTCGACACCTATATGCGGCTGTTCGCGCAGGGAATCAGCAATAGGCAATAGGCAATAGGCAATAGGCAGTGAGCGGTGCTCTTCCCTACTGCCTACTGCCTACTGCCTACTGCCTATTGCCTCGTTTCGTATTCCGCGAGATCCGGGTCGTGGGTCATGCGCCAGTAGTCGACGAAGCGCCACGGCAAGACCGAAAACACGCGGCCATGTCTGTTGCGGTAATAGGTCGACATGCCGGGATGGGTCCAGATCAGGGTCTCGTGCTCGGCGTCGACTTTACGGACATAGGCATCGACCACCGGCTTGCGGACGTTGATGGCATCGATCTCCCGACTGATCATCTGCACCAGGCAGGCGGTGATGTACCGGGTCTGGCATTCGGCCTGGAAGATCACGCTGCCGCCGTGCCCCGGCCCGGAATTGGGACCAAGCATGCAGAAGAAGTTGGGAAACCCCGGCACGGTCAATCCGAGATAGGCAGTGGGATTGTCGTTGGCCCAGACTTCGGCAAGGGCCAGGCCACGCCTGCCGGTGACATTGAGCCGGGCAGCCATCTCGGTGACCTTGAAGCCGGTCGAATAGACGATGATGTCGGCGGTGCGGGCAATGCCGTCGCTCGTCACGATCGCATCCTGGCCAATGCGCCGGATCGGGGTGCTGACGAGCGCGACATTCGGCTTGACCAGCGTCCGATACCAGCCATTGTCGAGCAAGATGCGCTTGCCATAGGGCGGGTAGCTCGGCACGCATTGCCGAACGAGGTCGCTGCGATCGCCGAGCTCCGACAGGATGAAGTCGGTCAGCTCGCGGCGGTGGCGATCGTTGATCCGGTTGACGGCCCGCTCGGGGTGGGGCCAGGCCGGGTCCTTCTTGAGGAACGGCAGAAGTCCGTCGCCATAGCGCCAGAACATGTTGAAGCGGAACCATTCGACGTAATACGGCATGTTCTCGAGCAGCCACTGCGTGCCGGCGCCGATCGCGTCGGAATAGCCGGCAATCGGCCGCGCCCATTGCGGGCTGCGCTGATAGATCGTGATCGATCTCACCCGATCGGCGATCGTCGGCACGAGCTGCATCGCGGTGGCGCCAGTGCCGATGACCGCGACGTCCCTGCCGTCGACATTCAGACCCTCGGGCCACAGCGCGGAATGAAACGACGGGCCGCAGAATGACTGAATCCCTTCAATGTCCGGCATCACCGGATCATTGAGCTGGCCGATGGCGCTGACGAGAAAGGCGCTCTCGATCTGCCGGGTCCCCTCGGCATCCTCTACGAGGGAGATCCAGCGCTGGCGGTCATCGTCCCAGCGGGCCGACAACAGGCGGGTGCGGAACCGGATATTCGGTCTGACGCCAAGCTCCGCCGCCGTCCTCTTGAGATAGTCGAGAATCTCCTCGCGATGCGAAAAATAGCGGCTCCAGCGGTAGCGGCTTCCGAAGGAGAAGGAGTAGGAGTGATTCGGCGTGTCGAC
>DATAOT010000247.1:0-67892 GCA_036265615.1 Aestuariivirgaceae bacterium
CGCGGCCGTGGCCTGATGCTTGCCATGGAGCTTGTTGAGGATCGCGCCGACAAGCGCCCATTTCCCGCCGCGGCCAAGCTATGGGCCCGAGTCAAGGCAACAGCCATGGATGAAGGCCTGATCTGCTATCCGAGCGGTGGCGCCGCCGACGGCACCAATGGCGATCACGTCCTGCTAGCACCGCCCTATACGATCGGCGCCAACGAGATCGAGGAGCTGGTGCGCCGTCTCGACCGCGCCCTTGCTCGAGCTCTTTCCGGAATCGCTTGATTCTGAATGAGATTGTCTTCAACTGCCGGGTTTTCGGGCAAATCTTCTTTTACGAGGGAGCTCTAGGATCGCCCTTGCGAGTCGGGCCGGCAATGGAGTGGCCGGCGTCTGAGGGTTACGATATGCACTCCCGAATTCTGTCGGTGGACGATAACGCCGTCCATCTGCGCCTGATTGAAGAGAGCCTGATCGGCGAGGAATTTCAGGTCGTCTCGAGCCAGAACGGGCGCGACGCCGAACGCATCGTTCACTCGATCAGGCCTGACGCGGTCATCGCCGATCTGATGATGCCGCAGATCAACGGCATCCAGCTCTGTCGCAATCTCAAGCGAGAATCGGCAACCCGACACATCCCGGTGCTCATCGTGACCGCGGTCCACGACCGCGACATGATGCTCAAGGCGCTGGACAGCGGTGCCGATGATTTCCTGCAAAAGCCGGTTGATCCTGCGGCGTTGAAATGTCGCCTGCGCAACCTGGTCTGGACCAAGCGCATCCTCGACGAACTCCGCGAGCAGACGCCACCGGGCGCGAACGCTGTCGATACGACCGAGCTGCTCGACGCCGACACCACCGACCAGCCGGCAGCCCTGGCGGCAATATCCGAGCACGCCGCCGACTTCGACCTGGTCGTCGTTGGCGTCGACGGCTGCCATCCGGCGCTGCTCGACCTGATCCTCGAACTCCGGCAGGGCGAAGTCCATCCCGGCATTCCCATTCTCGTGGTGGCGCGCACCGGCGACAGCAAGACCGTTCGCGAGACGATCGAGCGTGGCGCCAACGATTTCATTTACAACCCCTTCGAGAGCCACGAGCTGCTGCTTCGCAGCCACGCCCTCGTACGGCGCTGGCGTTCGCAGCTCCTGCTCAGGAACAGTGCCAAGCGTCTGCGCGACGTCGCCAGTCGTGACGCGTTGACCGGCGCGTTCAACCGCCACCTGTTGGACACCATGTCGGCTCGCCTGGTCGAAGATGCATTGAATAAGGCCAACGACCTGTCCATCGTCCTGCTCGACATCGATCACTTCAAGCGGATCAACGACACCTATGGCCACGATGCCGGGGATGCCGTGCTGAAGCGCTTCACGGAGCTCGTACAGAGGCAGCTCAGGACGAGCGATGCGTTCTTCCGGCTTGGCGGTGAGGAATTCGTAGCCGTCCTGCCAGGCGCCGATGGTGCCGTGGCCTTCTCGGTGGCCGAGCGCCTGCGCCTCAGCATCGAGACGACGCCCTTTTCCTTGCCCGATGGTCGGGAGATCAGGGTAACATCCTCGCTCGGCATCGCCGTGCTCGGCGGACTCGACGACAGCATGCAGCAACTGGTCAAACGTGCCGACCAGGCTCTCTACCGCGCCAAGAAAGCCGGCAGGAACCAGACCATCGTTGCTCCTGCCGAGCCGCTTGCGCCCGAGATGACGGCGGCCTGAGCTCAGGCGCGAATGACGGCGAGGAGACCCTAGCCCCTCGTCACCTGATTGCTGCTATTCCCTTTCCTGCCGGCGGTGAAGTGTCCGCGCGCCGATCGCGTGCTGCTCGTAGGCGATGCACTCTTCCATCATCGCCCGCCAGATTCTCTCGGCCACATCGGGGTCGAATCCGGCAATCGCTGCCGCGTCGCGAACCCGTCGCGTCACCTCCTCGACACGCCACGGAACCCGTGCCTCATGGGGATTGTCCTTGAGCTCGGCCGCCCGCTTGACGGCGTTGAACCTCGCGGCCAGAAGCCGGATCAGCTGGTCGTCGATTTCGTCAATGGCGGCGCGCACCTCGGAAAGCGTGTCCATCCCCTATCCTTGAAACGATGGCTTGAGCTGGTATCCTCATACAATGCTTCAGTCGAGATGGCACTGACGATGGTCCGCGAGAACGAAATCCGGGAGGGCGAAATCGCGATCGAGGCGCCTCCCCCGACCGACGCCGGCCTCGTCTTCATCGGCCGCATCCGCACGCCTTGGACGTCCCGCCTCATGACCCCGCGTCATGGCCGCCCCGACGGACCCATTTGCCAGATCGAGATCTTCGATCCATGGCGCGAGGCGCTGGACGGCATCGATCAGTTCGAGCGGCTCGAGGTTCTTTACTGGCTCCACCAGTCGAGACGCGATCTCGTCAAGCAGAGCCCGGACAACAATGGCGTCGGCCGCGGCACCTTTTCGCTTCGCTCTCCGGTGCGACCCAATCCGATCGGCACATCGATCGTTGGCGTGGTCGGCCGCGACGGGCCGGTCATCAGCGTGCGCGGTCTCGATTGCCTCGACGGGACGCCGCTCCTCGACATCAAGCCAGACCGCACGCTGTTCAAGCCGCTTGCCCCGCCGCAGCCTGGCGACTTCGAGACCGGCAGCTCCTGCCCCATGAAGTAGTTCCAGCGCTGGGCCGATCCTGCTACCAGCAGGTATAGCCGCCGTCAGCGATGACGACCGAGCCGGTGAGCAGGCTTGACGCATCCGAAGCAAGGAACAGCACCACCGAGGCGATCTCGTCCACCTCGCCAAGCCGCCCCATGGGCGTCATGTCAAGCCATGTCTGGAACATTTTCTGGTTCGAACGCGCAAATGCCGTCAGCGGTGTGTTGATGTAGGTTGGCGCCACCGCGTTCACCCTGACGCCGCGCGATGCCCATTCCGCGGCCAGCGACTTCGTCAGATGATGTACGCCCGCCTTGGAGGCGTTGTAGTAGCTCTGCTCCTGGGGCTTGTTGACGATGAAACCGGACATCGATCCGATATTCACGATCGCTCCGGACCGCCGCTCCAGCATATGCTTGCCAAAAGCCCGGCAACACCAGAACGTCCCGTTGAGATTGACATCGATGACATTGAGCCAGTGCTCATCGGTGACCGTTTCGGCCGCCGTTTCGGATCGCGCGATGCCGGCATTGTTCACCAGGATGTCCACCTTGCCATGACGGGCAATGAGCAGGTTCGCCACCTCTGTCACGCGCCTGGAATCGGTGACATTCATGACCACGATCTCCGCCTCGCGACCCTTGGCCTTGAGCGCGTCACGGGATTCCTCGGCCACCCTCTCATCGATATCGGCGATCACCACCTTGGCGCCCGCTTCGGCAAGAGCATCGGCGCACGCCGCACCAATGCCGCGTCCACCGCCCGTCACCAATGCCACTCGCCCGTCCAGCTTGTATTTATCGAGATACACGAGAAGATCTCCTACTGCAGGCTGCGGATCGCGTTGCCGTCCGTATCGAAACGGTGAACGCGAGCCGGATCTGGATTGAGCCGGACCTGATCGCCGGTGCGCAAACCGAGTTCGCCGGCAGTGCGGACGGTTATGCGGCCAACGTCGCTCTCGACATAGAAGAATGTGTCGCTGCCCAGATGCTCGGCTATCGCTATCCTGCCCGGCCATCCCTGGCCGTCGCGATTGATCATGATGTGCTCTGGCCTGACGCCGATGGAGGCTGCACCGTACTGTCCGGCGATATCCTGCTTCGATACGAAATTCATCTTGGGCGAACCGATGAATCCTGCGACGAACGTGTTGGCCGGGTGTTCGTACAGTTCAAGCGGCGTGCCATATTGTTCGACATGGCCGGCATCGAGCACCACGATCCTGTCGGCCATGGTCATGGCCTCGACCTGATCATGCGTGACATAGATCGCGGTGGTGCCGAGCGTCTTCTGCAGGCCCGCGATCTCGAGCCGCATCTGCACCCTGAGCGCCGCGTCGAGATTCGACAGCGGCTCGTCGAACAGGAAGGCTTTCGGCTCCCGTACGATCGCACGGCCGATCGCCACCCGTTGCCGCTGGCCGCCTGACAGCTGCCCCGGGCGCCGATCCAGATAGGGTGTGAGGTTCAGCTTCGCTGCCGCTGCCTCGACGCGCTGGGCGATCTGGCCTCTCGGCATGCCTGCCATTTTGAGTCCGAAGCCGATATTGGACCGCACGCTCATGTGGGGATAGAGCGCATAGGACTGGAACACCATCGAGAGGCCCCGCTTGGCAGGCGGCAGCCGCGAGACGTCGGCGCCGTCAATCAGGATCTTGCCCTCGGTGATGTCCTCGAGCCCCGCGATCAGTCGCAGCAGGGTGGACTTCCCGCAGCCAGACGGTCCAACGAACACGACGAAAGACTTGTCGGCGATCTCCAGATTGACGCCCTTGATGATCTCAACCGACCCGAACGATTTCCGAACGCCATTGAGGACGATGCTGCCCATGGCTCTTCCCTTATTTGACTGCCCCGAAGGTGAGGCCGCGAACCAGTTGTCGCTGGCTGAACCAGCCAAGCACCAGGATCGGCGCTATCGCCAGCGTCGAGGCCGCGGACAGCTTGGCCCAGAAGAGACCCTCGGGGCTGGAATAGGACGCGATGAAGGCGGTGAGCGGCGCCGCGTTGGAGCTGGTCAATACCAGCGTCCAGAACGCCTCGTTCCACGCCAGGATGAAATTGAGGAGCAGCGTCGAGGCGATCCCGGGCACCGCCATCGGCGTCAGAACGTAAATGAGCTCCTTGCCGATCGTCGCCCCATCCATGCGCGCCGCCTCGAGAATCTCCTTTGGAATCTCCTTGAAATAGGTGAACAGCATCCACACGACGATGGGAAGATTGCCGAGGCACAGCAGACCCACCAACCCGATCCGGGTATCAAGCAGACCGTAGTCGCGGAAGAACAGATAGATCGGCACCATCACTCCGACCGGCGGCATCATTTTCGTGGACAGCATCCACAGCAGCGTCCCGCGGGTTCTCTCGGTGGGGGCGAATGCCATGGCCCAGGCGGCTGGCACGGCGATGATCAGCGCCAGCAGAACCGATCCGCCGGCGATGATCAGCGAGTTCACCGCGTGATGAAAATAGTCGCTCCGCTGCTGCACGATCGCGTAGTTCTCTGTCGTCCAATCGAAGAATACGAATTTTGGCGGCAGTGAAGAGGCTTCGAGCTCGGTCTTGAAGCTCGTCAGAACCATCCAGATGATCGGGAAGGCGATCACAAGACCGACCAGCCAGCCGGCAATGGTGACCGTAATCTTGCGTGCCGGAGTGACTGCGCGTGCCATGTCTCAGGCGTCCAGGTTCTTGCCGACCAGGCGGACAAGAAAGATTGCGACGACATTGGCAAGCACGACCGCGACCAAGCCCCCGGCCGACGCGGCGCCGATGTCATATTCCTTCAGTGCCGCCGAATAGATCAGGAAAGCGAGATTGTTGGTGCGTTCACCCCCGCCGGTGGTGACGTAAATTTCCGCAAACACGGTCAGGAGGAAGATGGTTTCGATCAGGATCACCACTGTGATCGGCCGAGCGAGGTGCGGCAGAGTGATGTAGAAGAACATCGAAAGCGCGCTCGCCCCGTCCATTTCGGCTGCTTCCTTCTGCTCCTCGTCGAGTGACTGCAGTGCCGTCAGCAGGATGAGGGAGGCGAAGGGCAGCCACTCCCAGGAAATGATCAGGATGATCGACAGCAGCGGATAGTCGGTGAACCAATCGATCGGCTGCAGGCCCAGCGAGTTGGCGATCCAGGCGAAGAAGCCGGACACCGGATGCATCAGAAGGTTCTTCCAGATCAGTGCGCTGACCGTCGGCATGACGAAGAAGGGAGCGATCACCAGCAGCCTCACAAGGCTCAGGCCGGCCACCGCCTGATCCATGAGCAGCGCCACGAGCACGCCGAGCACCACCGTGATCAGGAGAACCGATCCGACGATGATCAGAGTATTGATCAAGGCGCTGACGAACCCCGGGTCGGTGAGGAAATAGCTGTAGTTGTCGAGGCGTGCCCATTCGATCGAGCTCGGATCAAGCAGGTTGTAGTTGAGAAATGAAAAATAAATGGTGGCGGCAAGCGGGACGATCGATATCAACAGCAGCAGGACCACCGCCGGCGACACCAGCAACCTGCCGAGTGTCTGGGTCTGTTGGGTCGCCACGCTCTATCTCCGCAACGCGAGTGGCGAATCGCGAGCAGCGAAACAGCGCGTTGCAAGATGCGCTATTCGCTGCTCACGAGCCGTCCCTCTTCATTTGATATATCCGGCCCGCTTCATGTCGCGCGTGACCGCCTTTTGGGCGCTGGCCAGCGCCTGTTCCCCGGTCGTCGAGCCGGCGAGCGCGGCCGAGAAGAACTGCCCGACCTTGGTGCCGAGTCCCTGGAACTCGGGGATTGCCACAAACTGCACGCCGACATAGGGCACGGGCTTGACCGTCGGCTTCGTTGGATCCGCCGTGTTGATCGACTCGAGCGTCAGCTTCGCGAAGGGCGCCGCCTCCTGGTATTTCGGGTTGTCATAGAGCGACTTGCGCGTGCCTGGCGGGGCATGGGCCCAGCCCTCCTTCGCAGCGACGAGTTCGGCATATTGCTTGCTCGTTGCCCAGCCGATGAACTTCTCGGCGGCATCGACCTTTTTCGAGCCGGCCGGAATGGCAAGCGACCAGGCCCACAGCCAGTTCGCGTTCTTGCCAAGCCCCTTGTTGGGCGCAAGCGCGAACGCCACCTTGTCGGCAACCTTGGACTCCTTGGGATCGGTCACGAAGCCCGCAGCCACTGTGGCATCGATCCACATGGCGCATTTCCCAGAGTTGAACAAGGCAAGATTCTCGTTGAAGCCGTTCGACACCGCGCCGGGCGGGCCGGCATCCTTCATGACCTTCAGATAGGTGTCGATGGTCTCCTTCCATTCCGGACTGTCGAATTGCGGGTTCCACTTCTCGTCGAACCAGCGGGCGCCGAACGAGTTGGCCATCGCGGTGATGAACGCCATGTTCTCGCCCCAGCCGGCCTTGCCGCGCAGGCAGATGCCATAGACGCCGGCCGACTTGTCCGTCAGCTTCTTGGCGGCATCGATGATGAACTCCCAGGTCGGCTTCTCGGGCATGGTCAGCCCGGCCTTTTCGAACAGGTCCTTGCGATACATGATCATCGAGCTCTCGCCGTAGAACGGAGCGGCATAGAGCTTGCCTTCATACGAAAGGCCGGCCCGGATCGCTGGCAGAAGATCGTCGACCTGATAATCCGCGCCAAGATTGTCGAGCGGCACCAGCCAGTTCTTCTTGGCCCAGATCGGGACCTCATAGGTGCCGATCGTCAGGACGTCGTACTGGCCGCCCTTCGTGGCGATGTCGACCGTCACCTTTTCGCGCAGAACATTCTCCTCCAGCGTGACCCATTTGACCTCGATCCCGGGGTTGGCCTTGGCGAACTCACCGGTCAAGCCCTGCATGCGGATCATGTCACCATTATTGACGGTGGCGACCGTGAGGGTCTCGGCCAGGGCGCTGTCGACCACGAAAAGGCACGTCGCGCCGATAATGACGGAGAGAATGGGTTTCATGTGGCCTCCCAAGGCACGAGTATTTGTTCTCGCGTTGCGCCAATGCTCACACTACGAACCATTGCTGTCAATCAATTCGGCAGCGCCTGGATCGGACTTCCAGCGAGGGATTGACTTTCCCGCGCTTGCGGCAGCCAATGGACAGCTTCGATGTCGCAGGCGACGCCAGAGCGCCGAAGGGATCGCATGTCCGATCGCTGTTTCATCGGTGTGGACGTCGGCACCGGCTCCGCACGCGCCGGAGTCTTCGATGAGGCTGGCGCCCTTCTTGGGGCGGCCAAGCAGACGATTGCCACCTGGTACGAGCCTGGCGACATCGCCGAACAGTCCTCTGACGACGTCTGGCGAGCCGTCGCAATCGCCGTGCGCGGCGCAGTTTCGGGAAGCGGCGTGTCACCCGCCGCCATCGCCGGACTGGGTTTTGCCGCGACCTGCTCCCTGGTCGTGGTCGACCGGCGGGGCAGACCCCTGGCAGTCGGCCCCTCGGAGGACCCGGCGCGCAACATCATCGTCTGGATGGACCATCGCGCGCTCGACCAGGCACGGCGCATCAATCTCACCGAAGAGGCTGTTCTGCGTTATGTCGGCGGCATCATTTCCCCCGAGATGGAGACCCCCAAGCTTCTCTGGCTGAAGGAGCACCGGCCGGCGATCTTTTCCGCAGCCGGCCATTTTTTCGATCTCCCCGATTTTCTGACCTGGCGGGCGACCGGATCGCTCGACCGCTCCGCCTGCACCGTGACCTGCAAATGGACTTACCTTGCCCATGAACGGCGATGGGACCCCGCTTATTTCCGTCGCATCGGCCTCGGTGAGCTTGCCGAGGAAGGATTCGCCCGCATCGGCAGCAAAGTCGTCGACGTTGCCTCGCCTGTCGGGTCCGGCCTGACCGCCGAAGCCGCTGCCGATCTCGGCCTGATCGCCGGCATCCCGGTCGGCGCCGCCCTGATCGATGCCCATGCCGGCGGATTGGGCACTGTCGGGGGCGCCGCCAGCACGGGCGAGCCATTCAGTGTCGAAAGCCGCATCGCCTATGTTTTTGGAACCTCCGCTTGCATCATGGCAACGACCAGGGAGGCGACCTTCGTACCCGGCATCTGGGGACCCTACTTCTCCGCCATGGTCCCCGGGTTGTGGCTCAACGAAGCCGGGCAGTCCGCAGCGGGTGCGGCACTCGATCAGCTCCTCACGCTGCATCCGGCGGCGAGCCAGGCTGCCGAGCAGGCCAGCCAGTCCGGCAGGGCCCTCCTTGCCTTTCTCGAAGACATCGCAATCGAAGACAGCGACTCGATGAGCACCGTCGCAAAATTGGCCCGCGACATCCATGTGATGCCCGAGTTCCTTGGCAACCGTTCTCCGCACGCCGATCCCGACGCACGCGCGATGGTCGCCGGCCTCGGCCTCGAGCGCGACATCGCGAGCCTGGTTAAGCTCTATGTTGCCGGCCTATGCGGCCTCGCCTATGGCGCTCGCCAGGTGCTGGAAGCACTGCGCGCCCGCGAATTGAGACTGAATACGTTGATCATCAGCGGCGGCGCCGCTCAAAGTCGGCTGGTCCGCCAGATTCTGGCCGATGTGACGCGCCTCGACGTGGCGGTTGCCGTAACCCCTGAACCTGTCCTGCTCGGCGCCGCCATGCTTGGCGCCGTTGCCGCAGCCAGATTCCGTTCGCTCGAGGATGCGATGCGATCCATGTCGCAGCTGGGGCCGCTCTGCACCCCGGTCATGGGGAACATGCGTGCCTTCCATGAGGCCAAATACAAGGTTTACGAGCTGCTCCAGTCGACCGAGCGGCAAGCTCGGGCGGTTATGGCCCCTTTCGCAACGGACCAGGAGTGACGCGCCGTGGCCGACGTGGTGGCTTTTGGTGAACTGCTCGTCGATTTCGTTCCGGCTGCCGGACCGCAAAGCCTGGTCACGGCCGAGATCTTCAAGAAGGCAGCCGGCGGTGCTCCTGCCAACGTCGCCGCCGGGCTGGCGCGCCTCGGCATCAGCAGCGCCTTCATGGGCATGGTCGGGGAGGATGAGTTCGGCCGTTTCCTGGCGGGCGAGTTGTGGAAGGCCAGCGTCGATGTCGCGCCGCTTCGCTTCACCGCCAAGGCACGCACCGGCCTCGCCTTTGTCTCGCTCCAGGCGAATGGCGACCGTGATTTTCTGTTTTACCGCAGCCCTGGCGCTGACATGCTGATGACACCGGAGGATGTCGATAGTGGCGCGCTTCGTGCCGCAAAGGCTTTCCACTTCGGCTCGATCAGCCTTGCCTCGGAGCCGTCGCGGGCCAGCACCCTGCATGCTGCCGGCTTGGCCCGTGAGTACGGCAAGCTCGTGACCTATGATCCCAATCTCCGACTCGAATTATGGCCCAGCGCCGATGACGCCCGCGCCGGCATGCGGCTGGGTCTTGCGCAAGCCGAGGTCGTGAAGATCAGCGAGGAGGAACTGCACTTCCTCACGGATGAGCCCGATCCGATCGCTGGCGCCCGTCGCCTGTGGTCGCCGCGATTGCGGCTGATGACCGTCACGCGTGGGGCCGCCGGCTGCTCCTGGCTCACGCCCGATGCCGATGGCGAGGTGGCCGGCTTTCCGGTGAACGCTATCGATGCAACCGGGGCCGGCGATGCCTTCATGGCAGGTCTCATTGCCGGCATCCTTGCCTCCTCGGCTGTCCTCACCGATCCCGCGCACATTTCCGAGGCCTGCCGTTTTGCCAATGCCGTCGGAGCGCTGGCAACCACCGGTCGCGGTGCCATCCCGTCCATGCCCACCCGTCAGGAGGTCGAGGATTTGCTGCGGCTCCACGCGCGCATCACGGCTTGACCGGCTGGCCGGCGCGGCATGTCAGCCAGCGCCCCTCCTCGACCGTCTGAGCGGCCTCGGTCATCAGCCATTCCCGGAACGCAGCAATTTTCGACTTGTGGACCATGTCGCTGCTGCATAGAAAATAATAGCCCTCGTCGATCTCGACCTCGATGTCGGAGAGCCTGACCAGCCGCCCGCTGACGAGCTCTCCATGGGCCAGCAGCAGTGTGGTGAAGCAGATGCCCTGCCCTTGGACCGCAGCGGCAATCATGAGATTGGCGTCGCTGAAATAGAGCGTATCGTGGAACGGCTTGCGGATCAGGCCGCTCTTCTCGAGCCAGGCGGTCCAGTCCGGCTGGTTGAGCACCTGGAGGAGCGTGTGCCCGGCGAGTTCGTCGTGCGAAATGCCTCCTCGTCCATCCTTGAACAGACTCGGGCTGCACACCGGGATCAGCGCTTCATCTGCGATCTTCTCGGCATGCATGTTCTCGAAGGCACCGCGTCCCCACCGAATCGCAACGTCGATGTCCTGTCGGCTGAACGCCACCGGATCGGAAGATGCAAGGAGCGTGACCCGAATATTCGGATTGTGCTCCATGAAGCTCTTGAGCCGTGGTGCAAGCCAGGTCGAGGCGAGCGCCGGCGCTGCGTTGACGCACAGCACGGCGGGTGCTGCAGGATCCGAAAGCTTGCTGCAGGCCCGCGCCATCATGTTCAATGCTTCACTGACCGTTGCGCACAAAGCCGTCCCCTCGCGGGTCAGCTCGAGACTGCGCGGCAAGCGCCGGAACAACCGCACGTCGAGGAACTCCTCGAGCTGGCGGATCTGCTGGCTGACTGCCGACTGGGTGACCAGGAGCTCCTCGGCCGCCAGCGTGAAGCTCGAATGCCGCGCGGCCGCTTCGAATGCCCGGAACAGGTTGAGTGGCGGCAATCGGCGGGTCCGGTGGCGGCGCGGGGGCGCCGGCGACGATCCTGCCGAACGACGCGACGCTGGTGGCTTCTGATGCTCCATATCAGCTCCTTCGGGCGGAGCGGCTGCTCGGACTTTCCGGAATGGATCCGGGCACTCTATGCTGCATCAGAAAGGTTGCCTTGCGCCAGCACTGATCCGAGCAGCGGCAGAACATCGGCGCCGAACCGTTCCATCGACGCGAGAGTCTCTCGCCGTCCAATGCCGGCAAACCCCATGAAGCAGGAGAGATGGCTGGGTTTCATGGCGGCAATCTCGCTGGCAAGCCGCTCGGCACACTCCGCCGCACCTCCAATCACCGCGTTGTCGAGAAAGTCGTCGAGTGGCGGTTCGTCATGGAAGGGCATCAGCCTGACGAATGGGCCGTCCTTGTCGAAACTGGGACCCGTGAGGTTGCGATCGGCGCGGAACAGGTTCCTGACGCATTCGGCGGCATGCAACGCATCGCTGCGCCGTTCCGTGACATAGACGAAACGCTGCACGGCAAGCGGCATCGTCTCTGGCGAGCCGCCGCCGGCCGTCCAGCCCTCGAGTATCCGACGGCGCTGCTGCAGGGCAGGCTCGAGGCCGCGATGCCCGAAGCTCATGAACGGCGTATGGCATCCCCGCGCCGCCCGCGCCAGCACCGCCTGGTTGGTGCTGACGACATAGACCTCCGGCAGATCGAGACCGAATGGCCGCATCGGCAGCTCGGTGGGCGGAATGTGAAAGTTCCGGCTCGAATGGGAGATCGCCCCGGTCTTCAGCCCCTGGTCCAGGATGTCCCATACCTCGAGCATGATCTCGTGCTTGCGCGCCGGATCGACGCCGAACCGATCGAACTCATAGGGCTGGTATCCACAACCAAGTCCCAGCACCAGCCGCCCGCCGCTGAGGAGGTCGGCGAATGCCACCTCCTGCACCAGTCGGAGCGGGTTGTGGAACGGCAGGGGCAGAACCGCCGGCCCCAAACGGATGCGCCTCGTTGCCGGAATGCAGCGGGTCACCATCATGAGCGCTGCCGGGCAGATCGAGTGGTTGGTGAAATGATGTTCGGCAAACCAGGCGATGTCGAAATTGAGGTCCTCCGCCATCGTCACCATGTCGATCGAGGTTTGCACCACCGATGCCGGCGACGTGTTCCGGTCGTAGAGGCCCATGAGGTTGAAGAGACCGAGCTTGACCATCTTCGCCATCTTTCGAGCAGCATCTGTAGCATCGCCTGCACCCTCGCCCAAATTAGATGTCGTCAGGTCACGGGCTCGCATTAGCCCCTCTAATCCCTCCCTTTGCACCAGCCCGTCTAATGCCGCCATTATGAAACATCGTTTGTGCGTCCTTGCGGAATTTCCAAAACTTGGGGGCTGAGCCTGATTGCACGCGACCATGACAGAGGACTCGCGAATGGCAGCCGTGCCGGAATTCGAGGGAAAGAACGCAATCGTCACAGGCGGGGCACGCGGCCTGGGCCGTGCAATTGCCCGCATGCTCGTCGACAGGGGTGCCGCTGTCGCGATTATCGATGTGGACGGAAGAGCCGCCGCTGAAACAGCACGCGAGATCATGCGCCATGACGGCAAGGTTCATGATGTGGCCGGTGACATTCGCTTTCGCGGCGGCGCGCGCGCCGCCGTGGCGGAAGCTTCTCGGCAGCTCGGCGGGCTCGATATTCTTATCAACAATGCCGGAGTCTATCCGCGAAAGCCGCTGCTCGAGATTGACGATGATGCTTGGAACCATACTTTCGATGTGAATCTGCGCGGCATGTATCATGTGACTGCTGCGGCAGTGCCGCTGATGCAGGCTCGCAAGGGCGGGCGGATCGTCTCGATCGCCTCCATCGATGCTCATATTCCCTATCCCAAGAACGCCCACTACGCGGCCGCCAAGGCCGGCGTGATCAGCTTCACCCGATCCTTCGCGGAAGCCTGTGCCGTCGATCAGATCCTGGTCAATGCCGTGTCCCCTGGTCCGATCGCAACCCAGCAGCTGCGCGATCTCGGAATCCTCGCCGATCTGGAGAAGAATGCGCCGCTCGGACGTGTCGCAGAGCCGGACGATATCGCGGAGGTCGTGTGCTTTCTGGCAAGCGACCGCAATCGCTTCATCACTGGCGAAACCATCATCGCCAGCGGCGGCATTATAATGGCTTGAACATAATGATAGGGAGGAGCCCGTGAAGCAGAGACCAGGATCACGAGGACTGAACAGCAGCGACCCAACCCGCCGGCATCTCCTGGCGAGTGCCGCCGGCCTCGCGGTGGCTCTTCCCGTTATCGGCTTCCCGGCCGTTCTGCGCGCCAAGCCCGAGCGCATGACCATTCCCAATCCCGGCGGCGCCCTCGAGGAAGCGCTCAAGGCTGCCTATTTCAAGACATTCACCGACAAGACCGGCATCGAGATCTCCGGCGCTCCCTATGCCGATACCGCCAAGATCAAGGCCATGGTGGAGAACAATGCCGTCGACACTGACGTGATCTTCACCGACGCGGCGGACGCGGCGATCCTCGCCAAGCAGGGTCTGCTCGAGCCATTGGATTTCTCTGTCGTCGACAAATCCTTGTTCATCCCGGAAGCGGTGCACGAACATTACCTGCTCGCCGATGTGGCGGCATACGCCATGGCCTGGAACACGAAGAGCATGTCGGACGACAAGCGTCCGAAGAACTGGGCCGAGTTCTTCGACCCCTCCACGAAGCCAGGTCAACGCAGCCTCTGGAAATATCCCGCCCAGACGCTCGAGGTGGCGGCCATGGGAGCCGGCCAGGGCCGCGACAAGCTCTACCCGCTCGACCTCGATGGCGCCTTCGCCAAGCTCGATGCCGTCAAGAGCGTGCTCACCTGGTGGGACTCCGGCGCTCAGGGCGCGCAGCTCATCATCGACGGCGAGACCGATGTCGGGACCGTTTGGAACGGCCGGCTCTATAAGCCGCGAAAGGACGGAGCGCCGGTCAACTACACCTTCGATCACTGCCTCTATGTCTGCGACTCGATTGTCGTGCCAAAGGGCGCGAAGAACAAAGCCGAAGCGATGAGTTTCATCGCCAATTGCACGGATCCGAAGAATCAGGCTGTGTTCTGCAAAAACATTCCCTATGGCCCGGTCAATCCGGCAACCTTCTCGCTTCTGGATGCCGAAACCAAGGCAGCCCTGCCCAACGCGCCGGACAACGCCAAAACCGCAGTCTTCCAGAATTTCGGCTATTGGGCGGATAATGGCTCGATGATCATCGAGCGCTTCAACAAATGGTTGCTCGGGTGATCAGCTGAGAGAGAGATCAGCGCGCATGGCCGCCAATGCGACAACAGAGCGGCCGCCGGCCTCGCCGAAGCCATGGACGCCGGCGCGCGGCTATGCGCTCCTTCTGATCGCGCCCGCGATCGTACTTGCACTCTTCTTCCTTTGGCCGCTCGCGCAAGTGGTGATCCGCAGCGTCACGGAGCCTGCCGTCGGCTTCGAGAACTATGTCAGGATCTTCGCGACAAGCACATATGTGCGGGTGATCGCCTATACGATGATGCTCGCCGGGACGGTGGCGTTGGTGACGCTGCTGCTGGCGTACCCCGTGGCCTGGATGGTCTCGGCCATGCACGGCAGCATCCTCTATCTTTGCCTGGCCCTGATCCTCATCCCGTTCTGGACCAGCGTCGTGATCAGGACGTTCGCCTGGATGGTGCTGTTCCAGCGCCGCGGCGTGCTGAACAGCTTTCTGCTGTCGAGCGGCCTCATCGATCAGCCCTTGCGGCTCATGCACAATTCGATCGGCGTTCATATCGGCATGGTCCATATTCTCCTTCCCTTCATGATTCTGCCGCTCCTCAGCAGCATGCGCGGCATCGAGCCGACCATCATGCGCGCCGCCTCTGTGCTTGGCGCCAATCCCCTGCGCCAATTCATCCATGTCTATGTTCCCCTTACCATGCCGGGGGTGAGCGCCGGGCTGCTGCTCGTCTTCATCTCGGCGTTGGGTTTCTTTATAACGCCGGCGCTGCTTGGCGGCCCCGCGAACATGACGATCGCTGTCCTGATCGAGCAACAAACCTCACGATTGCTCGACTGGCCGATGGCATCGGCGCTCGCAACGCTGCTGCTTGCCGCCACCGTCCTGCTCTATGTTCTCTATGACCGCATCTCACGGCATCTCGGCGCCGCCGGCGTTTTCGGAGGTTGAGATGGCAGCGACATCATGGACCATTGCAGCACTCTTCATCCGCTTTTTTGCTGCGCTGGTGCTGATCTATGTCGTCCTTCCCACCTTCGTCATCGTTCCCCTGTCATTTTCGAGTGAATCCTTCCTGAGCTTTCCCCCGCCGGGCTGGTCGCTGCGCTGGTACGAGCAGCTCGCCGCTCAGCAGGACTACATCATCGCCTTGACCAATAGTCTGAAGATTGGTTTCCCCTCCGCGGCGCTGGCGACCGTGCTCGGGACCATGGCAGCGCTGGCCCTTGTCCGCGGCCGCCTGCCCGGACGCGATCTCATGACCATCACCATCATCGCCCCGCTCATCCTGCCGCCGATCGTGCTGGCGATTGCACTCTTTCCCATCATGGTTCGGTTGGGATTGATCGGCACCTACCCGGCAATATTGTTTGGCCATGTCGTGGTCTCGATGCCGCTGGTCTTCATCACCGTCGCCGCAGCTCTCAAGAGCTACAGCCCCAGTTTCGAGCTGGCCGCCATGACGCTTGGCGCCAATCCCTGGGAGAGCTTTTGGCACGTGACCTTCCCCATGATCCGCCTCGGCATGCTGGTGGGCTTCATTTTTGCCTTCACCTTCTCCTTCGACGAAATCATCCTCGCCCTTTTCCTCACCAATTCCGCCACCCGCACTTTGCCGCGCCTCCTCTGGGAGCAGCTGAACCTCTATATGTCGCCGCTCGTCGCTGCCGCTACGGTGGTCATTCTCGGCGTCACCATGCTGATGCTTCTTCTTGCTGCCATATTGGCAAGGCGCAATGACGCACGACCTGCCGAAGGTGGGCCATGAAGCAGGCCTTGCCTGAACTCCAGCGTGCCTCAACTCCGCTTGGCGGAGCACTCGGCGCTGCCGTCCAATTCGTCGATCTGGAAAAGCGATATGGCACTGTCACGGCCCTTCTGCCGACCAATCTCGACGTCCGCTCCGGCGAGTTCTTCGCCATCATCGGGCCGAGCGGTTCGGGCAAGTCGACCCTGCTCGGCGTCACAGCCGGCTTCATCTCGGCATCAGGCGGGCAGATCATTGTCGACGGGCGCGATCTCGTAGGCGAGCCGCCCTACACGCGAAACATTGGCATGGTGTTCCAGAACTACTCCCTGTTTCCACACATGTCGGTGGCCGAGAACATCGCGTTCCCACTCAAGATGCGCCGCCTGCCGGCAGCACAGGTCACCGCAAAGGTGACGCGCATGTTGGAAATCGTGCGGCTTGCCGGCTTCGGCGATCGCCGTCCGCAGCAGCTCTCGGGCGGCCAGCAGCAGCGCGTCGCACTGGCCCGCGCTGCCGTTTACGACCCGATCCTGCTCTTGATGGACGAGCCGCTCGGCGCTCTTGACAAGAATCTTCGCGAGGAGATGCAGGAGGAGGTCAAGCGCTTCCAAGCCGCCATCGGCACCACTGTGATCTACGTTACCCATGACCAGCAGGAGGCCGCCTGCATGGCCGATCGCATCGCGGTCATGAACAACGGCACGATCATCCAGGTCGCGACGCCGCGCGAACTCTACGAAAATCCGCGCACCAATTTTGTTGCGAGCTTTCTTGGCGAGGCCAACCTGATGAAGATCGAACAGATCGCCGGCGGGGATGCCGGGGGGTGCACGGCCCGGGTGATCGGAGGCCATCTTGTGCGCACCGCCGCAACAATGCTGCCGACCTCACGCTCGGCCCTGCTTGTGCGTCCCGAAAACATCACCCTTGGCGGTGAGCACGACTGCGCCGAGAACCGCTTCGCCGGTGTGATCTCTGATGTGGTCTACACAGCCGGCTCGGTCCGCTACCGCGTCCGGCTCACCTACGATTTTGTCCTTACGGTCCGAGTACCCTCCCGCCATGGCATCGTCCTTCATGCGATCGGTGATGCGGTCACGGTCGCGTGGCGGGCCAGCGACACCATCATCGTTGCGGAGGAAGGATGAGGCACGATCTTCGTGATTGCGTCGCCATCGTCACCGGCGCCGGTTCGGGTATCGGACAGGCGACCGCCTGGCTCTTGGCCGAGCGTGGCGCGGCGGTGCTCGTCCAGGACATCGATGCCGAGCGTGCGGCGCTCACCGCCGCACGGCTCGACCGGGAAGGCCGGGATTTCGACATCGTCGTCTGCGACATCGCCGACCCCGAGGCCGACCGGCACATCCTTGCAACAGCGCTCGCGCGCTGGCAGCGGCTCGACATTCTCGTGAACAATGCCGGCATCGGCATCGATCGCCCCATTGAACAGATCGACGAGATCGGGTTCGATCGCATGATTGCGGTTCACGTCAAGGGCACATTCTTTACGACAAAAGCAGCCGTTCCTGCACTGAAGCGCTCAGGCCGTGGTCGCATCATCAACACCTCCTCGCGCTGGGCACTGGCCGGCCACGACAAGGCTTCCGATTATATCGCCGCCAAATCGGCGATCCTTGGCCTGACCAAGTCCTGGGCTCGCGAGCTTGCGCCGTACCGCATTACCGTCAATGCCATCGCGCCTGGCGGTGTCAAGACCGCGATGGTGCGAGAGACTTTGGGCGAGGTCGGCATCGCCGCCGAGGAGAGGGAGGTGCCGCTTGGCCGCTGGTGCGAGCCGCGCGAGATCGCCTCTACGACCGCCTTTCTCGCATCCACCGCGGCGGCGTTCATCACCGGTCAGGTAATCAGCCCGAACGGCGGCAAGACCATGATCGGTTTTTAGGACAGGAGGCTGAATCGATGCCGAGTTTCGAAGGGCGCGTTGCCGTCATTACCGGGGGAGGCCGCGGCATGGGCCGGGCTCATGCCCGTCTGCTCGCCGCAGGCGGCGCATCGGTGGTCGTGCAGGATATTCTCGAACCCGAGGCGCAGGAAACGGTGCGCATGATCAGGGATGCCGGCGGCCAAGGCCAGGCGATCATCTGCGATGTGACCGACACGCGACGCCTGCAGCACGAGCTCACCGCCATGGAGCGCCGGCTCGGACGCCTCGACATCCTGGTCAACAACGCGGGGATCGGGAGTGAGGCAACGCTCGAGGAGATCACTGAAGAGGATTTCGATCGCATGTTCGCGGTCCATGTCAAAGGCAGCTTCTTTGCAGCTCAGGCGGTGGTGCCCGGCATGAAAGCCCGGCGCATTGGCAAGATCATCAACATCTCCTCGATCTGGGGCATGGTAGGACATCATGCGGCCTCGGACTATTGCGCTGCCAAGGCTGCCCTTCTCGGCTTGACCAAGGCATGGGCCCGCGAATTGGCGCCATGGAACATCCATGTCAATGCTGTCGCACCGGGCGGCGTCCTCACCGACATGGTGCTGCAGCAGCCGAATATCGAGACGCGCATGGCGGAGAAGATCAAGCTGGTGCCGCTCGGCCGGTATGCGGATCCCTCGGAGATCGCCGCGACGGTGGCTTTTCTTGCCTCTTCGGAGGCCGATTTCATCACCGGACAGGTGATCAGCCCCAATGGCGGCCAGACCATTGTCGGCATCTGAAGAGGGAGAGAGCCGGTGAAGCTTGGACTTTTCAACCTGATGACGCTGCGCGGTTCTGGTGACGGCCGCCAATTGATCAAAGAAACCATCGATATGGTCAAGCTCGCCGAGGCCATCGGTTTCGATACGGCTTGGATCGCCGAGCACCATTTCTCGAACTACAGCATGTGCGTCTCGCCGCTGGTCATGGCCTCCTACTGCGCCGGCCTGACCCGCACCATACGGATGGGCACCGCCGTGCTGGTGCTGCCCCTCTATCATCCGGTGCGCCTGGTCGAGGAACTGGGCCTGATCGACCAGCTGAGCAACGGCCGGCTGGTGATCGGGATCGGTACAGGTTATCAGGGGTACGAGTTTGACCATTTCGGCGTAAGTCTCGAGGAACGTGTCGAGCGTTCTCTCGAGATGGCCGACATCATCGAGCGGTTCGTCGCCGCCGAGACCTTCTCCTATTCCGGCAAGCATTATACGCTCGAGCAAATGCCGATCTGCACGCGGCTGCTGAACGGCCGTCGTCCTGAGATCTATGTTGCAGGCGCCCAGCCCGAGCTTGTCGAGCGGGCCGCTCGCGACGGCTGGATTCCCTTCGTGACCGTGGGCGCACAGGGCAGCGATGTTCTCGCGCTCCAGCGGCAATATTATGAGGGGATCTTCGCCACGGCCGGGCGCGATCCCCGCACAATGCCATTTGCAGTTCAGCGCTACATCTATGTCACGGACAGCAGAGCCGATGCCCGCGATGCTGCCGAGAGAATCCTCTATGTCAACCGCCTCGCCTTCAGCCTCCGCTTCAACTATCAGGAGCTCGACGGCGCACAACTCAGGTCCATTCCCTACAAGGACGAGCCAACGCCGGAGCAGATCATCGACAATGTCATCATCGGCTCGCCGGAGCACTGCGCCTCGCGCATCGTCGCTGAGGCGCGCACCGTCAAGACGAGCCATCTCAGCTGTTTCATGCAGTTCGGCGGCATGGAAGGTGGCCGGGCACTGCGTTCGCTCGAGCGGTTCGGCGCCGAGGTGGTGCCCATCATCGAGCGAGAGCTCGGGCCTACTGTCACGGGCGAGGCCGAGAACCGGGTCCTGCAGCAGGCAGGCTGCAAAGGCTAGCGTGGAGCAGCATCGGACAGCATTCATTTCGGCGATGGCGCGCGTCGCGTCTGGCGTCAGCGTGGTCACCACCGACGGTCCGGCTGGCCGCGCCGGACTGACGGTCAGCGCCATGTGCTCGCTGTCCGCCAATCCACCGGCCGTGCTGGTCTGCATCAACCGTGCAAGTCACGCCGGCGGCATCATTCGCATCAACGGCGTGTTCTGCGTCAATGTCCTCGCCTCCCACCAATCCGATATCGCGCGCCGCTTTGCCGGTCAGGTCGGCGCGCGGGGCGACAAATTTTTCGAGATCGAATGGGATCGGCTCGGCACCGGCTCACCAGTCTTGCGGGAGGCTGTCGCCATATTCGATTGCAACCTGACCCGGGGAACCGATTGCGGCAGCCATGACGTTCTCATCGGCGTCGTGGCCGAAACAGGGGAGCGCGATGGCGTGCCCCTGCTCTATGCGGGCCGGACCTACTGCGCTCCGATGCCCTTGACGTCCGGATAGCGCGGCCGCCACGCATGGAACCGGAGCCGGCACACACCCGTTCTCATCCGGGGAACAACCGAAGAGGATGCCAATGCGAATCGTCAGTTTCGCGACTTTTGCCCTTGTTGGTGCTTTATGCGGATTATCGCCGGCAGGCGTTCATGCTGCGACCATATCGCATCCGGTCATCACCGGCACGACCTCGGTCGAGCCTGCAGCATGCCGAACGGTGCGCGAGCGGGTGGTGCGGCCGAACGGCAGCGTGGTCTATCGCATGAAGAAACCTTGCGGCGTGGGGCCCGTTCCAATGCATCGGGCACTGCACCATGGTTAAAGAGCGCATCCACCGAGCCAATGGCGCGGTGGTGTTCCGCAGCGTCCGGCGCTGCAGCGCGTGATGGCGCTTGTTTTTATTGGCATCCCTCGATCGGGCATGTCAGGATCGGATCCTGTCGCCCGATCTGCGTATCGAGTCGTCTCATGAGTCGCGCGTTTGTAAAGGAGCCCGAGGGTGACGTTGCCGAACCGCTACCCGAACGGCCGATCAGTTCATTTCATAATTACGTCACCCCCCGAGGCCTGCAGCAGATCGAGGCTGCAATCGCCGAGTTGCAAGGTGCGCTCGCCAAGGCGTCAGAGCGCGAAGACTCGCAGATGCTTCGCAAGATCACCCGTGACCTGAACTACTGGAAAGCCCGCCGCGCGACGGCCGAGCTCGTCACGCCGCCGCCGGACACCGGAACGGTTCGGTTCGGATCGAAGGTGACGCTGGAGATGCCGGGCGGCCGTCACCAGAGTTTCTGCATTGTTGGCGAGGACGAAGCCGACCCAAAGAACGGCCTCATTTCCTATGTCGCGCCGCTCGCCCGTGAGCTCATCGGCAAGGAGCTCGGCGAGACTGTGTCCATCCCCGGCGGCGACGCTGAGATCATCAAGATCGAGATTGCCAAGGACGCCTGATGCTCGCCCGGCTCAGGCTCCGAACCGCGGCTCTGGCACGCCGCGGATGCCGAGACCATGGATCGCGAAGAGGCTGCCGCGCTGCACGCCATCACCAGGAAACCGCGGCAGAGGCGGTTTGGCCATTGATGTCACATAGAGGATGTCGAGATTGGGACCGCCGAACATCACGCTCGTGACCTTCTTCACCGGCATCTCGATCACGCGGTCGATCCCGCCGTCCGGCGTGTAACGGATGACCTTCGCGTCATACACCTGGGCATTCCACAGACAACCCTCGGCATCAACGGTCGACCCATCGGCGGCCCCGCCGCGCGCGGCATCGATCTTCGTGAAGGTGCGCCGGTTGGATATGGTGCCGGTCTCGATATCGTAGTCATAAGCCCAGATCTCGCCCGACCAGGAATCTGCGAAGTAGAAGATCTTGTCATCGGGGCTGAAGCACGGGCCGTTCGACACGATGATACCGTCATCGAGCTTGGTGATCCTGAAGTCGGGATCGAGCCGATAAAGCGCGCCATTGGGCCCGGCCTCCATCGTATCCATCGACCCGGCCAGGAAGCGACCGCGGCGATCAACTTTGCCGTCATTGATGCGGGTGGCCGGCTTGTCGGGCTCGGGATCATGGATCAGAGTGCACTCGCCCGTCTTGAAGTCCAGGGCATGAAAGCCGGTCTGCAGCGAGCAGATGGCGCCGCTGCCGTCCCTGCGAATCGCGATCGAGCCGATCTTTGCTGGTACGTCCCAGGCTCGGATCTCGCAGCCATCGGCGGTGCAGCGGAAGACAGTGCCGCCAAAGCTGTCGATGAAATAGAGCCGCTGTTGATCGACATCCCAGAGCGGACCTTCCCCGAGGATCGTCTTGACGTCCACCACCACTTCGATACGCATGGCTTCCTCCTTGCCCTATCCTTTGAACCGAGGTTCTGGCAGCCCTTTGACCCCGAGTCCGTGAACCGCGAACACCATGCCTGCCTCGACTTCGTGGTGATAGGCGCCCCGGAATGGCCGCGCCATCGAGGTGACGAAGGCAATGTCGAGGGCGGGCCCGCCGAAGCTTATGCTGGTTGTCGAATAGACCGGCAAGCCCACGATGCGATCGATGACGCCTTCCGGATTGAAGCGGGCCAGGTGACCGCCGTAGACTTCGACACTCCAGACGAAGCCTTCGGCATCGACAGTCGCGCCATCGGGAAAGCCGGACAGGCGACCGTCGAAGACGGCAAAGTTTCGCCGCGACTTCACCAGGCCGGTTGCCGTGTCGTAGTCATAGGCAAAGATGGTCCTCTTGAAGCTGTCGGCGAAGTAGAGAGTGCGGCCGTCGGGACTGAAGCAGGGCCCATTTGAACAGATGATGCCGGTGTCGAGCACGCTGACGGACAGGTCGGGATCGAGCCGGAACAGCTTTCCTACCGGCTCCATCTCCGCATAATCCATCGAGCCCGCGAGGAACCGTCCCTGCCGGTCGACCTTGCCGTCATTGAGGCGCGGCCGCACCTCGCCCGGATGGGTCTCGGCGATGCGCGAGATCTCCCCCGAACCGAAATCGAGGAGATGAAAGCCGCTGCGCAGAGACAGCACGGCGCCACCCTTCTGCCTCAGCGCCATCGAGCCGATCGGTTCGGGCACCGCCCACGATCTGCGATCGCCGCCCTTCAGGTCGGAACGATGAATGACGCAGCCATAGGAGTCGATCCAGTAGAGCCGCTCCTCCTCGACGTCCCACAGCGGGCCTTCGCCCAGCTTGTCGCGGTCACTCGAGAAGATTTCGATGCGGAGCGCCATGGTCAATCTCCTAAAAGGCGACGCTGTCCGCGCCCTTGAGCTCGAGCATGGAGCGCGCATCGTCTGGCGTTGCGACCTCGAGCCCCAGGCCCTCGATCAGCGCCCGTGCCTTTGTCACCTGCTCGGCATTTGATCTGGCAAGCTGACCGGGGCCGATCCACAGGGAATCCTCGAGCCCGACCCTGATATTGCCGCCCATCGATGCCGACATCAGCGCGATCGGCATCTGGTTTCGTCCGGCACCCAGAACCGACCAGTGAAATTGCTTGCCGAACAGGCGATCGGCGGTGCGCTTCATGTGTAGTACATCCTCGGGATGCGGCCCGATGCCGCCAAGAATGCCGAACACCGACTGGATGAAGAACGGCGGCTTGACGATCCCGCGGTCGGCGAAATGGCGCAGCGTGTAGAGATGGCCGATGTCATAGCACTCGATCTCGAATCGGGTGCCGTTCTCGGCGCAGGTCCTGAGTATATATTCGATGTCGGCGAAGGTGTTCTTGAAGATGCGTTCGCGCGAGCCTTCCAGATAGGGACGCTCCCAGTCGAATTTGAAGGCATCGTAGCGCTCGAGCATCGGGTAGAGACCAAAGTTCATCGTCCCCATGTTGAGCGATGCGACCTCTGGCTTGAAGGTCGCCGCCGGCCGCACCCGCTCTTCGATCGTCATGGTGGCGGCACCGCCGGTCGTGATGTTCACGATGCAATTGCTGCGCTGCTTGATGACTTTGAGAAATGGTTCGAACGCGGCGGGAGACTGGTCGGGTCGGCCGTCCTTTGGATCGCGGGCGTGGAGGTGCACGATGGCGGCACCGGCTTCGGCAGCGCCGATTGCCGCATCGGCGATTTCCTGCGCGGTGATCGGCAGATGTGGCGACATGGTCGGCGTGTGAATCGATCCGGTGACCGCGCAGGTGATGACGACTTTGCGCTTCGAGGCCATGCAACGATCTCCTACTTTCCGATATCGCGATCGGCGCGACGCTTGTGGGCGGCGAGCGCCATCAAGCGGCGATCACGCCAGCGCTGCCGATCCTGCAGACTGTCCCGGACGAGCAGGCGCCGCCGCTCGCCTTCCGCGGTCTCCAGCACTGGTCCCGCCCAATCGACCCGCCGCTGCATCGACGGGAACAGGCGGCTGTAGATGGACTGGTAGCGCTGAACATAGTCGCGAATACCGTCGGGTGCATTGAGATCAATGGTCTCAAACGGGCCCATGAAAGACCAGCGCAGCGCCAGGCCCTCGCGAAGCCCGATATCAACGTCCTCGACCGAAGCATAACCATCCGCAACCAACCGAAAGGCCTCTTCCAGCAAGGCGCCCTGCATGCGATTCATGACGAACCCGTCAAGCTCCCGTTTCATGACAATCGGCGCCTGACCGGCAGCGGCCATCAACGTCCTCGTCCGCTCGACAACGGCCGGATCCGTCCAGGGAGCGGGGACGACCTCGACGGCCGGAACGAGGTAGGGCGGATTGATTGGATGCACGACCAGGCAGCGGTGCCGGCCGGGCAGCGTCTCTGTGAAGCGCGACGGCAGGATGGCCGATGTCGAGCTGGCGATGACGGTGCCCGAGCGCGCAAGGCCATCCAGGCGCCGGAACACCGTGCGCTTCACTTCGAGAACTTCCGGCGTGCTCTCCTGGATGTGATCGGCACCGTCGACCGCGCTCTCGAGAGAGCCAACGATCGTCAGGCGCTGCAGCACCGCACCCGGGTCCTGTCCGTTGAGCAGATCCTCGGTTGCCAATATCGGCACCATGTCGGTGGCAAAGGCAACTGCCTCCTTGGTGAGCCTCTCATTTTCGTCGAACAGCCGCACCTCGTGGCCGGCGCGGGCAAAGCTGATGGCCCAGGCACGTCCGATAAGGCCGGTACCAACAAGCGCGATGCGGCTCATGCTGAGGTCTCCTGCCTACAACGTCTCGACATTGGCATCCACCCCGAGGGATTGGCCGGAGAGGTTCTCCCCCATTGGTGACAAGAGATAGGTGACCATTGCGGCGACATCGTATGGCGAGACCATTCGGCGCAGCGACACCCGCTCGAGATATTTTTCGACCATCTCGTCATAGCTTAGGTTGAGCTGCTTGGCACGGGCTCGGATCACGCTTTCGATGCGCGGGCCCTCGACGATGCCTGGGAGAATGGCGTTGACGCGGATGTTGGCGGGACCGAGTTCCTTGGCAAGGCTCTGGGTGAAGCCGATGACGCCCCATTTGGCGGCGGCATAGGGTGTCCGGTAGGCATAGCCATGCCGTCCGGCGGCCGAGGACATGTTGACGATGGCGCCGCCTCCGGCTTTCTTCAGCATCGGCACCGCATGATGGGCGCATAGAAACTGGCCCGTCAGGTCGACATCGATGCAGCGCTTCCAGTCGGCGGGGGCGATTTCCTCCACGGCGCCCGTCGGCCCTGCAATGCCGGCATTGTTCACCAGGGCATCGAGACCGCCGAAGGCTGCTGCCACGTCGCGGAACACCGCCGCGATTTCATCCTCATTCGAGACATCTGTGCGACTTGCCCTATGCTCGGGATAGGCGGCGCGGAAATCGTCGAGAAATGCCTCGGATACGTCGCAGACATAAACCCTGGCGTCATGGGCGATCAACATGTCGGCAATGGCTCGGCCGATGCCCGACGCTCCCGCCGATACGAACACCCGCAGGCCAGGTTTCAGTCCCGCGAGGATTCTCCGGCCGCTGCTGATTGCCATGACGAGCCTCCTAATTCGACCGTTCGCGCAACGCCACCACGGCAGCAAGAACGACCAGGCCATAGATGATGACCCGCGTCGCATACGGCAACGTTGTGCCAGCTAGAAGAATCTGCAGCGCCGTCAGCAGCAGCACGCCCCCGACCATTCCGAGATAGCTGCCGCGACCGCCGGTGATCAATGTGCCGCCGACCACCACGACAGCGATGGACGGCAGTAGATATTCATCACCCATGCCCAGGCTCGCCTGGCCAGAAAAGCCGGTCAGCATGATGCCGACCAGCGCCGAGCAGAAGCCCGACAGCATGTAGACGAGAATGACCATGCGATCGACGGCAATGCCTGACAGCGCCGCCACGCGTTCGCCATTGCCGATGGCATAGAGCCGACGGCCGAATGCAGTGCGTGTATGCAGGATCATGGCGATGGCCACAAAGATCACGACGAACACCACCACCGGCGTGACGAGGCCGCTCTTGTCGGTCATGAACCAGCGCATCAGGGGTGCCGAAAAGCCGGCCGGCGTCCCCTGTGAATAGAGCAGTGCCAGGCCCTGCAGGATGCCGTTCATGGCCAATGTCATGACGATGGGGGAAATGCCGAGCACTGCGATTCCGACACCATTCACCAGGCCGACCAGGGTGCCGACCGCCAGCACCATCGGCAACACCCAAATCAATGGCCCGTTCTGGCCGTTCACGATGCCGGCAAGCAGAATTCCGCAGAGCGCGATGGTCCATGGAACCGACAGGTCGAGACCGCCGGTAAGAATGACCGAGCCCTGGCCAAGCGCGAGGATCAGCAGGAAGGATGAAAGCACCAGAAGCGAGCTGTAATAGGACCCGTTCGTCAGTGCACGGCCGGTCATCAGCTGGGTCAGCAGCAGCACCAGGACGAAGCACACATAAGCCGGCAGCACGTAGCGCAGCTGTTCGCGGTGCCGCTCGAGGAATGATGCACCCGCCTCATCACCCGTTGATTCCTTGCCTGGAAGCGGCAGGAGCTGCGGCAGTCGATGGCCCTGGCGCGGCAGCAGCCCTCGATACCAGGCACCCAGTCGCCGCAGCAAGAGCCGGCTGCGCTCGCTCGCGCGCGACGATCGCGACAGCGCGCCGACCAGCACGGCCAGGATAAGGATGCATCCCTCGACGATCGTCGAGTAATAGGCCGAGATGTTGAACACCAGCAGCAGATTGACGACGATCACCAGAATATATGCACCGATGATCGAACCGATGACACTGCCGCGACCGCCGCCGAGACGCGTGCCGCCGACCACCACTGCCCCGAACACCTGCAGCAGCATGGCGTTGCCGATGAGCGGATCGCCGGCACCGGTCTGAGCACTGATGAAGACGCCGGCGAAACCGTAACAGCCGCCGGCGAGCACATAGACCAGAAACTGCGTCCAGGCGACCGAGATGCCCTGCGCCCGGGCGGCATCCATGTCGCTCCCGATGGCATAGATGGCAGTGCCGAACCGCGTATTCTTGAGCCACAGCCACAATACGATGACGATCCCGAGAACCACGATCGGCATCGGCAGCATGCCGGGGATCGCGTCGTTGACCAAGACCTCGCTCAGGCGCGACGACACCGCACCGCCCGGCTTGTCGAGAACAAGTAGGGTCAATCCTTGAACGATGAACATGGTCGCAAGCGTCACGACGATCGGCTGCAATCTCAGAAAGGCGATGAAGAAGCCGTTGAAAGCGCCCGTGGTCATGCCGACGCCGATGCCGATCAGCGCCCAGAGCAGCGCTCCTTGGCCGCTGTCCGGCATATTGGTGGCGAGCAGGACATTAACGAGCGAGATGACGGCGCCGACCGAAAGGTCGAAGCCGCCGGTCAGAATGACGAGCGTCTGACCTGCCGCGGCAATGGCGAGCGTCGCTCCGCCGAGCGACAGGAAGCTGAACTCGAAATAGCTCATGCCGCCGCGGCTCATCAGGTTGTTGATGGCCAGCAAGCCGATCAGCACGACGACCGCCACCATGACGCCTTGGTGACGAGCCCATGGAAAGCGGAAGCCGCGGCTCATGATCTGTGGTGAGTCCTTGGCGATGTCTGTCATGCCGCAGCGCCCAGCCCTTCCGCCCCGCCAAGTGCGGCCCTGACGATCGCATCCTCGGTGAGGGCGTCGCTGTTGATCTCCTTGACGATCCGACCCTGATACATGACGACGACTCGGTCGGCGAGGTGAACGAGCTCAGGAATCTCCGTCGAATAAAACAGCACCGCCCCGCCCGCCTCGGCATAGGCCCGCATCAAGAGATAGAGCTCGTGCTTTGTTCCGACGTCGATGCCGCGCGTTGGATCATAGAGCAGCAGGACACGGCTCTCCGCCAGCAGCCATTTGGCGATGGCGATCTTCTGCTGGTTGCCGCCGGAAAATGCCGCCGCTCGCGTCCACAGGGCACGATCGGCCACGTCGATGCGGCGAAAAACCGAAGCGACGGCGGCGTTCTCGCGATTGCGGTCGATGAACCCGAAGCGGCAGAACCGATCGATCACCGGCATGGAAGCATTGACCTTGCCCGAGAGCTTGAGGAACAGCGCCTCGGTCTTGCGGTCCTCGGGAACCAGGCTGATGCCGATATCGGCCCGCACTGCATCGACCGGCGAGGCGATCACCACGGGCTTCTCGTCGACATAGACGGTGCCGGTCGTCGGTGCCATCATGCCGAAGCAGGCCAGAAAGAGCTCGAGCTGCCCCATTCCCTGCAGACCGGCGACGCCGGTGATTTCGCCAGCGCGCAAGGACAACGTGGCCTCCCTGAGCTTGCCGGCTGTGCTGAGCCCCTCGACGCGAAGCACCTCGCGGCCATGGTGCGCGTTGGCCGGCGGCCGAGGCGGAAAGGTCTGGCCGATCGAGCGCCCGATGATCATGCGGACGACCTCGGTTTCGCTCAGATCGGCGACCCTGCCGCTGGCAATGTGGCGTCCATTGCGCAGGATCGTCAGCGTATCGCAGAAGCGGCGCACCTCGCGCATGCGGTGGGAGATGAAAACGATGGTAACGCCCTTCGCCTTCTCAGCCTCGATGATCTCGCCCAACCAGTCGACGTCGCGCCCCGAGAGCGTGGAGGTCGGCTCGTCGAGAAGAAGAATCCGCGGCTTCCGAAAAAGGGCTCGGGCAATTTCGATCTTCTGCTTGATGGCTAGATCGAGCGTCCGCACCTCGTCACTGAGCCGGATGTCGGCCATCCGCAGGCTGGCAAAGTGCTCGCGGACCTTTGCCTCGGCGGCGCGCCGCCTGATCAGCCCAAGTGGATTGGCTGGCGCATAGGGCATCAGCACATTCTCGAGCACCGTCAGGTCGCGCACCAGGGTCATCTCCTGGAACGCAGTCTGGATGCCGCATTTATGGGCGGCTCGCGGCGTCGCCAGATGCACCGGCTCGCCAAACAGCCGGAACGAGCCGGAATCCGGAGTGAGCAACCCGCTCAGCAGCTTGACGACGGTCGACTTTCCGGCACCGTTCTCACCGAGGAGCGCGTGCACGCTGCCGCTTGCGATGGCGAGCGACGCGCCATCCACCGCCACCGTTGCACCGAAGGCCTTGCGAATGTCGTGAGCTTCAATAGCCACTGGTAGAGACGGCATCGGGCAATCTCGAAACGTGCTCGGGTCCTTCCTTGAAGGGAAGCCGAGAGCCAGGTCGCAGCGACGCTGGCTCCCGCAGCGGTCCGTTCCTGTACGGCCTATGGCTCGGGCTGACCGACCAGGGCCGCCTGGAAGCCGATCTCCGGCGTCTGTTCCGAGAAGATCGACGCAAACCATCCCGGGTTGGGAACGAGTGCCGGTGGGAAGGCGTTGCAGCCCGCCTTCATTTCCTCCCAGGATCCGGTCTCGCAATATTTGATGGTCTGGTTGGTAACGAGGGGCAGCGGCAGCGTGGTCCGCTTCGGCACATCCTTGCCCTCGAGCTTCGCGACCGCAAGCTTCAGCGCCAGGCCGCCGGAGTAAGGCGGCGAGGCGTAGGAAATGCGAGGCGCATTCATCGGGCAATAGGGGCAGTCGCCCCCTTCAACCTTGGCATCGGCCGCCAGCATCTGAATGCGGCCGCCGTTGGAGCCTTCGCCGGCGCAGGGCAAAAGCTCGGTCTGCTTCTTTCCGGCCTCGAGCTGCATGGAATTGGCGGTGAAGCACCCGACCTGCATCCACAGCCCATCGATGTCGTTCCAATTATGGGTGGCAAGAATCTTCGACAATTCGGTGCGCGCGACCGCCTGGCTCCACATGCCGACCGATTCGGCGACGATCTTGATGTCGGGATGCTTGGCGAACACCTCCTTCGCCGCCTTGGTGCGGAGCGTGTCGACCGATGTTCCCGGCACGCCGGTAATCAACACGATATTGCCCTTTCCGTTGAGCTTTTTCGTCAGCCACTCGGCAGTGACGCGGCCTGCCTCCTCTTGATCGATCGAGATGTTGTAGGCGCAGGGCTCGGTGATCTCGGCATCGTACGCAAACACCAGCACACCCTTGTCGCAGGCATTCTTGACCGCGGCATTGAGCGCATTGGGCGAGATCGGAAAGATCACGATGGCCTGCGCGCCGGCCTGCACCATGGCATTGATCTGTTGGATCTGGCGCTGAGCATTTGGGCCGGCCACCTGGACTTCCAAGTCGACCTTGTCGCGCAGGCTCTTGTGGCTGGCCATTGCCTTGACCATGTTGGCGGCCTCGGCCTGCCAATCATTGCCGATATAGCTCATTGACAAGAAGATCTTGAATTTGTCGGCCGCAGACGCTGTTTGAGCCGCGAGTTGCGCGATGGCAAGCAGCACGCCCAACACCACGAAAGAGACAAGCCTCGTCCAATGCATGAGCTCCTCCCGATCGGCTACCGAGTTGTTGAAGGGACGGCCAAGCGGCGCATCCAGAGCCCGGCCTTGCGGTAACCACCAAGGCGAGCTTTTGTTTTGATCAAATGATCATTAATCTAACATCAGACCCGTTTCAAGGCCGAGGGCCTCCATGACTGTCGCCGACATTTATCGCAGACGAGCCGCGAGCCTGCCGAAGATGCCGCTCGAGCGGGCGACGCTGCCGAGCGAGATCTACCGCCGGCTCAAGCTGATGATCCTGGATGGCGGCCTCAAGCCGGGCGAGCTCGTCACGATTCAGAGCTTGTCGCGGGCCTTCGGCGTGAGCGCGATGCCGGTTCGCGAGGCCTTGCAGAGGCTGACGGGCGAACGGGCGCTGACCGTCATATCGGGGCGCTCGGTCGGCATTCCGCAGCTCGCCGCCGACCGATTGCGAGACCTCACCAATGTTCGCATGGCGCTCGAGGGCACGGCCGCCGAGTGGGCGGCAGCCCGCATCAGCGCCGACGACTTGATCAAGCTTGGCAGCCTGGTGACGGTCATGCGCAAAGCCGCTGCCGCCGGCGACACCCGAGCCTATGTCCACGCCAATTACGATTTCCATTTCACCATCTATGGCGCCGCCGGTTCGGAGACGCTGCTCGGCGTCATCGAGGGCCTCTGGCTGCAGGTCAGTCCCTATTTCCATCTGCTGCACGGCTCGGGGAACTATATCGATGCCAATGTGCAGCACCGCCTGGCGCTGCAGGCCCTCAAGCGCCGCGACGCCCGCTCCTGCGGCAAGCACATCCGGCAGGACATCCGGGCGGCGACCGAAGTCCTCCTTCGTCTGCTCGGGCCGGGACCAGTCTGATCAAGGCGACGCGAGCCGACTCGCTTCTCGCTCGAAGAAGAACCTCACCATCTCGCGCGATGCATCGGGGCCAAGCGGGTCGGAGAAGCTGCCATCGGTGCTCCCGCCGGACCAGGCGTGCCCGCCACCTTCGATAATCCAATACTCGGCCCTGACCAGCCCGTTGTCGTCCCGCGTGATCATGCGCCGAAATGATCGACCATTGCCTTCAGGCCTCTTTCCATCTCGGATCTCGCGACTGCCAGCGTGAGCAGCGATGATTTTTGCTCCATTTGAGGGGTGTACGATGTGGTCGGCCGAGCCATGAAATACGATTGCCGGTACGGAAGGCCTGTTCCCGCTTTGCTGGGTTGATGGAGAGACTTGCCCTCTCATGGCCGCCAATGCAGACACGACGTCCGAGGCCGATCGATAAGGCAGGCCCGAGTGGATTCCGACGGCTGAAAAGACGTCCGGGTAAGTGGCAGCCATGATCGCCGCCATCGCGCCGCCGGCCGACAAGCCGGCAACGTACGCTCTTCCAGGATGGATCCTGAATTCGGCGATGAGGGTCTGCGCAAGGTCGGCAATGGATTGAGCTTCGCCCGCGCCCCTCGTCTGATTTTGCGGATTGAACCAGTTCCAGCAGGCTGACGAGTTGGCAGATTTTGGCTGAGCCGGATAGGCGACGACGAACCCGTTCTGTTCCGCCAGCTGATTCATTCGCGTACCGGCTGCGAAGTCCTCCGGCGTCTGGGTGCAGCCATGCAGCATGATCAGCAGCGATCGAGGTTCGGCCAATGAGCGGGCGGGTATGTAGAGCTTGAAAGATCGATGCCCCTGGCCCGAACCGATCGAGCGCGTTTCAAAGCGAGCCCCCGGCGGGATTTGCAGCGGACGATGCCTGCCGCCATCGGGTGAGACGCCCGGTTCGAGCACACGCTGCTTGAGGCGGCCGAGGGCATCGATCACCTCGTGCAGCGGGCGGGTTATACGAAAATTTCTGCCGAATCCCCTGCTCTCCCCGGCAGGGGATTTCGCCGCGCCGCCAGCTTCACTCCAGGATTCGTGACCGAGATCGATGGTGCCTGCACGATTTGGAGGTTCGCCAGCCTCCTCCTTCGATCCGAGCAGGGCCTTGCGAATTTCCCGAGTTGCCCCTGCGAGATCGCCGGCCCGGGTCAAGTCCAGGGCAATCTGCATGCTCTTCGCCAGCTTTGGTGACACGCGGCTTAGCTCCCTTATGGTGCACTGCACAATGGGAGATGGGGGCTGCAGCGCACTTTGCAAAGGGGGTCTCGGCTCGCTTATCGCGGCAGTAGCTTCACCTTTAAGCCCGTCCGGGGTCGCAGCGTGATGAGACCGACGGGTTCGATCTCCTCCGGATTCACGATCTCGAGCCGCCATCGTCCAGCCAGCACAGCAAGGATCAACGTACCCTCCATCATCGCAAAGCCCTGGCCGATGCAGATCCGCGGCCCTGCTCCGAAGGGCAAATAGGCAAAGCGGTCCCGCTCGCCTTGGCCGGCAGCAAACCGCTCGGGTTGAAATCGTTCCGGGTCATGCCACAGCTTGCGATGGCGGTGCAGCAGCCAAGGAGAGACAATGACGTCCGTACCAGCCGCAACCTCATGTCCTGCCACAACGTCGCCGGCAATGGCGCGCCGCGCTATCGTATGAACGGGCGGATAAAGACGCATCGCCTCCTCGAGAACTTGCCGCGTATAGGTCAGCCGAGCCAGATCGGCCGATCGAACGGCACCGCCTTCCACCACCCTGTTCAACTCCGACTGCAGTGCTTCATCCGCGCCCCGATGCATGCCGAGCAGATACGATGCCCAGACCACCGCCATGGCGGTGGTCTCGTGACCGGCAGTGAAGATCGTGGCGATTTGCGCCCGGATTTCGCTATCCGACATTCCCTGCCCCGTTTCCGCATCTCGCGCCGTCATGAGAAGCGTGAGCAGGTCCGTGCGCTCGCCATGTTCGCGCTTGCGGGAAGCCATCAATCGTGAAATCACGGGCTCGAACCCGCGAACTGCCGATCGACCTCTCCAGATAGCAGGCCGTGGCACCCATTGCGGCAGACCCAGCAGATCGGCCACGCCGGGATGGACCACTCTCTGATACTTGGCAATCCCCTGCGCGATCTCCATGACTTCTTCGGAACTGTCGAGAGAGAACATGGCCTTGGAGATGATGGTCAGTGTCAGAAGAACGATCTCGCTCACGAGATCCAGGATCGTTCCAGCTCGCCATCGGTCGGCGACCTTGGCCGTCTCCGCGACGATCAATTCTCCAAGCGATTCGAGATTTCTGGCGCTGAAGGCGGGCGCCATGATCCGCCTTTGGCGCTTCCATTCGCTTCCCTCTGTCGTGATCAGACCGCGTCCCAGGCCCGGCTCCAGAAGATTCCTGGCGATCGGCGTCTTTTCATAATTCGAATGGTTGTCGAGCAGGACATGGCGTGCTGCCGGCGGGCTGTTCGCGACCACCACGTGGCGGAACAACAGATGGCGTTCCATCCAGTCGAGCTCATAGGCCTCCTCGCTCCAAAGCTCCAGATTGTTGTCCGCTGAGGCACGGATCACACCGAAGATGGATGGCGGTTTCTGAACCTGCCGGGGCCGCGCCAAGGCGCGGTCCCCATCTGGGTAAGAAATGTTCCTGGTCATGCGCTATGTTACCACGCCGCTCCGCTCGGTGCCGCGATCGCCCGATGGCGTGGCTGCAAAGAGTGAGCACCATCGCCCGGCACTCCCAATATCCAGCCTTCGACCTGTGCGACCGCCTGCAGGGCCGCAGGAAGGTCCGGCTTGAGAAACGTCCCAAGCGTGCCCTCGCGGTCGGCGCCTGCAAGCCAGGCAGCGACGCAGAAGGCGTCGTGCTGGTCGGCCGTGCGACCTTCCTTCGCGAAGTCGCGGCGCCACAGCGACGGATAGACCTCGGCAATGACGGAACCACCCGCTGGGACGTCCCATCCGTCGAATGGCCAGAAATGGACCTTCCCGCCACTTTTTCGCCGAATGAAGCGCAACCACGGGAGTCCGGCATGTGTGGATTTCGCCACCGAGCCCTGCACGTCGAAATGAAACGGTGATTTGGCGCGAGGGGCCTGTTCATCCGTCAATCGGCGCCATCTGGCACTGCCGGTGCGCACGGCGCCGTTGCCGATCAGTCCCTGTCGCACGTAATCGACATAGGTATGGGCCTCGTCGGTCGGCCAGTGGTCCTGGAAATCCTCGAGAAAGGCCGGCCAGTTCAGCTTCAGCCCATGCGCCCGGAAGTAGCGCAGCGGAAATGAAAAGGCGTGATCGATGCCGACCAGCGTCGGCATAGTCTCGGCGAGCCGCGCGATCAGCCATTCGGCGGTGTCACGCCGCGTCCAATATTTGCGGCGCGATGGTGGAGGAAGGACCTCGACCGGCACGCCCTCACCTTGGGCCAGGTAGATGCGCAAGCCCTTGAGGCTGGCCGTCGGAGTCTCTGCGCCTGAATAGTCAATACCGATGTAGCGAGCAAAGATGGGCATTCCATTCCGTACGCGTATGACCATAGTGCCGCAAGGCTCGCGTCACATTGCGGCGGCGGCGGAGTTTTGGCACCAATGGGGCGCTGCCGCCGCCTCGCGGAACGGGCATCCACTGGAGGTCAAATGAAAATCGCATCTGTCGAAACATTTCGTTTGTATCCGATGGCCATCAAGGAGGCGTGGGTCGAGGACGAATATGTTTGGCCGAGCCATCCACCCTCGCTCCTCGTGAAAGTCACTGCCGAGGATGGCACATATGGCGTCGGCGAGGCATCGAGCCAAGAGTGGTACCTCGCTGAATCGAGCGAGCAGATCGAGGCCCAGATTGCGCCCTACGACAGGGTGCTGAGAGGTCGAGATCCGGAGAACTTCGCGCTTTGCCAGCATCTCATGGAGGCTGCTTACGGCGGCGGCATGCCCGGCTCGCGAACCGCGCGGTCGGGCGTGGACATGGCGCTGTACGACCTGGTCGGCAAAGCCCGTGGCCTGCCGGTGCATGCGCTGCTTGGGGGTGCCTATCGCAATGAGCTGACCATGCTGACCAACCTTTATCACAAGACACCGCAGGACATGGCGGATGGCTGTCGGGAATATGTGTCCCGCGGCTTCAAAGGCCTTAAGATCAAGGTCGGCGACGTCTTGCTGGCCAAGGGCTGGAGCCGTGACAACCTGCTTTCCGAGCTGGCCAAACTGGATGCTGCCGTGGCAGCAACTCCGCGCGACGTCCTGATCGACGCCGATGCCAATCAGGGATGGGAAAGCGCCGGATGGGCTGTCCAGTCATTGCGCCGCTACGCCGCTTGCGACAATCTTTCCATCGAGCAGCCCCTGCCCTATGCCGACCTGGACGGCCATGTTCACATCAGGCGTGCTGCCGGCGTGCCAGTCATCCTCGATGAGTCCGTCTGGTCGGCGAAACAGATGCTCCAGATCGCGCGAATGCAGGCTTGCGATCGCATCGTGCTCAAGCTCAATCGCCTGGGTGGGTTCTTCGAATCCATGAAAGTCGCCGCTATTTGTGAAAGCGCCAATATCGGCGTTTCGGTGGATACAAATCCCTACACCCTGATAGGCGATACCGCCTGCTGCCATATTGCTTCGGCGATCCGCACCCATTATCCGGTGGACTGTGAGGGCCATGTCTCCTTTCTCGACCTGGGGCCGCACAAATTCATCACGGGCGGAATTACGATCAAGGGCGGTCACGCATACCTTCCGGACGCGCCGGGGCTTGGGATCGACATCGACTGGAGCTCTCTCGCCAGGCACCGCGAGGCAGGATACGAGCGTTGACTGTCCCCGGCCGAGTTCGGGTGACCACCCGTCTCAGTCCACGCTCCGAAACATCTCGATGGCGGTTGCGGCAGCATTTGGCAGAACATCTGTGCTCTCACTCATGCGCCTGCCCTCGGTGAACATCACCAGGATCATGGGAGCAAGGCCGGGCACCTCAATTCGCGCCGCATCATGGCGGCGATAGCTGGCGCGCGCATCGCCCGTCCAGCCGGTCCATCCGGCCTTGGACCAAAGCCTCGCAGCCGCCGGCAGCCCCGCTCCGAAGTAACCGGTCACCTGGGCATTGGGGTTCGCCGCGACCCATGCCGCGTCATGCCGCCTGGCCAGCAGATCCTGCATCGCCAGCCGACTGTCGCGGGAGAATGTGTCCCCGGCGAAGATCTCGTGAAACAGCCGTGCCGTGGCATTCGTCGTCAGGCTGTTGTGCCCCAGGGCGTCGACCAGCTGACGTTCGCGGCCATATCGGTCGTCATCCATGTTTTTTTGCGCCACATTGATCGGCGCCATTTCCGGCCAATCGAAGCTGCGAATCCATCGATTGGCGAAGCTGCGCCTGTCCACCCAATCCTGCAGCTCACGGCCATCGAGCAATGTGTCGCCGGTCGTCTCGGTCACCAGATCGATGATGTAGTTGGTCGCCGTGTTGCTCGACCATTTGATCATGTCGTGCATCGCGCGGTCGAGCTCGGCATGGGGCTCGATCCCGCCGGCCTCGAGACAGTGGAGCGCCGCCGCCATCCAGAACGTCTTGATGACCGAGCAGGGATAGAAGGGCAGATCGCCATTGTGCGAGAAGCCCTGCGGAGCGCCCGGGCCGTCATAGACGGCAACCGTCAGCCCGAGGCTGGAAGCTGTGAGGCCAAGCGCTGCGTTGTTGGCGAGGATGGTCGAAACGAGGCGGGAACCCACCTCGGCAATGGCTCGATCGTCTCGGAAAAATCTCATGGCCGAGCAGTTGACTTCTTCATGAAGAGCGCCGCTGAATCAAGGACGTGCCGGGAGCCGGCCCGCGCACCGCTCTCATACATGAGTTCACGCCTTCCGTCAGGAGATTTTGATGCGCAACAGCCTGATCGTCGCGTTGTTGGGATTGATGACCATAGGAGCTGGATCGGCCGATGCATGGGCACAGGGTTCCGAGCGGTTTCGCCTGGGGATCTTTGCCGATGCACAGTCGCTCGATCCGATCGCCACCAGCGACAATCCCTCGATTTGGTCGCAGCTGCTGATCTACGATACCCTGATCAGGCCGGCCAGGGATGGCACCAAGCTTGAGCCTGGATTGGCCGAATCCTGGACGTCCAATGCTGACGGTACGGAATTCGTTTTCAAGCTGCGCGACGCCAAATTCTCCGACGGCACGCAAGTGACGGTTGACGACGTCATCGCATCGCTCAAGCGGGCGCAGAGCGATCAGTCCAACTGGAAGCGCTTCTTCAAGCCGATAAGCCGAATGGAAGCCGTCGACGCCAGGACAGTCAAGATCGCGCTCGACAAGCCGTTCACGCCCTTGCTGAACAATCTTGCCCTGTTCAGCGCCGCGATCCTGCCTGCAAAACAGCTGCAGGAGAAAGGAGCGAGCTTCTTCGAAAAGCCGATCGGCTCAGGCCCGTTCATGCTGAAGAACTGGGCGCGCGGCAGCAAGATCGAGCTCGCCGCCAACCCGAACTATTGGCAGAAGGGGAAGCCATCGGTCAAGGAAGTCGACATCATGGTGATCGGCGAGGACAACAGCCGCGTGCTGCAGCTTCAGGCCGGGCAGATCGACGCGATGATCAATGTGCCGGTCAATCAGATCAAGTCCATCGCATCCTCCGGCGACATCACCGCGAAGGTCGCTCCGGTCTATAGGATAGACTTGGTTCAGCTGAACACCAGGGAAAAGCCGCTCGACAATGAGAAGGTGCGCCAGGCGCTGAACTATGCCATCGACAAGGAGGGGATCATTCAGGGGCTCCTGTTCGGCACCGGCACGCCCGCCGTCTCCTCGATGCCGGTCATGCGCTATCACAACACTGCCCTGAAGCCCTATCCCCATGATCCGGAAAAAGCCAAGGCGCTCCTTAAGGACGCCGGTCTTCCCGACGGCTTTTCGATGACGATGCTGGTGCAATCCGGCGATACGACGTTCCAGCAGGTCGGCGCCGCGATCCAGGCAAATCTCCAGGATGTCGGCGTGAAGACCGAGCTGCAGCTGATTGAATCGGGGGCGCAGTGGGACACCACCAAGAGCGGCAAGTATCAGGCATCGCTCAGCTATGCCACGAGCGACACTGTCGATCCCGACCAGCTTATCGGCTTCACGGCAGTCAATCCCGAACGGGCCGATGCCTTTCACACCGAATGGAAAAGCGACCGTCTGAACGAGCTCTACGACAAGGAGCGGGTGACGGCTGATGGTCCGGAGCGGGAAAAGATGTTCCAGGAGATGGAGCAGATCGTCCATGACGGGTCGCCATTCATTTTCCTCTACAACAAGGGCGCAACCTACGCCTACCGCAACAATGTAGAGGGATTCGAGGTGCTGCCGACCTCCAACTGGCGACTGGAAGACGTCGTCGTGAAGTAACATGATTGCGGGCGCCGGAGCCGCCCGCAATCCCATCGACTGTGACAGCATGACTCTTTTGTTGTTCCTTCTGCGCCGAATCATCCAGCTGATCCCGGCGCTCATCGGAATCACCATCGTTGCCTTCCTGCTCTTGCGCGTTCTGCCGGGCGACCCCGCTTCCCTCCTGATCGGGGCCCGCGGCAGCGAAGCCGACGTCGTCATGTTGCGGCACCAGCTTGGCCTCGATGCGCCGCTCTGGCAGCAATATCTGACCTTTCTCGGCGACGTGCTGAACGGATCCTTCGGGCAGTCCCTCGTACAGCGCCGCCCCGTTGCCCTCGTCATCGCCGAACGCTTCTCGCCGACGATCCTGCTCGTTGTCTATGCCACGATGCTCGCGGTCGTCATCACCCTGCCGCTGGCGACATTGTCGGCAGTGAAGCGCGGGTCGCTGATCGACCTCGGAATTCAGGCCTTCTTCGTGGCAGTGATGTCGATGCCCACATTCTGGCTCGGCGTGCTGCTCATCCTGCTGTTCGGGATCAAAGTGCCGCTGTTTCCCGTAGCCGGCTATGGCCAGGGCTTCCTGGATCGGCTCTGGCACCTGTTTCTGCCGGCGCTCGTCATTGCGCTCGGCACTTCGGCGCTGACGATCCGCAGTCTGCGGAGCAGCCTGATAGCCGTCCGCTCGGCGGAGTTCGTCGACACGGCGCGGTCTAAGGGGTTGAGCGAGGGCGAGGTGCTGCGCCGTCACATCATGCGCAACTCGTTGATCAGCACGGTGTCGGTCCTGAGCGTGCACACGAGCTGGGTGATCGGCGGAACGGTGGTGATCGAAGCCGTCTTCGCCCTGCCCGGGATGGGCAACCTACTGGTGACCTCTGTGTTCAGTCGGGATTATCCGGTCGTACAGGGTCTGACCGTTGTCTTCGCGCTTCTGGTGATGTTGATCAGCGTGCTGACGGACCTCGCCTATGCTGCGATCGATCCAAGAATTCGCCTGCAATGAGCACCATAGGCCTCCCTCTTGCTGGTCGGCGCCGGCCCCGTTGGAATGCTCAACTGGCCGCAGGATCGGCAATGCTCGCAACCATGCTCGTCGCGATCTGGGGTGCACCGCTGCTCGTCCCCTTCGATCCGCTCAAGGTGAACTTCCAAAGCGCGCTCCAGCCTCCCAATTCGGTGCATTGGCTGGGTACGGACAATCTCGGCCGCGACATCCTTGCCAGAATGCTGTTCGCCGGAAAGGTCGACCTGCAGATCGCGGTGATCTGCGTCCTGCTGCCATTTGCCGTCGGTTCGATGACCGGAGCAATTGCCGGTTATTTCGGCGGGGCTGTCGACCGGATCATCTCCGCTGTCATCGACATACTCTGGGCATTTCCTTTCTACGTTCTGGTCATTGCCATCATAGGAACTCTCGGGCCTTCGACAGGCAATCTCTATCTTGCATTCACCCTCGTGGTCTGGATCTCTTTTGCGCGAATCGTCCGCGGCGAGGTCCTGGTCGCTCGGGAGACCGAATATGTGCTGGCTGCCCGCATGCTCGGCTTTAGCCATGCGCGCATCATCCTCCGCCACGTGCTGCCCAATGCCATCACCCCGGCGCTGGTCTATGCCATGGCAGACGTGGTGTTGACGATCCTCGCGATCACGGCGCTCAGCTTCCTGGGACTCGGCGTGCAGCCCCCGACGCCGGAGTGGGGCATCATGATCGCCGATGGGCGGAACTTCATCTTCGACGCCTGGTGGATGTCGACCTTCCCGGGACTGGCGATCGTCTATGCCGGAATCGCATTTACCCTGATCGGCGACGGCCTTGACAGCCTTTTGCGGCCGAAAGGCTGAGCAGATGGAGAAGCTCCTCGCCATCAGGGATCTTCTCACCGTGTTCGGCGAAGCAGACCGCAGGGTGGTCGCTGTTGACCGCGTGTCGTTCGATCTCCAACGTGGCGAAGTCTTCGGCCTGGTGGGGGAGTCCGGCTGCGGCAAGTCTGCAACTTGCCGGTCGATCACGCGCCTCTTTGGCGGGGCCGCGGCCCGGATCGAGAGCGGATCGATCCTCTTCGAGGGCACCGACCTCGTGAAGCTCAGCGACCGGCGCATGATGCAGATCCGTGGACGAGGGATCGCCATGGTGTTCCAGGACCCGATGTCGTCGCTCAATCCCACGATGCGCATTGGCAAGCAGATTGACGAGGCGGTCCAGCGGCATCACGGTCTTCCGCGCCAGGAAGTGCGGGCTGAAACCATCCGGCTGCTGGAGCGTGTCGGTGTAGCCTCGGCCGCGCGACGGGTGGACGCATGGCCGCACGAGTTCTCGGGCGGCATGCGGCAGAGGGTGATGATCGCAATGGCTCTTGCGGGCCGTCCCAGGCTGCTCATTGCGGACGAGCCGACGACGGCGCTGGACGTCACCATACAGGACCAGATCTTGAAGCTGCTGCTCGGTCTTCGGCGCGAATTCGGCATGAGCATCCTCCTGGTGACTCACGATCTCGGCGTGGTTGCGCAGACCTGTGACCGCGTTGCCGTGATGTATGCCGGCCGAATCGCCGAGTGCGCCACGACCGTGGAGCTTTTTACCCGGCCGAAGCATCCCTACACCGAGGCGCTCCTGGCGGCCCTGCCGGCGCGGCAACGGCGTGGGCAGGCGCTGCGCGCGATTGGCGGTATGCCGCCCGATCTCGCGATGCCGCCGCCCGGCTGTCGCTTTCATCCGCGCTGCGCCTATGTCGAGGAGGCCTGCATCGCGGCCGAACCGCCGCTGCTCGGCATCGGCAATCGCCATCTCACGGCTTGCCGCCGCCACGAGATCCTGCCATGAGCGCCGTCCCGCTGCTCGAGGTTCGCAACGTGTCGAAGACTTTCACGCGCAACCGCTCGCTCGCCGACCTGGCGACCGGCATGCCGGCAACTGTCTTGCAGGCGGTGCGCCAGGTCTCGTTCTCCCTGGAAGCCGGTGAAACTTTGGGGCTTGTGGGCGAGAGCGGCTGCGGCAAGACCACCCTCGGCCGCGCCATCGCTGGCTTTCATGCCCCGACGACGGGTGAGATTCTGCTGGAGGGAAGCCCGGTGAGCGGCAAGCACTATCGCCGCATCGCGCTGTCGCGGCAGATCCAGATGATCTTTCAGGATCCGTATTCCTCCCTCAACCCGCGCATCACTGTCGGACAGGCGCTCGCAGAGGTCTTGACGGTTCACAAGCTTCGGCCGAACCGCCGGAAGATCGCCGATCGGATCGATGAGCTCTTGCACATCGTGGGCCTTCCAATGGACGCCCGATTCAAGCTCCCGCATGCCTTCAGCGGCGGCCAAAGGCAACGCATCAGCATCGCTCGAGCTCTCGCCACGGAGCCGAGATTGATCATCGCCGATGAGCCCGTCTCGGCGCTCGACGTTTCGATTCAGGCACAGATCCTTAATCTTTTCGAGACACTCCAGCGGGAGCTCGGTCTCGCATTGGTGTTTATCGCTCACGACCTCAATGTGGTGCATCACATCAGCCATCGCATCGCGGTGATGTATCTGGGCGAGATCGTTGAGCTTGCACCATCCGACACGATCTTCAAGAAGCCGCTTCACCCTTATACCAAGGCCCTGCTCTCCGCCATTCCCGATCCCGATCCACGCCGCCGCACGAGCGCCGTCGGCCTCGCCGGCGAGCTGCCGGATCCCAGCCACCCGCCGCCCGGCTGCCCGCTCGTCACGCGTTGCCCGATCCGGATCGACGCATGCGCCGCGGATCATCCTTCCTTGATCCGGCGCGGCGAGACCGAGGTGCGCTGCATAAGAGCATGAAGCGTTCCGCCATTCGACTTTGGTGTCGAAACTTGGAATAAGAGTTGCATGAAGCGCTACAAGATCGTCGCAATACCCGCCGACGGCATCGGCCCCGAGGTCATCGCTGCAGGCCTTGAGGTGCTGGAGGCGCTCGAGCGTCGAGACGCAACCTTCAAGCTGGATGTCGAGATTTTCGACTGGGGATCGGATTATTACCGCAGGAACGGCGTGATGATGCCACCTGACGGCACGGAACAGCTCAAGAGCTTCGACGCGATCTTGTTCGGTGCCGTCGGAGCCCCCGATGTCCCGGATCATGTCAGCCTGTGGGGCCTTCGCTTGGCGATCTGCCAGGGCCTGGATCAGTACGCCAATGTCCGCCCGACCCGGATTCTTCCGGGGATCGCTTCGCCGCTTTCCGGTGTCGGTCCCGGCGATCTTGATTGGGTCATCGTGCGCGAGAACTCGGAAGGCGAATATTCGGGAATGGGAGGGCGCGCGCATCGCGGCTTGCCGGAGGAAGTCGGCACCGAAGTGGCGATATTCACCCGTGCAGGCGTCAGCCGCATCATGCGCTTCGCGTTTCAACTTGCGCAGTCCCGCCCCCGCAAGCTGCTGACTGTCGTCACAAAGTCGAACGCCCAGCGCCATGGCATGGTGATGTGGGACGAAATCGCAGCAGAGGTGTCGAAGGATTTCCCTGACGTGACCTCGGACAAGATGCTCGTCGATGCAATGACGGTTCGAATGATCCTGAAGCCGCGCAGTTTGGATACGATCGTTGCAACGAATCTCCACGCCGACATTCTGTCCGACTTGGCCGGAGCCCTCGCCGGCAGCCTCGGAATCGCGCCCACCGCCAACATCGATCCCGAGCGGCGATTTCCCTCGATGTTCGAGCCGATACACGGTTCCGCCTTTGACATCGCCGGCAAGGGCATCGCCAATCCTGTCGCGACATTTTGGACTGCCGCACAGATGCTGGAGCATCTTGGAGAGGCAAACGCCGCCACGCGGCTGATGAGAGCCGTGGAAGAGGTGACCGGGGATCGCGTGTTGACCCCTGATGTGGGAGGCAAGGCGACCACGCGGGAGGTGACCGAAGCGGTCTGTCGAGCGATTCGGAGCTCTAACCTCTAGAGCATGATGCTGTCGGCCATCATTTCAGACCGTCGAGATTGAGGGGCAGGGAGTTTCCGAGCCACATGACATGGAGCGTATGGTCGGCGATCATGTCGCCGCTTTCTCCATGAACGAAAATCGTCAACCCGTCGCGATGGCGCATGAGCCAGGGGATCACATCGCCGAATTTGGCAGCCCCGAACGCAAGCTGGCAGCTCGCCATCGGATGGGGACCGACCGGCTGGTCGTGCATCCTGCCCATGACGATCCCGAACTCGTCGGCTGCTCTCTCGCACAGGCTTCGTGCCGTCTTCCTGGTCTCGGCCGTGTAATAGACATGCGCATGATATTCTGGAAAGGGCGGCACTGAGTCGTTCATCGTCGTCGATTGACCTCGCGTTGTAACCGCTGCTTTTTCACGCCTCATGCGGCCTGGGGATCAAGCACGCCACGCCTGATCTGGTCTTCCTCGATGCTTTCGAACAAGGCGCGGAAGTTGCCTTCGCCGAAACCGTCGTCGCCTTTCCTCTGAATGAATTCGAAGAAGATCGGGCCGATCACGGTCCGGGAAAATATTTGCAGCAGCACCTTGGTCTCGCCGCCGTCGACCACGCCTTCTCCATCAATGAGAATGCCGTGCTTCTTCAGCTTGTAAACCGGCTCCTGATGATCTCTCACCCGCTCGATACTTTTCTCGTAATAGACCTCGGGCGGCGGCGGCATGAATTTCACGCCGTTGGCAGCGAGCGCATCGGTTGCCGAATAGATGTCCTCCGTCGCGATGGCGATGTGCTGGATGCCCTCGCCCCTGTATTTTCGCAGGTACTCCTCGATCTGGCTCCTGTCATCGGCGCTCTCGTTGATCGGTATGCGGATCTTTCCGCACGGCGAGTTGAGGGCGCGCGAGTACAGTCCGGTGAGCTTGCCCTCGATATCGAAGAAACGGATCTGCTTGAAGTTGAACAGGTCGGCATAGAAGCTGAACCATTTGTCCATGTTGCCGCGAAACACGTTATGAGTGAGGTGGTCGAGATAGTAGAAGCCGATGCCTGCAGGCCTTGGGTCGACCTCGCCCAGCCATTCGAATTCATCGCCGTAGGGCGAGCCCTTCTCCCCATAGCGCTCGACGAAATAAAGAAGGCTGCCGCCGATCCCTTTGATTGCCGGCACGTCGAGCGTCTTGTCGCTGCCCTCGTACGGTTGGGCACCCTTGGCAACCGCATGCCGAAACGCATGCGCCGCATCGACCACGCGCCAGGCCATGGCGGGCGCACATGGCCCATGGCCTTCGACGAACTTCATGCCGAAGGATTGCGGCTCGGCATTGAGGACGAAGTTGATATCCCCCTGGCGGTAAACGGTGATGTTTTTCCGCCTGTGTCTGGCGACAGGCGCGAAGCCGCAGCGACGAAATACTGCATCGAGCTTCTGCGGCTCGGGATGGGCGAATTCGACAAACTCGAATCCGTCCGTCCCGGCCGGATTGTCCTTGTCGATCGTGGCAACCGGGGCATCGTGAGGATAGGGACCCATGGCTTGCTCCTCGAAGCTGTTGCCAACATAATAGTTCACCCGAAGCGGTGTTTCCGTGCATAATGGCGTTTGGCAGGACCCTCGATGCGCGAAATCGTGCACATAATGGATGACTTTGACCGAAAAATTCTTGATGCCCTTCAACGCGACGGCGCTCTCGGCCGGGCGGAGCTGGCGAAAAAGGCCGGCCTGTCCGAATCCCAGGCGGCGCGAAGGCGCCAGGCGCTCGAAGAGCGAGGCATGATTCGCCGCTATCGCGCGGAGCTCGATCCACGTGCGCTTGGCTTCACTGTGACTGCCTTCATTCACGTGAAGCTCAAGGGCCATTCGGACGGCAACGCACGACGGTTCCGCGATCTCGTCCGACTAACGCCGGGCATTCTCGAAGCCCATGCCGTGACCGGCGATTTCGACTACCTCCTCAAGGTCTCGGTTGCCGATCTTGATGGTCTGCGTGATCTCGTCAACGGCGTGTTGCTGCAGCATCAGACCGTTGATCGGGTGCGTTCCGAGATCGCGCTCGACATCCTGCGCGACGATCAGCTGCTTGCCTTCTAGCTGTTCTGCGCGACCGATCGTGCGGCTTGACCCGGCATCGTCTTGCAACTATCTGGCGAACGGTGTCCTTATGCAACCATCGGAGGCCCCATGCAAAGCGCGATCCTCAAGGACTACATGCCGGGCTTCGGCAATGATTTCGAAACGGAGGCGCTGCCTGGAGCGCTTCCCCATGGCCAGAATTCGCCGCAGCGCTGTGCCTATGGGCTTTACGCCGAACAGCTGTCGGGCTCGCCATTCACGGCGCCGCGCGGCATCAACGAACGCTCCTGGCTCTATCGCATGCGCCCGTCCGTCAGGCATACCGGACGCTTCGCGAGGACCGAGCATCCCGGCTGGAAGACGGCACCCTGCCTTGACGATCACGATCTCCCGATCGGGCAATTGCGCTGGGGCCCGCCACCCATGCCGAAGCACACCGCCAACTTCCTCTCGGGCATCCGGACCATGACCACCGCAGGCGATGTGAACACGCAGACCGGCATGGCGGCTTCGCTGTTTCTGGTGAACGAATCGATGGTCCACGACTATTTCTACAACGCCGATGGCGAGCTTCTGGTCGTGCCGCAGGACGGCGCCCTGCGGTTCTTCACCGAGTTCGGCAGGATCGAGTTCGCTCCCGGCGAGATCTGCGTGATCCCGCGCGGCGTGAAGTTCAAGGTCGAACTGATCGACGGCCCGGTCCGCGGTTATCTGTGCGAGAATTACGGCGCCAAATTCACCCTGCCCGACCGCGGACCGATCGGTGCCAACTGCCTTGCCAATCCCCGCGACTTCAAGACGCCTGTCGCGGCCTTTGAACAGCTCGAAACACCCTCGACCCTCACCGTCAAATGGTGTGGGAAGTTCTATAAGACCGAGATCTCTCATTCGCCGCTCGATGTCGTGGCCTGGCACGGCAATTATGCGCCGTTCAAATATGATCTGCGGACGTTTTCCCCGGTTGGCGCCATTCTGTTCGACCATCCCGACCCATCGATCTTTACGGTGATGACCGCGCCATCCGGCGAACAAGGAACAGCGAATGTGGATTTCGTGATCTTTCCCGAGCGCTGGGCGGTGGCCGAACATTCCTTCCGTCCGCCTTGGTATCACATGAACATCATGTCGGAATTCATGGGGCTGATCTATGGCCAGTACGATGCCAAGCCGGACGGATTCGTGCCGGGCGGCGTGAGCCTGCACAATTGCATGCTGCCTCATGGACCTGATGCGACCGCCTTCCACAAGGCGAGCACGGTCGAGCTCAAGCCGCACAAGCTCGAGAACACCCTCGCCTTCATGTTTGAAACCCGCTATCCGCAGCATCTCACGTCTTATGCGGCGAACCTCGAAACGCTGCAGGCTGATTACATCGATTGCTGGAAGGGTCTGGACAAGAGCTTCAACGGACGGCCATGAAGCTTGCGACGCTCAAGGACGGCACGCGCGACGGCAAGCTCGTCGTCGTCTCCCGCGACCTCACCAGGGCGACGGAAGCGTTCAACATTGCCCCGACGCTGCAGCGCGCCATCGATGACTGGCAGCGGATCGCCCCGTTGCTTGCCGATCTCGCGGCTCAGCTGGAGCTCGGCTCGGTGCCGTCCTTCCGCTTCCACGAGCATGACTGCGCCTCGCCCTTGCCGCGCGCCTTTCAATGGGCGGACGGGTCAGCCTATGTGAATCACGTCGAGCTCGTCCGCAAGGCACGTGGCGCCAAGATGCCCGACAGCTTCTGGACCGATCCGCTGATCTATCAGGGCGGGTCGGACACCTTTCTCGGCCCGCGCGACCCGATCCTGATGGCGGACGAGGACTGGGGCATCGACATGGAGGCCGAGGTCGCGGTCATCACCGATGACGTGCCGATGGGCGTGACGGCGCAGGATGCCAGACGCCATATCCTCCTGATCATGCTGGTGAATGACCTGTCCTTGCGCGGCCTGATCGCGGCGGAGCTTGCCAAGGGGTTCGGTTTCTTCCAGTCGAAGCCGGCCTCGGCCTGCTCGCCCGTCGCGGCAACCCCGGATGAATTGGGGCAGGCATGGGATGGTGGCAGGCTTCATCGCATCTTGCGTGTCGACCTCAATGGCCAGCCATTCGGCCGGGCTCATGCTGGCGAGGACATGACCTTCGATTTCGCTGCGCTCATCGCTCACGCCGCAAAGACCCGGCCGCTTGGCGCCGGCTCGATCATCGGATCGGGAACAGTGTCCAACAAGGACAAGGATGGCGGGCCTGGAAGGCCGCTCAGCGAGGGCGGACGCGGCTATTCCTGCATCACCGAGATCCGCGTGATCGAGACGCTCCGCAACGGCATTCCCTCAACACCCTTCCTGCGCTTCGGCGACAGCGTGCGGATTGAGATGTTCGACGACAACGGCTCCTCGATCTTCGGCGCCATCGAACAGACCGTCGCACGATATTGCGGTGCCCCGCCCGGCATTCTCACTTGAGCTTGGTTTTTGTCGCGGGGAAATCCTTCCAGTAATCGCCTGTGCCTTTCCGAATGACCACGTCCCTCGGCAGGATCTCGAAGGGACTGTAGGACGGTTCCTTCCGGTATTTGTCGTACAAGGCGATGAAATCCGTCGTCTTCAACAGATAGAACAAATCCTCGAATCGATCGATGACGAAATACGTCGCCTGGAAATCGTCGATGTAGTAGCCGGTGCGCAAGACGCGTTCGAGATTGAAGGCCAGCTGGTTTGCCGAACGATCTGCGACCACGTATTTCGCCTCGCCGAAGGACGAGACGATCCCCGCGCCATAGATCTGGATGCCCTCGGGCTTGCGGATCAACCCGAACTCGATCGTGTACCAGTTGAGCCGGGCGAGAAACTTCACTCCCTTGTGTTCCATGGCCTCGAGCCCGATCCGGCCGTACTCGTTCATGTAGTCGGCATAAGCGGGATTGGTGAGGAGAGGCACATGACCGAAGACATCGTGAAAGATGTCGGGCTCTTCGAGATAGTCGAGCTGCTCGCGGCTGCGGATGAATGTACCGGCAGGAAACTTGCGGTTGGCCAGCATCTGAAAGAACGGGCGCGACGGTATCAGACCGGGAACTGCGACCACCTCCCACCCGGTGATCCGGCGCAGACTCGCATTCATCCGGTCGAAATCCGGTATGCCGTCGGGACCGATCCCGAGCGCGGCGAGCCCGTCAAGGTACTCCTGCGCGACATGCCGGCCGAGCGTCCGCCGCTGACGTTCGAAAAGCGTGCTCCAGATGCTGTGATCCTCGGCGCTGTAATGCTCCCAGCCCTGCTCGATGATGCAGTCGTCGACGGTCTCGGCTGTTAAAACGGCATGTCCGGACATGGCCTTCACTCTCTAGAGGAAAAACAGGGTTCGCGGGCCGGCTCGCACTTTCTGCAAGGCCGAAACTTCATGTCGCTCCAGATTTGGCATTTGCAATGCGATTGTTTGGTACAGCTGGGTGGACTCGAACCACCGACCTTCGGAGCCACAATCCGACGCTCTAACCAACTGAGCTACAGCTGCATGCCGCCTGGCGGACAATGCGACAACGCGCCAGCGCCGGATTTGAACCGGCCCGATCTCGCACTTACTAGTCCGAATCGACCGGCCAGATCAAGCCGGGGCCTTCCGTTGCGGGAACACCGCGCAGAGGCTTTGCGGAATCCGCTCGTTTCCGCTAAGGAGTCGGTGACCTTAATGCGGCTGCGCGGTCCATGGGGGCCTGGATCGAGGGGCGGCCCGGCCGCCTGCATTGACCGCCCAGGGAGACAGTGTGAGCGCCTCCGCCACACCAGGGTTGAACGACATCGAGGCGAGCCCCGAGCCGGGCTGGCTGTGGGATCCTGACCGCCATCGTGTCCTCTGGGCCAATGCCGCCGGCATCGCCTTCCTCGGCGGCGACACCTTGTTTGATGTGGTCGACCGGCTCTTCGATCCGGCCGAACCGGGCGTTGCCGCACTGAAGGAAATCGCTGCTTTGGCCGGTGACGGCAGGTCGGTCACGACCAGGCTGCATTTTCCCTCCCTTGCCGGCGGGCCGGAGCTGACGTGCCGATGCCACCCGCACCAGCTCGAGGACGGTCGGATCTGCCTGCTGGTGGTCGGCAGCGGCCCTGCCGCCGCCGATGCCAAGGCAGCGCTGCGCAGCAACGCTCTTGATGCCCTGCCCTGGCCGGTAATCATTACGAACGGTAATGCCGAGCTGATCGATTTTAACCGCGAAGCCCAGCGCCTCGCTGGCGACGACAATGAGCCCGTGCTGGCCACCCTGATCCCGGGGTCTGAGGTCGAGGATCTTCTCGCCCGCACCGCCGCAGCCGGCACCGCCACTTTGACGACGATCGCCGCAACCGGCTTTGGCCGGCGCGAGATCCGCTTCATCGCCAGGCGATTCGGTCCTGACGACCATCCGCAATTCCTGATCGCCTGCGAGGACGTGACTGAGCGGCGCGGGCTCGAGCGCATGCTCGCCGGTGGTCGCAAGCCTCAAGGAACGACGCCCGGTGCCGCCGCGCTGAGGCTGAGCGAGGCCGAGGCCCGCACCTTCGCCTATCTTGGAGAGCAGATCCGCCGCGCCGATCCCGGCCCGCGCATGGCGGCCTCGTCGCGCCAGCCATCGCCTGAGCAGAGCGGGCCTCTCTCCCCTGCCCCGAAGCCGCCCGGCCAGGAGAAGGCCTCAGTCCCTCCGTCGCCGCCGCCCGACACCCTCATACCCGACATCGTTCGGCGCACGCTCGATCTCACCGACTCCGGCATCGTTCTGTTCGTCGGCAGTCGGGTGATTCATGCCAATCGCGCCGCCGCCAACCTGCTCGGCTATGCCGACCCGGCGGATATGCAGGCGCGAAGCGACCTGCCTGCCGCTTTCGCCGGGCTTGACGGGGATGTCGCCGAACTGACGCTCCGAACTGCCGCCGGCGCGCCGGTCACCTTGCGAGTCCAGCGGTCGAGCTTCCCCTCGACCGCCGGCCCGATCGGCAAGGCCGAGCTGCTGCCGCTCCACGGCGGCGAAGACCCCACCGCCGCTCCCGCCTGTCCGCCGGCCGCCGAGCCCACCCCCGGCCGCAGCGAGCCCGAAGCGCTGCCGCCCCAACCGCTGGACAGGTCCGCGCCGACCGCCGAGGAGCTGCGTCTTATTTTAGACACTGCTACCGACGGCATCATCACCCTCGACACGGCCGGGCGCATTTTGAGCTTCAGCGCCGGCGCCGAAGCGATCTTCGGCTTCCGCCAGGCCGAGGTTCACGGCCGGATGCTCGGCGAGTTGATGGACGCTGACAGCCGCAAGATCGTCCGCGACTATCTGGCAGCGCTCGGCGAAGGCGGCATCGCCTCGATCTTCAACGATGGCCGGGAGGTCCAGGCCATCGCCGCCCAGGGCGGCAAGATCCCGGTCTTCCTCACCATCGGCCGCATGGGCACCAATGGCGACACGAGGCTCAGACCCGACAGCGCCCCCGCCTTCTGCGCCGTCATGCGCGACATCACCCAGTGGAAGAAGACCGAAGCCGAGCTCAGGCAGGCCAAGGACGATGCCGAAAAGGCAAGCGCCCAGAAATCCGATTTCCTGGCCCGCATCAGCCACGAGCTCAGAACGCCCCTCAATGCCATTCTCGGCTTCTCCGAGGTTATGCGCTCGGAACGCTTCGGGGAGATGCGCAATCCCAAATATCTGGCCTATGCCAATGACATCCACAGCTCGGGCGAGCATCTCCTGTCGCTCATCAACGATCTTCTCGATCTGTCGAAGGTCGAGGCTGGCAAGCTCGAGCTGAATTTCACCTCGGTCAATCTCGGGGAGCTGGCCGAGCACTGCCTGAAGCTGATGGAGGAGGACGCCCGCGCCCGCCGGGTCATCGTGCGGCGCAACTTTGCCGCCGGCCTGCCGAACGTCGTCGCCGATCTGCGGTCGATGAAGCAGATCTTGCTCAACCTCATTTCCAACGCGATCAAGTTCACCCCTGCCGGCGGCCAGGTCATCGTCTCCGGCCAGACCCGCCCGTCAGGTGAATTCGTCCTCAGGGTCAAGGACACCGGCGTCGGGATTGCACCCGAGGCGCTCGAGATCGCCCTCACCCCCTTCGGCCGTGCCCATGATGGGGAACATCCGGAAATCGGCGGCACCGGGCTCGGTCTGCCCTTGACCAAGGCGCTGGCCGAAGCCAACCGGGCGCGGTTCGAGATCGCCAGCAAGCCCGAAAAGGGCACCTCGGTCGAGATCGTCTTTCCGGTCAACCGTGTGCTTGCCGGCTAGGCCGAAACTCCTTCTTTACGTCCTGAGCTCTGGCAGGTCGCGATAGAGCTCGAGGGCCTCGGGATTGGCCAGTGCCTCCCGGTTCTTGACCTCCCGCCCATGCACGATGTCGCGCACCGCGAGCTCGGTGATCTTGCCCGATTTGGTGCGCGGGATGTCGGCGATCTGGATGATCTTCGCCGGCACATGACGCGGCGACGCCCCGCTCCGGATCTGGGCGCGGATGCGGCCGGCGAGCGCCTCGTCCAGGACGACACCGTCCTTCAGCCTGACGAACAGCACGACCCGCACGTCATTGTCAAAATTCTGACCGATCGCCAGCGCCTCGACCACCTCCGGCACCTGCTCCACCTGGGCATAGATTTCCGCCGTGCCGATGCGCACCCCGCCGGGATTGAGGGTGGCGTCGGAGCGGCCATGGATGATCATGCCGCCGTGCTCGGTCCATTCTGCGAAATCGCCATGGCACCACACATTGGGAAAACGGTCGAAATAGGCAGCGTGGTACTTTCGCCCCTCGGGATCGTTCCAGAAGCCGAGCGGCATCGAAGGAAATGCGTTCTTGCACACGAGTTCACCCTTGCCGGCGGCAAGCGGCTTGCCGTCATCGCCGAACACGTCGATGGCAAGCCCGAGCGTCGGGCCCTGGATCTCGCCGGCCCACACCGGCATGAGCGGATTGCCGGCGACGAAGCAGCCGCAAATGTCAGTGCCGCCTGAGATCGATGCCAGGTGCAGGTCCGGCTTGATGGCGTCGTAGACGAATTCGAAGCTTTCGCTGGCGAGCGGCGATCCCGTCGAAAGCAGGGTCCGGACGCTGGCCAGGCTGTGGCTGTCGCGCGGCCGCCAGCCTGTCTTGCGCACCGCGTCGATGAACTTGGCCGATGTGCCGAAAATGGTGATCCCCTCCTCGTCGGCAATGTCGAACAGCGCCCGCTCGTTGGGCCAGAAGGGCGAGCCGTCATAGAGCAGGAGCGTCGCTCCCGCCGCGAGGCCGGTCATCAGCCAGTTCCACATCATCCAGCCGCAGGTCGTGAAATAGAACAGCCGGTCGTCGCTCTTCAGGTCGCAATGGAGCACGAGTTCGCACAGGTGCTTGAGCAGGATGCCGCCGGCGCGATGGACGATGCATTTCGGAATGCCGGTCGTTCCCGAGGAATAGAGGATATAGAGCGGATGGTCGAAGGGGAGCTGGGCATAGCGGATGCCGTCCGACGGCTTTTCGCGGATGAAGTCCTCCCAAGTCACGCCGCCGGGGATCCGCGCAGCCAGCGCCTTTGCCGTTCCGACATTGTCGATGATGACCACCCGCTCGACACTTCCAAGCTTGCTTCTGACCGCCGCCACCTTGTCGCCGATATCGAAGATGCGGCCATTGTAGGAGTAGCCGTCGCAGGCCACGAGCACGCGCGGATTGATCTGGCCGAACCGATCGAGGATGCCGCCCTCGCCGAAATCGGGCGAGCAGGAAGACCACACGCCGCCGAGCGAGGCGGCGGCAAGCAGCATCGCCGTCGTCTCCGGCATGTTCGGAACGATGGCAGCGACCCGATCGCCTTGGCTGAGGCCTGTCTCGGCCAGGGCATGGTGCAATTCTGCCACAGTGGCCTGCAATTCCTTCCAACTGACCGCGCGGCGCACTTTGTGCTCGCTGCGAAAGATCAATGCTGGTGTATCATCGTTCCTAATAAGAAGGTTTTGCGCATAATTCAGGCGGGCGTCGGGGAAAAAACGGACATCGGGAAGCTTATCGCTGTCGAGGAAAAGTCGATTGCCGCGATACACTGACGTGATGTTGCAAAAGTCCCACAGCTCTACCCAAAAAGCCTGAGAATCAGCAACCGACCAAGCATGGAGGGCTTCGAAGCCGGCCAGTGAAATCTTTACCTTTTCTTCCACACCCGCTTTGAAACGGGAGAGATTGCTGTCCTGCTTGCGCTTGCTGGACGGTCTCCACAACGGCATTTCCGGCATGTCGGCAGTTCCGCTGGCCCAATGAAGATGATGTCACCTTAGCCGCACGTCCCCTAAGGCCCAAGGGGGCCCGCACTCAGAGTTTCGTCCAAAGCACAGTTGACTGACGATGCGCTCTCAGCCTCGCGAATCGCCTCACCTCGCCGCAGTCCTGCCACCGTGTGACGGCACCACGGGATCGCGGCTTAAGCCCAAGGAGGCGTGATGCCGGTGCGGCGCACCATTCTGATCCTGATCTCGGTCATCGCCATGGCTATCATGGCGCTCGCCGTCATCGGTGCGCTGCCGCTCGTGCTGCCCACGGATTTCGCCGTTCAGCAGCTCGTGCAGGCGGTCAAGGCCGCGACCGGGCGGACGCTGACCGTCTCCGGCGCCCCGCGAATCGTGCTGTGGCCCGAGCTCAGCATCGAGGCCGACGATGCCGTCCTGTCCAATCCGCCGGGCCTCTATCATGGCCAGCTCGCCGCCATTCCCAGGCTGCGCCTCAAGATCGACGCCAGCTCGCTTCTCGCCCGTCGGCTAGAGGTCAAGCAGCTGACGCTGGTCAATCCGCGCATCACCCTGGTCAGCGATGGCGAGGGCCGCGCCAACTGGGCATTTGGCGGTGCCGGCTCGAGCAGCCCGGCCGCCGGCGCCCCCTATCGGCAGCTGCTCGACAGCATTGCCGCTGCCCCGATCCGGATCGAGAACGGCGTGGTGCGGTTCGTCGATGAGCGCACCGGCAGGACGGTCTCCCTCACCGGCGCCGACCTGATGGCCAGTTTCGGAACGTCCGATTCGCCCTTCGCCGTTCATGGCTATGTGCTGTGGAATGGCCAGCGGGTGGCGATGACGCTGTTCGTCAAGGATCCGGCGCGCATTCCCGGCCAGGGTTCGCCCATCGACGTCACGCTCGATTCCCCGCTGCTGAAATTCTCCTTCAGCGGCCGTGCCGTCCTGAACCGGGAGGCGAGCCTCTCCGGCACCGTCGAGATGTCGAGCACGTCGCTGCGCGAGCTCTCCGGCTGGACAGGGTTCCGTCTGGGCTCGGGCCGCGGCCTTGGTCCCTTTGCCGCGAACGGATCATTCGATCTGACCAACGGCGTGGTCAGCCTGTCAAAGACCGTCATGGCGCTCGACGGCATGAACGGCCAGGGCAACATCAAGATCGACCTCACCGGGGACAAGCCGCGGGTGACGGCCGCGCTCGGCGTCGATCGCCTCGACATGAACATCTATGCCGGGATCGCCGACCGCAGGCAGCCTTCGCATTCCGCCAACGATGACGATTGGAGCGACAGGGAGCTCGACTTTTCACCATTGCGCGCGCTTGACGCCAATCTGTCCTTTGCCGCCTCGGAGCTGCGCATCGGCGGGTTGAAGACCGGCAAGGCCAACATTTCAGCCGAACTGGGCGGCGGTGTTCTCGACCTGACCATCAAGGACACCGAACTCTATGGCGGCAAGGCTTCCGGCCGTCTGGTCCTCAACGGCTCGCGCCCGGTTCCGGCCGTGCAGGCGGCCATTCGCGCCGAGAACGTCGAGGGCGCACCGCTGCTCGCCGGCGCCGCGGGGCTTGACGCCCTCACCGGCACCACCTCGATGACTCTGTCTTTGGCCGGCGCCGGCCGCAGCGAGCGCGAGGTGATCTCGACTCTGCGCGGCACGGCGGAGTTCCGCATGCTCAACGGCGCGCTGCGCGACATCAGCCTTATGGGGATGCTGCGCGACGTCAAGAAGGACATCCTGGCCGGCTGGCAGCCGGCTGCCGATTCCCGGACCGTGTTCCGTCAGTTGTCGGCGACTTTTGCGTTGGAGGACGGGATTGCGACGAGCAGCGATCTGCAGCTGGTCGCGCCCGAATTGACGATTACGGGATCCGGCCAGGCGGACCTGCTGCGCAGGGCCCTCGACTTCAAGGTTGTGCCAACGCTGGCCGCTGCTCCGGCCGGCGGGCCTGCGGCAAACGAGGCCGCTGCCCTGGCGGTCCCGCTGGTGGTCAAAGGGCCCTGGGGAAGCCCGAAGATTTATCCCGACATCGCCGGGATCCTTGAAAATCCGCGCGCCGGTTATGACACGTTGAACAAGCTGCGGGCGCCCGCCCCGCTGCTGCAGAATGACGGCCGCAACTTCGATGCGGCCACGCGCGAAAGGGTCAAGGCGACGCTCTCCGATCGCTCGAAGGGCAGCTTCGGTTCGGTGGGTGATGCTGGGCTTGGCGGTACCGACTCCCTCCTCAAGGGATTTCTGGACGAGGCAGCACCGGCCGCCGGCCCGAGGAAGTAGGTGGTGAGGAGCAGTCGGGCAGGCGCTCGGCCCAACCACTCGCTGATCACCTCTCATTAGTCCCGCCTTGCCTTGCCGCGAATTCCTCGTCTAATTGGCCCATGATTCGCCTCCAGCAGGAGCCCTTCGATCTCGGCTCGGAATATGCCGCGCTGAAGCGCGGCCATGCCGGAATTGGCGGCATTGCCGTCTTTGTCGGAACGGTGCGCGCGCAATCGGGCGACGCCCCGATCAGGTCGATGACGCTCGAGCACTATCCGCAGATGACCGAGCGGGCCTTGGCGGCCATCGAGGCCGAGGCCCACGCCCGGTGGCCGCTCATCGCGAGCCTCGTCATCCACCGCTATGGACGCATGGAGCCGGGCGACGACATTGTCTTGGTGATGACCGCGGCCGCCCACCGCCAGGCAGCACTGGAATCCTGTGCCTTCCTGATCGATTGGCTGAAGACCAAGGCCCCGTTCTGGAAGCTCGAGGAGACCGCTGGGGGGGCGGCTTGGGTGGCCGCCCGGGCCGAAGATGACGTAGCGGCAGACAGCTGGAACAAACCCTGATCAGGCCTTGCGACACCTGTTCTACAACATCGCCGCTATGGTGATCATCGCCGTCGCCTTGTGGCTCGCAGCGAGCCGCGACCACCCCGCCATATCCGGCACGCTTCACGCCATCGACGGCGATTCCCTGCGCGGACCGGAGGGTGACGTGAGGCTCTATGGCATTGACGCGCCAGAGCTTCGCCAGACCTGCCTCAACGGCCGTTCCGAACCCTACCCTTGCGGCCGCGAATCCTTCCGCCATCTCGAGCTGCTGATGGCCGACAAGCCGGTGACCTGCCGCGTGATCGATCATGACCGCTACCGTCGCACCGTCGCGGTTTGCATGGCCGGGGCCGTGGAACTGAACCAGCGCATGGTCGAGGATGGCTGGGCCATCGCCTATGAGCGCCTGCCCTCCGTCTATTCTGCGAGCGAAGAGCGGGCCCGCAACATCAGGCGCGGCCTATGGCAGGGCCAGTTCCAGAACCCAAAGGCGTGGCGCGACAGTGAAGCAAGGGGCAACAGGCAATAGGGAGTTGGATAATGCTGAGCCTCTTCTCCCCTCCCCCAACGTCTCACTCCTACTGCCTATTGCCTAAGGCCGCTCGCCCCGCTGCAGCCTGCCCTCGATCTCCGCCGCCACCGGCTCGAGATCGGCAATGCTGTCGATCACATGATGGGCCCCGCAGCTGCGCATCCGGGCATAGCCGCTCTCGCGCCGGCTAGCCAGTTCGGCTGCCGGCAGCCGGCTGGTCTCGGCCTCTGACAGCCCGAACACATTGCCGCTCATCACGACGCCCACCGTCCAGGCGCCCGCATTGAGGCCCTCGGCGATCCCGATCTCGGTATCGTCGACCTTGATGCAGTGAGAGGCTGGCCACACTCCCATATCCATGAGCGATCGATAGACCATGAAGGGCGATGGCCGGCCGGCCGGCGTGTCACCGGTGCACACCAGGCTGTCCGGCGCAAAGCCCTGCTCCGCCGCGAGCGGCAGGATGGCGTCCATGATCTCATGCGTATAGCCGGTGGTGGAGCCGATCTTGAGCCCCCCTTCCCTGAGCTTGGCGATGGTCCGGGCAGCGCCGGCGACGAGCCGCGAATGCTCCTTCGCTGCGGCGATGTTCATCGGCAGGAAGATCTCGAATACCTCATCGATGTCGCGGTCCTCCGGCGGCCGGCCGCGGCTGGCCTGCCAGGCTTCGGCAATGCGCGGCAGGGCCATCAGCGCCGCGATGTGCGGCCGCTTCGCCATGCCCATCGGGCCGCGCGCCTCCTCGATCGAGATATCGACGCCGAATTCGGCGAAAGCTTTGACGAAGGCTCCCATGGGCGCGAGCGACCCATGGTCGATCACCGTCCCGGCCCAATCGAATATCGCAGCCTTGAGATGGCGATAGGTGATCATGAGAGCCGATGTCTAGAGCATGATGTTATCAGATGGACCCACCTGCGCCGGAGCGATTTTGCCGCGTGGGCAGGAGAACGGCCGAAGGGCGTATCGGCAGCACGGTCGAGGCCTTCGACGAACCCACGCGGCAAAAGCGCCCGGCCCTTGGGGTTGCGGCGCGGCGGCCGCCCGCTGTGTCGCCGCGCTTGCCCGATGTCCCGCATCGCGCAGCGCGCGGCTCCTTGCGGATCGTAACGCCGCAGCGCAACGCAGGCTGGGTCTACCTGATAACATCTTGCTCTAGCCGCTCATGAACAAGACCGCCGCCCGGGCGAGCAGCAGGATCGCACCGAGGCCGATCAAGGCCAGCCCGGGCCATTCCCGGGCGAGACCGAGCGACCGCGCCGGTCCGCGCGGCGGTTCGAGCGTCGTCGCCTCCTCCCGCCGGCCACCGCTCAGGGGTCCGCGCCACAGCACCTGCCCGGCCGAGTAAACCACCCCGGCAATCACCAGAATGGTTCCAATCCACGTGATGATGACCAGCATGCTTAGTGTCCGAACCCGAAGAATGTCTCGCGCGTGAGGAATGTATAATCGGATTCAAGCGTCATCAGCGCCACGAACACGAGGATGAGCACCGGCGGCACCAGAATGGCGTAGATCAGCGCCAGGCGCTCCCACGCCATGTGCATGAAGACGGCAACGATCAAGCCGGCTTTCAGAATCATGAACAGCAGGATCAGCGACCAGCGCAACAGCCCGTGCAGGTGGAAATAGTCGACGAGATAGGAGAACGTGCTCAGAACGAAGAGCAGCCCCCAGATCCACAGATAGATGCCGAGCGGGTGCTGCTGGCCATGCGCCTGCTGGCCATGCGCCTGCTGGCCCTGAGCATGCTGGCTCTCGACGTGTGCCATGTCGTCCCTCACCAAAGATAGAAGAAGGCGAAGATGAAAACCCAGACAAGATCGACGAAGTGCCAATAGAGACCGGTCGTCTCGACGATTTCGTAACGCCCCTTCCGGCTCGTAAAGAAGCCCTTGCGCTCGATGTCGAAATCGCCGCGCCACACCTTGCGGGCAATGATGATGAGGAAGATCACCCCGATCGTCACGTGTGTGCCGTGGAAGCCCGTGATCATGAAGAAGCTCGAGCCGAATTGCGGCGCTCCCCAGGGGTTGCCCCAGGGCCGCACGCCCTCGCGGATCAGCTTCGTCCATTCGAATGCCTGCATGCCCACGAACGTCGCCCCGAGCATGGCGGTGAGGATCATCAGAATGGCCGTCTTGTGCCGGTCCTTCTGATAGCCATACTTCACCGCGAGCGCCATCGTGCCGCTCGAGCTGATCAGGACGAAGGTCATGATCGCGATCAGGATGAGCGGAATGTCCCGGCCGCCGATATGGAGCGCGAAGACCTCGCTCGGATTGGGCCACTGATCGAGCGTCGACATGCGCACGGTCATGTAGGACAGCAGAAAACAGCTGAAAATGAAGGTGTCGCTGAGGAGGAAGATCCACATCATGGCCTTCCCCCAGGGGACATTCTTGAACGCGCGCTGATCGGAAGACCAGTCGCGCACCAGGGTGTTCCAGCTCCGCGGTGCGTGCGTTGCTTTGTCTTCGACGACGGCAGCACTATGCGACATTCGACAAGCCCCTCAGGTCAGCAGCAGCATTCCGAACAACAACAACCAGACCACCAGCAGAAAATGCCAATAGGCCGTGCACAATTCCACGATCAGCCGCAGATCGGCAACCTTGTCGCCGCGCATGAGCCGCTGCCCCACGCGCCCGAGCGGCAGGAGGCCGCCGAACACATGGAGCCCGTGCAGGAGCGCGATGATGAGGAAGAACGCCACCGCCGGTGTCGTTGCCGCGAAGAACCCAAGCGCGGAAAGCTGCCGCCCCACCAGGATCTGCCCGACCAGGAACGCCGATGTCAGCGCCCCGGCGATGATCAGATAGTCCCGCACCGATTGCGCCTCGCCGCGCCGCGTTGCGGTCTGCAGCCCCTGCATGGCGAGGCTGCCGGCGAACAGAATGCCGGTATTCACCCACAGCAGCCACAGCTTCGGCAGGCCGAACCAGGCGGTGCCCGATGCCAGGCACAGATCGAGGAACGACGCCGACTGGGCCGCCGCCGCCTGGTATTCCAGGGCGTGAATGATGCGGTGGTGGTAATAGGCGATGCTCAGCAACAGGAAGAGCACCCCGATCACCGCGAAGAGCACGTTCAGCCCGAGCCACGCCGTCGGCATGCTGAAGGTGCCGCCCTCATGCAGATTGTCGCGCTCGCTCTGGGATTTCTCCCAGGGCTTCTCCGACAATTTTGCCAGGATGCCCAAGGCGTGCCTCAGGCCGGCTGCAGCCGATGCGGCGCTGCGTGCGGCACCTGATCGGGTGGCATGTTCTGTGGCAGGTAATCCTGGGCAGCGCCGGGAACGCTGTAGTCATAGGCCCAGCGATAGACCACCGGCGTCTCCTTGCCCCAGTTGCCGTGCCCGGGCGGCATTTCCGGCGTCTGCCATTCGAGCGTCGTCGCATGCCACGGATTCCGCTCCGCCTTCCTGCCGTGCCAGATGCTCCAGATCAGGTTGAACAGGAACAGCATCTGGGCCGCGCCGACGATCAGCGCCACGACCGAGATGAACATGTTGAGATCATGCACGGTATCCGGGATGAAGCTTGTGTCCTTGATCTCGAAATAGCGCCGCGGCACCCCGATGAAGCCGAGATAGTGCATCGGGAAGAAGATCAAATAGGCGCCGACGAAGGTGACCCAGAAATGGATGAGCCCGAAGGTCTTGTTGAGCATCCGCCCGGTCACCAGCGGGTACCAGTGATAGATCGCCCCGAAGATCACCAAGAGCGGCGCCACGCCCATCACCATGTGGAAGTGCGCCACCACGAACATCGTGTCGCTGAGCGGCACGTCGACCACCACATTGCCGAGGAAGAGGCCGGTGATGCCGCCGTTCACGAACGTCAGGATGAAGGCGATGGCGAACAGCATCGGGGTGGTGAGATGGATGTTGGCCCGCCACAGGGTCAGCACCCAGTTATAGACCTTGATCGCGGTCGGGACGGCGATGATCAGCGTCGTCGTCGCGAAGAAGAAGCCGAAATAGGGATTCATGCCGCTGACATACATGTGGTGCGCCCACACCACGAAGCTCAAGCCGCCGATCGCGACGATCGCCCACACCATCATGCGATAGCCGAAGATGTTCTTGCGGGCATGGGTGCTGATCAGGTCCGAGACGATGCCGAAGGCCGGCAGCGCCACGATATAGACTTCCGGGTGGCCGAAGAACCAGAACAGGTGCTGGAACAGGATCGGGCTGCCGCCGGCATAACCCAGCTGCTCGCCGAACTCGACGATCTTCGGCATGAAAAAGCTGGTTCCGAGAATCCGGTCGAACAGAGTCATGACGCAGCCGACGAACAGCGCCGGGAAGGCCAGCAGCGCCAGGATGGTCGCGACGAAGATGCCCCACACGCTGAGCGGCAGGCGCATCAGCGTCATCCCCTTGCAACGCGCCTGCAGCACCGTTACCACATAGTTGAGGCCGCCCATGGTGAAGCCGATGATGAAGATGATCAGCGACACCAGCATCAGGATGATGCCGTAATCGCGGCCAGGCGTGCCTTGCAGGATCGATTGCGGCGGATAGAGCGTCCAGCCGGCCCCGGTCGCCCCGCCAGGCACGAAGAAGCTTGCCACCAGCACCAGCACGGCCAGCAGGTAGACCCAGTAGCTGAGCATGTTGACATACGGGAACACCATGTCTCGCGCGCCGACCATGAGCGGTATGAGGTAATTCCCGAAGCCGCCGAGGAACAGCGCCGTGAGCAGGTAGATCACCATGATCATGCCGTGCACGGTGATGAACTGGTAATAGGCCTCCGGTGCGATGAACGAGAAGGTGTCCGGGAAGCCGAGCTGCAGCCGCATCATCCAGGACAGCACCAGCGCCACGAGGCCGATGGCCGTTGCCGTGCCGGCATATTGGATGGCGATGATCTTCGCGTCCTGACTCCAGATGTACTTCGTCAGGAAGCTATGGGGATGATAAAGCTCGTCTTCCTCGTGGGCTGGCGCGACATAGTCGACCGCAGACGGAGTGACATCGACCATCAGACACCCTCATTTCGCTGAAGCACTGGCGCCCGGCCGACGCCGCATCGGTTCTTATGAAAACGGCCGGTCAACATCACCGCTCTTTCGTGTGGCTCGTGGTTGATTTCATCGCACGTCAGACGCGTTTTTCGTCGCCATTCGCGTCGGCTGCTGGGTATCGCGGAAGGCGGTCTGCTGCGACAGCCAGGTTTTGAAGGCGGCTTCGTCCTCCACCACCACCGAGCCCCGCATCGTGTAATGACCGGTGCCGCAGAGCTCGAAGCAGAGGACGTCGAACTTCGCGGTGCGGGTCGGGGTGAACCAGAAATAGGTCACCATGCCCGGGATCAGGTCCATCTTGGCGCGGAACTCGGGAACATAGAAATTGTGCAGCACGTCCTGCGAGCGCAGCAGCACCTTGATCGGCTTGCCGACCGGCAGATGCAGGTCGGCGGCCTGAACCAGCACGTCGTCCTGCGCATGCGGATCATCGCGATTGAGTCCGAACGGGTTCTCGGCGGAAACCAGCGCCGCGTTCGAGGTGCCGAGCACCCCGTCCTTGCCGGGCAGGCGGAAGCTCCACTGCCATTGCTGACCCATGACCTCGATTTCGCTCGCCCCCGCCGGGACGGTGACGAAATCCTTCCAGACCACGAGGCCGGGGGCCAGCAATCCCGCCACGCCGAGCGACGTGGCGATGGTCAGCCACCATTCGAGCCGCTTGTTCTCGGGCTCGTAATGCGCCTCCCGTCCTTCCGTGTGCCGGAAGCGAAAGACGCAATAGGCAACGAAGCAGATGAGGATGACGAAGGCGACGCCTGTGATCCAGAAGGTGATGAGGATCGTGCTGTCGATGTAGCTCCAGTTGGAGGCAATCGGCGTCCACCACCAGGGACTCATGAAATGAAACACGACAGATCCGACGGCCAGTAAAAGCAGCACGACAGCCAAGATCATCGCTCGCACGTCCCTCCGGATAAGCTTTGAACCGCATCGGCTTTCGAGAAGCCGGACTCTGGTAGCACAACACTTACAGCGTGACCAGCCAGGGGAGTGGCCGGACGGGGAGCGCTCGACAGGAGGCCGGGAGGGTCGCGATCAGGTCGCGACAGCCTTGCGATAGAGGTGCCAGGTGGCGTGCCCGAGCACCGGCATGACCACGGCGAGCCCGACGAACAGCGGCAGCGAGCCGAGCACCAGCGAGCCCGCGACGATCGCGCCCCACATCAGCATGGTCGCCGGATTCGCCAGGAATACCCGGACCGAGGTCTGGATCGCGGTCATCACCCCGACATTGCGGTCGAGCAGCATCGGGAACGACACGGCGCTGATGGCGAGCACCACCACCGCGAATATGAAGCCGACGCCGCAGCCGACGATGATCAGGGTCCAGCCCTTTGGGGTGGTCAGGATCTGCAGGATGAAGTCCTCGATCGAGGTCGGCACCAGACTGCCGAAAATCAGCCAATGGATGGCCAAAGCCGAGAAAAGCCAGGCAAAATAGATGGCTCCGAGGATCAGGCTCAGCGCCAGGATGGCACGAATTGACGGAGCGTAAACCACCCGCAGAGCGTGCTCCCAGCCGATGTCGAGGCCAAGCTCGCGGCGCCGGCTCAGCTCATAAAGGCCGAGCGCTGCCACGGGCCCGATCAGCGCGAAGCCGGACAACAGCGGAAACACCAGCGGCAGCATGTCGTAGCCGGCCGCGATCCGGGCCGCGATCAGCGCCAGAAGCGGATAGATCACGACCAGCAGCACGATATGGCTGGGCTTGGCATTGAAGTCGTCGAGCCCCTTCATCAACACGTCGATCAGATCGGAAAACTGGATCTTGCGGATGCCCGGCTGGGCGGTGCTGGATTGAAAAGCGCTGACCGTGGCTTCATTCGTCATCATCTGACTCCTGAGCTGGTTGAGATGGCGCGATCATACACCGCCGGTGACACTTTGTCGCTTCTGCATTCTTGCGCCGGTCATACTTCAACTCGGACGGTTTCGTTGCGCGCCAGCGACTTACCCCTACGTAACGCCGATCGAAAGGATTTGAGCATGACCAAGGTGACCTATGAGATCGTCGAGCATGATGGCGGCTGGGCCTACCGCGTCGAAGGCGTCTATTCGGAGACTTTCCCGACTCATGACGCCGCCCGGCGGGCTGCCGAGCGCGCAGCCCACGAGCAGGTCCGGCCGGACACCACGACCCCGATTTCCTATGAGGACGAGAAGGGACGCTGGCACGACGAGCTGTCGTCCGGCGACGATCGGCCGGAGACCGACGTCAAGGGCTGAGCCGCGGTCAGCGCCCGCCGTAGCCGAACAGGCTGAGAAGGTGCACGCTCGCCAGCAGGATCATGAGGATGCCGAGGAACATCACCGGCGTCGTCGGCAGCAGCGGCACATCGAGGCTCGCCCGTGACCTGCCTTCCCGCAGCCGCATGAAGGCGACGAGCACCGCGCCGGTTACCAGCGCGCCGATGGTGATCGACATTTCCATGCCTCTCCCATGATCAGAGTCGGGCCGGCCCGTCAATTGCTTAGAGGCAATCTATTGCCTACTGCCTATTGCCTATTTGATCGACAGGATCGCCCGGCACTCGTTCGGCAGCGCCGACATCATGAGCTCGCGAACCGGCGGCTTGGGGCCGCCCAGCGGCGGCAGCTTCGCCCATGGCTTCTCGGAGTACCAATAGGCGAGTTCGGCGCCGCAGCCCGTGCCGTCCGGCGGCTCAGGCATCGGCTGGTCTTTGCAGTCCTCGGAGGCCTTGGGGCAGCGGATGCGCACGTGGAAATGATAGGTGTGATTGTAATAGGGCCTGACCTTGGCGAGCCATGCATGCGACCCCGGCTGCGCCAGACCCCAATCGCAGAGCGCCTTCTTGATCGGCGGATGGACGAAGATCCGCATCACTTCCGGGTAGCTGGCGGCGCGCTTGATGAGCCGGGCATGCGCCTCGGTCCACACCGACCGGTCGATCTGCGTGCGGCTCTTGACGACCGACTGCGGCTCCATGTCCTCGCGCTCCTTGGCGGTCAAGACATGCGACGGCATCGGCGTCAGCCAGATGTCCGCATCCAGCCCGATCTGGTGGCTGGCATGGCCGGTCAGCATCGGCCCGCCCCGCGGCTGCGAGATATCGCCGACGAGAAGCCCCGGCCAGCCATCCTTTGCGCGGGCATCCTTCGCCAGCTTCTCGATGAGATTGAGCAGCGCCGGATGCGCCCAGTTGCGGTTGCGCGACAGGCGCATGACCTGCCAAGCCGGCCCGTTGACGGGAAGGGCGACCGCCCCGGCGAGGCAGCCATGCGAATAGAACCCGATTGACCGCGGCGACAGCGGCGCCGGTTCCTTGACGCTGCCGAACAGTTCCTTGGCCGGAACCGCTTTGGCGGCGGCAAGCCCCTTCTGCCGATCCCCGTCCCCATCCGAGCCGGCGACGGCCGGAAGGCTCCACGACATGGCCAAGGCCAGGCCAAGCATGATTGTGGGCACGAATCTGCTCATGACCTCGACGCTGCAGCTGATCCCCTCTCTTTGCAGCTTATCATATCTGGACTTGGTTTTCGAATTGCATATTGCCCGGCTGAATGACCGACTCGAATGCCCGCAGCCGCTTGTAGACCGACATGAGTTCGACAATCGTCGACCACGAATTCACCAGATACTGGAACGACGAACGCACTTGCGAGAACGCGTTGAGGATCTGGTTCATGATCCCGAGCGTGATCTTTCCCGAAACGATGGTCGGCCCAAGCACGATATAGGGAAAGATGTTGTCCAGCTGCAGGTAGAAGATTCGTGCCAGGTTGAAATACGCATAATGGAAGTAGAGCCGGAAATAGTTGCGCCGGACCTCCTGGAAGAGGCGCGCCAGCGTCGGCGGATCGGCGCGGCTCGGGTCATCCTCGCCATAGACGAGTTCCTTGCGATAGGCAGCCTCGACCCGCTGGTTGAAGAAATTGAGGCCGGGCAACTGATAACCGACCCCCGCCAGGAAGATCGTGCCGAACAGCGACCACAGCACCGCCACGCTGACGAGCGAATGCGGCACCTGCCCGACCAGCGGCAGCTCGGTCACCGAGCCCGACAGCCGCAGCAGCACCGGCAGGAAGGCTATCAGCGTCAGCACCGAATCGACGAAATTGACCCCGAGATCCTCCACCGTCGAGGAGAACCGCATCGTGTCCTCCTGCACCCGCTGCGACGCCCCCTCGATCGTGCGCAGCCGCGGCCAGTGCGTGACATAATAGTTGTTCATCGCCGTCCGCCAGCGAAAGATGTAGTGGCTGACGAAGAAGCGCGTCAGTGTTCCGACCGTGACCGCTAGAAAGGCAATCTCGGCAAAGGTGATGAGCTGCCCGTAGAACTCGCCGAGCGTGACCGGCGCCGATTTGCTCAAGGCGGCCTGGATGAGATCGTAAAATGGTCCGTACCAGTTGTTGATTGCAACGCTGATCTGGACCTGGAAATAGGTCACGAACAGGATCAGGGCCGAGCCGAGCACCGACCAGCCCATCCAGGGATGTGGTGAATAGAACGACCAGAAGCCGGTAAAAGCCACCACCGCCGCTGCGTAATAGCAATAGAACCACAGGAAGGTGGGCGACCAGAACACCTGCACGCCCACCTCGCCCGCTGTCATCTCTTGCGGGATGGCAAAGCCGAGCGCCCGGCCGAGATCGGCGCCGGCCGCATACCAGAAAGCGACGCAGAGCACCGTCCAGATCGCCGCCGAGGCGAAGAAGAACGGGACCGGTCTGGGAAAGAACGAAACGAACATCGCATGCCTCGCAGGTGCCGCCCCGGCCGGAGCATACCCCGCCAGGGCTCGATCAGGGTTCGCAGTCCTTAGCCGAGATCACGACCTCCGCGACATGACCATTGAGATCGGTATATCGCGCCCGATGGGTCGCGCCCCGGTTCAGGGCAGACATCATGATCGGCGCATCGCAGGCTCTTGCGAGGGTGAGACGCCGCAATTGATCGGTGTCGATCGTGTCGTCCGCCACCGCCGCGCGGTAGGAGGCGACGATCTCGCTGCCATAGGCGCTGATTGAGACCATGGAGGTGACCTCGTCGATCCGCTGCGGGAAACGGACCTGCCGGATCATCTCGCCGACCGCCGTCCGTGCCGCGTTGCGGGCATCGGGCGTCTCGGCCGCCGGTTCGGGTTTGGGCAGGGCCGGCTTCGCGCGCGGCAGGGCCGCCTCGCCTGTCGACGCGGCAGCGGGTTGCGGCGCCGGCTTTGCCTGTGGCGCGGCTTTCCCCTGCGGGGCCGGTTGTGCCTGGGGCACAAGCTCTGGCAGCGCCGGCTCTGGCGGCGGCGCGGTCGCGAC
>DATAOT010000248.1:0-8900 GCA_036265615.1 Aestuariivirgaceae bacterium
GCGTGCGGCACAGGCGGTGGCAATGCGGGCAATCTCATCAGCGCGCGGTTCCGGATAGGCGATGGGACTGACCGACACGACCCGGGTCGGCAGTCCGAGCGCCCTCACCCCGACATTGAGGCCGGCGGGCGACATCTCCGAGCCGGCAACATAGAGATAGTCCGCCGTGCCTCCCGTGGAGCCGAGCTGGCGGACGATTTCGACGACCGATTCGACATAACCGAGCGCGGCGAGCGACTGCGTCGCAAGCTCGAAGGAGGAGATCAGGAAAGGCTTGCGGCCCTGCCCGCGGAGCGCCTCAGCCTTGGCCTCGAGATGGGGCTGCAGTTCCTCATCAAGCACGTTCAGGATGGTGACCTCGGCGCCAAGAATCCTGTCGAGCAGCAGATTTCCCTGCAACAGCGGTCCCTTGACGCCGTGTGCGAGCACCAACGACACATCAAGGCCGAATTTGCGGGCGGCGGCGGTGATCTGGCGACACCAGTTGGATTGGGTATAGGCGCCTGCCACAACGATGTCGGCGCCGCTGCGCAGCACCTGGTCGAACACGAATTCGAGCTGGCGCGTCTTGTTGCCGCCAAAGGCAAGCCCGGTCAGGTCATCGCGCTTGATCAGCACATTGACCTTGCCGAGCGCCTTGGAAAAACGCGGGCACGGCTCGAGCGGTGTCGGCAGATGGGCCAGCGGGACGCGCGCTATCGCCGCCAGCCGGCGCGAGAGCGTTTCAACCGAAAGCGGGTGTTCCGTCATCGGCCGTACTCACCTTCCGGAATGCCGGTGCTGCCCGTGCCATGAACGGCAAACAGGCTGCCATTCAGGGGCTGGGCTGCGAGTTCATCGGGCGTGGCGAGGACCCGCCCGGTGGTGACGAAGAGAATGTCCATGTCAGGTCCGCCGAAGCTGCACATGAGCGGATATCTGACCGGCAGCGGCACGGTCCGCATCAGGTGCCCGGCGGGATCGTATTGAGCGATCTCGCCACCGCGGACATGGGCGCACCAATAGGTGCCATCCCGGGCGATCGTTGCCCCGTCCACCCGGCCGGGAATGTTTTCCGTCGAGATCCACGGCCGCCGGCCGGCAGCGCTTCCTGTCGAGATGTCGAAGTCATAAGCATAAACGATGTCGCGACGGGTATCGGCGACATACATGGTGCGATTGTCGGGGCTCCAGGCGATGCCGTTGATGATGATGAAACCCTGGTCAACGACGTCGCAGCGCCCATCCGGGTTGAGCCGATAGAGCTCGCCGAGCGGCTCGAAGGCCTGGTCATCCATGGTTCCGGACCAGAAGCGCCCGGCCCGGTCGCATTTGCCATCGTTGAAGCGCAGCCCCGGCCTGTCGGACCCGTGCCGGAAGAGCGCTTCGCGGCGACCGGACTCGAGATCAAGGGCGTAGATGCCGCTGCGCATGGCGGCAATCAGGCCGCCATTGCGGCGGAAGGCGATCGAGCCGACCGCCTCCGGCATCGACCAGCGGGTGAGATGGCGCGTGGCGAGGACGAGCCGGTAAATGCACGGCGCCGTCACGTCGACCCAGTAGAGCGCTTCTTCGCCAAGGCTCCAGAGCGGCGACTCGCCGATCGCGTCCTGATGCTCGAGAATGCATTCGACTTCAGGCATGTCACGGTGCCAGAATCGTCTGATTGGCCGGGGTCCAGGACAGCAACACCTCCTGGCCGCGGCACATGGGGGGTGCCGAACCGGGGTTCACCTGCACCATGATCGGGGCCGGGCTGCCGACATCTATGGAGTAGCGGATGTGAGCGCCCAAGAAGATCATGTCGCCGATTTTGCCACGCAGGGTGCACTCACTGTCGCCCTCGCGCTGGTTGATGGCGATCGCTTCCGGTCGGACCACCACCATCACCGGTGATTCCGGTCCCTCGGAGCGGAAGCGCGCCCCCGCATCCAGGGTGACCACCCCTGCCCTGCGGCTGCCCCTCAGAATGTTGGCATCACCGACGAATGCGGCGACGAAGGCGGTTTTCGGCCGCCGGTAGACGTCCTCGGGAGAGCCCACCTGAATCAACTCGCCCTCATGCATGACGCCCAGCCGGTTGGCGAGGCTCATGGCTTCGCCCTGGTCATGGGTCACGAACACGAAAGTTCCGCCAATGTCGCTGTGAATGCGGCGCAGCTCCTCCTGCATGGCCTGGCGGAGCTTTAAATCGAGAGCAGCCAGCGGCTCGTCGAGCAGCAGGACCGGAGGACGCATGATCAAGGCTCGCGCCAGGGCGACGCGCTGCTGCTGGCCGCCGGAGAGCTCCTGCACCATGCGCGATTCGAGCTCCTCGAGATGAACCAGCGCCAGCGCCTCGCGGGTGCGCTCGGCGATCTCCGGCTTGGGAAGCCCGGCGATGCGCAGGCCATAGGCGATGTTCTGCTTCACCGTCATGTGGGGGAACAGGCCATAGCCCTGGAACACCATGTTGGTGGGACGCCGCTCCGGGCCTAGGCCGGTGACGTCCTTTCCGGCAATCTCGATCGTTCCGGAAGTGGGCTCGACGAAACCGCCGATCATGCGCAGCAACGTTGTCTTGCCGCAACCTGACGGCCCAAGTATCGCGAAGAAATCTCCGCGATGAATCTCGAGATCTACTGGTTTGACAGCAACTGTCCTGCCGAAGGTCTTGGAAACGTTACGCAGCCTAAGGAGCGCGTCCATGAAAGTCCGGAGTGGTTACTGTCGCTCAAGCCGCTTTGTGCCTGACCGGCAGGGCGGGCCGGTTGGCGAGCGCGTGTCGAACGATTGCCTCAACTTCCTGGCGCTCCGCCCCCTCGAGGGGGAGCCGCGGCGGGCGCGTGAGCGCCGACCCTCGCCCGACCAGATGCTCGCACAGCTTGATGCACTGGACGAGGTCGGGACGGGCGTCGAGATGAAGCAGCGGCATAAACCAGCGATAGAGCGGCATCAGCTCCTCGAAACGGCCTTCCCGGGCCAGGCGGAACAAGGCTTCGCCCTCCTGCGGAAAAGCATTGGACATGCCGGAAACCCAACCGACAGCCCCCATCAGCACGCTTTCGACAACGACATCGTCGAGGCCGGCAAACATCAGGAAGCGGTCGCCGAGACGGTTTCGCACATCGGTGAAGCGGCGGGTGTCGCCCGAGGAATCCTTGAAGGCCACGATGGTCTCGCAGTCGGCGAGGTCGGCAAGGATCGAAGGGGTGACGTCGGTGCGGTAGATCGGCGGATTGTTGTAGACCATGATCGGAAGATCGGTGGCCTTGGCGATGCTGCGGAAATGCATCGCAGTCTCATGCGGCTTAGAGGAATAGACCAACGCCGGCATGACCATGACGCCATCGATGCCGATACGGGACGCTTCGGTGATCATTTCTATCGCAAAGGGAGTTGTATACTCGGCAACTCCAGCCAATACCGGGATTCTTCCAGCCGCTGCATCATGAGCTGCTTCGATGACTGCCAGCTTTTCCTGGCGCGTCAGGCTGCAATTCTCGCCGACGGTGCCGCAGACGATGAGGCCGGAGGCGCCGTCGCGGACGAGGGCGGCGAGGACGCGCTGCGTGGCCGCCACGTCAAGGCTCAAGTCCGGCTTGAACTGGGTCGTCACTGCCGGAAAAACACCCTGCCATGCGACCTTGCCCACCATGCCGACCTCCTGTTTTCCGGGCGAGATCGTAGATTGTATACAAATCTTGTGTCAATATCGTGGGGAAAGAACAGCAAGACGTGCCGCAAACAACCGCTTTCTGCACGCAAAACGATGAATTGGGAGCCATGAATTCGCCCGTCGCAGGAATCACCAAGGGGCTTGCCCATCGCACCCTCGCTGCCGCCACCGCCGAGGAGCTCCGCCGCCGCATTCTCACCGGCAGCTTCCCCGCCGGCTATCAGCTCCGCCAGGATGCGCTTGCCTCCGAATTCGGGATCAGCCGCATTCCCTTGCGCGAGGCGCTGCTGCAGCTTGAAGCCGAAGGGCTCATCAAGATCATCCCGCATCGCGGAGCGGTGGTCTCGGAGCTGTCGATCGCCGAGATCGAGGAGCTGTTCGACCTGCGCGCCCTGCTCGAGCCATGGCTGCTGCTCGCCTCCGGGCCATGCCTGACGGCCGCCGACTTCGGCCAGCTCAACGCCATTCTCAATGAATACAGCCACGAGCTGCGGACCAAGAATGTCGTGCGCTGGGGCGAGCTCAATACGCGGTTTCATCTGATGCTCTATCAGCACAGCAACCGGCCGCGCACCATGACGATCGTGACGGCGCTGCTGCAGGCTTCCGACCGGCACACCAGGCTGCAACTCTCCTATACCGACGGCATGCAGCGCGCCGAGAAGGAGCATGCCGAGCTTGTGAAGCTATGCAGCGCCAAGGCGTTCGCGGCGGCATCGGAGCTCCTCAAGGCGCATATCCTCAATGTGAAGTCGTCGCTGACCAATGCGCTGTCTGAAATCGCGAGCAGCGAATAATGATTAGAAGGCAGTAGGCAGTAGGCAGTAGGCAGTAGGCAGTAGGGAAAAGTATCATTCATTGCCTATTGCCTATTGCCTAATTCCTACTGCCTCCAGGAGACAGCCATGGAACCGGTGCGCTTCGGAGTGATGGGGACGGCCAGGATCGCGCTCGAGAAGGTGATCCCGGCGATGCAAGCGAGCAGCCATTGCCGCATCGCGGCGATCGCCTCGCGCGACCGCGCACGGGCCGAAGCGGCGGCCGAGCGGCTCGGCATCCCGCGCAGCTTTGGTTCCTATGAAGCGCTGCTCGAGGACCCCGAGATCGAGGCGGTCTACAACCCGCTCCCCAACCACCTGCACGTCCCGCTGTCGATCGCTGCGGCCGAAGCCGGCAAGCATGTGCTGTGCGAGAAACCGATCGCGCTCAGCGCCGAGGAGGCGATGCGCCTGGTCGAGGCGCGCGAGCGCACCGGCGTCAAGATCCAGGAGGCGTTCATGGTGCGCTGCCATCCGCAATGGATCAGGGCCCGGGAGCTGGTCCAGAACGGCGCCATCGGCACGCTGCGCGTCGTCCAGGGCAGCTTCAGCTACATGAATCGCGACCCGGCCAATGTCCGCAATCAGGCCGATATCGGCGGCGGCGGCGTTTACGACATCGGCTGCTATCCGATTGTCGGCTCGCGTTTCCTCTTCGCAGCGGAGCCGATCCGCGTGGCAAGCCAGATCGAGCACGATCCTTCCTTCGCGACCGACCGGCTGGCCAGCGTGCTGATGGAGTTTCCGACCGGCCAGGCGCTGTTCTTCTGCTCGACCCAGCTCGTGCCCTATCAGTGCATGCAGATCCTCGGCAGCGACGGCCGGATCGAGATCGAAATCCCGTTCAACGCCCCGCCGGACAGGCCATGCCGGATCTTCGTCGATGACGGCTCGGCGCTCGGCGGCGGCTCGGTGCGGGCCGAGGTCTTTGATCCGGTCAACCAGTACACGCTGCAGGGTGATCTCTTCGCCGGCGCAATCCGCAACGGCACCCCCCTTCCCTTCCCGCTCGAGGATTCGGTCAGGAACATGAAGGTGCTCGACGCGGTGTTCCGGGCCGGCAGATCCGGCCGATTCGAGCCGGTGTGAGGCGCGGGGCGGGTGCCCGGTCAGCGAGCCTGCGTGGGCAGGCGTCGCATCAGGAAATTGCGCGGGGCTTGCGCGAACAGGCGCTGATCGCCAAGCACGAGACCGACGGCGATGGCCGAATAGAGAAGCGTCGCGATGCATTTGGCGAATTGTGCGGCATTGATCAGCACCGATGCCGCGTTGAACATCGCGTGCAGCAGGATCGAGGCCAGGACGGAGCGGTCATTGCGGTAGTAGAACCAGTTGGCGATGACTGCCGCGGGGATGATGCTGAGGAAGAAATTCGCGATGTAGATCTTGTTGTCCAGTCTCGCCAGCCCGTATTGATAGGTGCCGGGGATGAGGACGAGCGGCGCATGCCAGGCGCACCACAGGACGGCAAACTGGAGAGTCGCTTCCATCACCCCGTTGCGCGCCCTGAGGCTGTCGACGCCATAGCCGTGCCAGCCCGTCTCCTCGTAAATCGGTGCCAGGACCAGCGCGAGGATGATCAGCGTGACGAGATCGCGGCCGCCCGCCAGCCCGAACTGAGCAGTCGACTCGCCAAACCACAGCGAGATGGCGATCGAGAGCAAGATGACCAGAAGGGGCATCGCGACCGCCAATACGGCAAGAAGAGGCCGGATCCGCCGCAGCTCGAGAAGCCGGTCCTTGAGGTCGTTCTGCAGCGCCATGTTGCCGGACGTCAGGACGAGGAAGCTCGTCGCGCCCATCGGCCCGAGAAGGCCCATGAAGTTGAGGAGCGCAGCGTAACGCCCCAAGCCCGGCTCGGAGCCGAGATAGAGGCCGAGCAGCCAGGGACCCCAGCTGCCCAGAAACGCCAGGAGAAAGAACCACGCTGGTCGGTATTCGTAAGGTCGGGTCATCGGTAGCGAACAGTGAGCAGGGAATAGTGAATAGGCAGTAGGCAGTAGGCAGTGGGCAGTGGGCAGTAGGCAATAGGCAATGGGCAAAGATCCTCTATCCCTCGAGATACTGCCTGCTGCCTGTTCCCTACTGCTTCTTGCCTCCTCGCTATTCGCTAGTCACTATTGCCTGCTCACAATTCGCTGCCGCGGCGGCGGACGCACCTGGGAGATGCATTGAAGACAGGCGAGCCGCCGCGGCGCTACGCGGTCACCAATGGGCGCGTGCTGGCGATCGCCATCCCGATGACCTTGTCGAATGCAACGACGCCGCTCATCGGCGTGGTCGCGACGGCGGTGATCGGCCGGCTCGGGCAGGCGCACACGCTGGGCGCCGTCGCCATGTCGTCGGTGGTGTTCGACTGCATGTTCTGGCTGTTCGGATTCCTGCGCATGGGGACGGTGGCGCTCACCGCGCAGGCGCTGGGTGCGGCCGATGTGGCGGAGCAGCGCGCCACGCTCGTGAGGGCGCTGCTGCTCGCCGCCGTCATCGGAATTGCCCTGATCGCGCTGCGGACGCCGCTCGCTGCCGGCACCTTCGCGCTGATGGGTGCGAGTCCCGAGGTGACAAGCGCAGGGCAGGCCTATTTCGCGATCCGGATCTGGTCGGCGCCGCTGGCGCTCGCCAACTACGTGCTGCTCGGCTGGTTCGTCGGGCTGGCACGGGCCAACACGGCGCTGGGCCTGCAGGTGGTCATCAACCTGGTCAATGCGGCGATGATCGCGCTCCTCGTCATCGCGCTCGATCTCGGCGTTGCCGGTGCGGCGCTGGCGACGGTGACCGCCGAGGCGGCCGGCGCAGCCGTCGGCCTTGCCCTGGCGCTCCGCATCCTTGGCATGCGCCCGCCCGATCCCTCGCGGGTGTTCGACATGGCGCGGGTCAAGCGCCTGTTCCTGATCAACCGCGACATTCTGATCAGAACCGCCGCATTGATCACCGCCTGGCTGTTCTTTGCCGCGCAGGGGGCGCGCGCCGGCGACGTCGTGCTGGCAGCCAACTCGGTGCTCAACAATTTCGTCATGGTCGGCGCGTTCTTTCTCGACGGCTTCGCGTCGGCCGCGGAACAATTATGCGGCCGGGCCGTCGGGGCGCGCGATCAAGTCGCGTTCGGCCGCGCCGTGAAGCTGTCGCTGATCTGGGGCTTCGGCTTCGGGCTGGGCGCCACCCTGCTCTTCTTCGCAGCCGGGGCGCAGTTCATCGATCTGATGACGGCCAACGAAGCGGTGCAGCTCAAGGCCCGCGAATTCCTCGGCTTCGCGGCGCTGGCTTCAGTAACGGGTACCTTCGCGTTCACCTTTGACGGCATCTATATCGGCGCCACATGGACCCGCGCCATGCGCGATCTGATGCTGGCGACGCTCGCGCTCTACCTCGCCGTGTGGTGGCTCACAAAACCGCTCGGCAACGCCGGGCTGTGGCTCGCGATCCTGACCTTTCTCGCATCGCGGGGCATGCTGCAGGCGCTGCGCTATCCGGCGCTCGCCCGGCAAAGCTTCGCTCGAGGGTGGATGAACGCTGGCTGAACGGCGCGTTCAGAGCGGATTCAGCGCCCTTCGTCCAATGTCGCTCAACGTTCGGCGGATCCGGACGGGGGATGGCAAAAACGCAGCGGGCACAAGCCCCTGCCAGGAAATTGGGGCTCGAACAATGTCCGCTACTCATGCCGATGCGCCGTTTCTGCGCCGGGTTCTCGTGGTTCTCGTCATGGCAACCGTGCTCTCGGGCACGATCTCCGGAGTCGGCGCTTTCCGGTTGTCGCAGGCCAATGCCGAGGCTTCGACCTTCGTTCACGAGAAATAAGGCAAAACCCGATCCTTTCATGTAATCTCGCGGCCATGCTCCAACCTTGCGTCTTGGAGATGGCCATGCTGAAGAATCAGGTCTTTGCCATCGAACAGATCTATGTTCCGGTAAAGCGGCGCAAGACACTCGATCTGAAAACCGTCCAGGCGATCGCCGAAAGCATGCTGGAATCCGGCCAAACCACCCCGATCCTGGTGCGCCAGGATGGCGAACGGCTGGTCCTTGTCGAAGGTCTGCACCGACTGGAGGCGTGCAGGGCTCTCGGGGAGACGACGATTGTCGGTCTCCTGGTGCATGCGCGACATCATTGACGGGACGGTCCGGCCATGCGTTTGGCTCAGACGCTTATTGTCCATCGAGCGCTTCACCCAGCGCGCGATTCAATCTGTAATCGTCGACGGTAACTCACGGGAAGGTTGCTGGAGGACCAATGATCGACATGACGGCATACAAGATCGATGCCGTGGGACCCCCCTGGCGTTATGTCCTCAGGAAGGACGGCGAACCAGTCTATGTCTCACCCCAGACGGCGATTACCAGGGGCGACGCCGTTCGCCAGGGCGTGATCGACAGACCACGGCTGGTGGCGTCGATGGAAAGTCAGAACAAGCCTTCAGGGTCGCGCGCCTGAACAGCGGCTGGCCCGA